>NZ_JBIRPD010000007.1:0-408067 GCF_044332485.1 Streptomyces sp. NPDC017056 | reverse complement strand
CACGTCGCAACACCAGGTTCAGCTTTCCAGACAAGGCTTCCGCGACTGCGGTGAGGAGAGACCCCTGCGGGGCCCCGGCCCCCCACCCACCGGACCGTGGGCGCAATCGCGCGCAGCGCGACCAGGCAAGTGGGAAAACCGCGCGCGACCGTTACGACAACAGCGCCGCAGCCGTAAACAGCTCCACTCCCGCGTCCAGCGCCGTCTCATCCGCGTCGAAGTCGCCACGATGGAGGTCGTACCGCGCGCTGCTACCCGGTGGCCGTACCCCCAGGCGGGCCATCGCGCCGGGGATGCGCTCCAGGTACCACGAGAAGTCCTCGCCGCCGAGGGACTGCTCGGTGCCCTCGACGGCGTGCGGGCCGCGGCGGGCGGTCATCGCGTCGTGGAGGAGTTGGGTGGAGACCGGTTCGTTCACTACGGGCGGCACTCCCCGTACGTAGTTGACCTGGCATTTCGCCCCGTGCAGCGTCGCGATTTCGTCGATGGCCGCGTGGACCAGGTCCGGCGCGTCCCGCCAGGCGTCCAGGTCCAGGCACCGGACCGTGCCGGCCAGCTCCGCGTGCTGGGGGATGACGTTGCAGGCGTGGCCCACCTCCAGGCGTCCCCAGGTGACCGCGAGCCCGGCCCGGGTGTCGACCCGCCGGGAGAGGAGGGCGGGGGCGTCGACGGCGACCCGGGCGGCCGCGGTGACCAGGTCGGTGGTGAGGTGGGGGCGGGCGGTGTGGCCGCCGGGGCCGTCCAGGTGGACTTCCAGGCGGTCGCAGGCGGAGGTGATCGCGCCGGCGCGCAGTCCGATGCGTCCGGCGTCGACGCGGGGGTCGCAGTGGACGGCGAGGATGCGCCCGACGCCGTCGAGCGCGCCGGCTTCGACGGCGTCGGTGGCGCCGCCGGGGAGGACTTCCTCGGCGGGCTGGAAGAGCAGGCGTACCGGCCGCGGCAGCAGACCTTGGCGTGCGAGGTCGGCGAGGACCAGGCCGGCGCCGAGGACGACGGTGGTGTGGACGTCGTGGCCGCAGGCGTGGGCGCGGTTGGGGACGGTCGAGCGGTAGGGCACGGTCTTCGTGTCGGGGATGGGCAGCGCGTCGATGTCGGCGCGCAGGGCGAGCATGGGCCGGGTTCTGTCCCATGGTGTCAGGCCGGGCGTGATGTCACAGGTCAGGCCGGTGCCGAGGGGTAGGACGCGCGGCGTGAGGCCGGCTTGTTCCAGGCGTGCCTTGACTGCGGCGGTGGTCCGGAACTCCTGGTTGCCGAGTTCTGGGTGCATGTGCAAGTCGCGGCGGAACGCGATGAGTTCGGCGCGCAGCGCTTCCGGCAGCGCGCCGGGGAGAGGTTCCCCGGCAGGGGCGTCTTCGGTTTCGGCCTCGCGGGACATCAAGTGGTTCACCCGTTGAAGGGTACGGGGGCGGTTGGGGCAACTGTCCCTCGATCAACAAAAGTTCAGCCCGATAGGGGAAGGAAATCTAGGCCGCCCGGCGCATGGAGTGGTCATCACGGGGGTACCAGTACTGGTTCCGCTTTTTCGCGGAATCGTTCGGGCCGGTTGCGCGGGGGGTGTCACGGGGCGGGCAGCCGCTGGACGTCCTTGGCTGTGCCGGTGACTCCGGAGAGGAAGCCTTCGGCGCGTGGTGACGCCTTGTCCGTCAGCCAGGCCGGGTCGATGTCGCACACGGCGACGCGGGCGCCGGTGCCGGCGAGTGCGAGGGGCAGCGTGTGCACGACGGTGGAGGGGAAGCTGAGGACGAGGCGCCCGATGGGGCCGCGCCGGGCGATGAGTTCCAGTGGCAGGTCAGGGCGTACGACCTGCAGGCCGGTTTCGCCGGCGAGGCGGTGGAGTTTGCCGGCGGACTCGCGCCGGTGGGCGAAGTAGCGGGTGGCGCCGTGTGTGCGGGCGAGCGAGCGGACGGCTTCCAGGTAGTGGTCGGGGTCGACGACGCCGGTCTCGACGAGGGAGGTGCCGACGATGTCGGTGCCGCGGGCGAGCCGGGGCGGCCCGAACCGCTTTCTGGTCCAGGCGAATTCGTTCGAGAGGACGTGGATGCCCGGTGCCGGTTCGACGGGCATGGAGGTGAAGAGGCCGATGGTGCGGCGTCCGCTTCGGGCGGGGGTGAGGCGGCGGCGGGCGGCGGCCGAGAATGGCGCGAAAAGGATGTCGCGCGGGCCGCGTCCGCCGCCGTGCCGGTGCCAGCGTACGAGGCGTTCGCCGGTGGCCAGTTGGGTGACGAACTCCATCGTGGCGGTGCCGTCGTCGACCACGACGAGGTCGCGGGCGCGGGTGAGGGTCAGGAGCAGCTGGACGTAGCGCGAGAAGGGGTCGCCGATGACCACGCGGCCGGTGCGTCTCAGCTGCGGGGTGAGGCCGCCGATGGTGCGCAGTGGTGCGCCCGCGCCGCCGCGGGCTTCTTCCCAGCGTACGGAGAAGCCTTCTTCGCGGGCGAGTTCGGCCATCCGGCGGAGCTGGCCGCGGGTCATCGGGTCGTGCGGGGCGAGGACGACGACGGTGAGGGCGGCGGCCTGTTCGCTGTGCGCCCATTCCAGGACGTTCAGCAGTTGTACCGGGCTCTCCACGAAGGCGAGGGTGCCGGCGGCCGCGCGCCGGGCGTCCCTTCTGGCGGCGCGGGTGTCCTGCGTTCCGGCGCCGGGTCCGCGGTGCTGCCGGGGTACCCCCAGGAGGCGGCGGACGGGAGTCCCCGCCGCCTCCCGGGGCGGGCCGCAGGCCCCGTCTGGTGAGCTCACGGCGTTCAGACCGAGGCCGGCTCGCGGTCGGCGGTCTCGGCTTCGGCGACGACGCCGGCGACGCGGCGCAGCTTCTTCATCGGGCCGAGTTCGCTGTCGTAGACCTTCTTGACGCCGTCGCCGAGGGAGTCCTCGATGGTGCGGATGTCGCGGACCAGGCGGGTCAGGCCCTGGGGCTCGACGGAGGCGGCCTGGTCGGAGCCCCACATGGCGCGGTCGAGGGTGATGTGGCGCTCGACGAAGGCGGCGCCGAGGGCGACGGCGGCGAGGGTGGTCTGCAGGCCGGTCTCGTGGCCGCTGTAGCCGATCGGGACGTTGGGGTACTCGGCCTGGAGGGTGTGGATCATGCGGAGGTTCAGCTCTTCGGCCTTGGCGGGGTAGGTCGAAGTGGCGTGGCACAGGACGATGTTGTCGCTGCCGAGGACCTCTACGGCGTGCCGGATCTGCTTGGGGGTGGACATGCCGGTGGAGAGGATGACGGTGCGGCCGGTGGCGCGCATGGCGCGCAGCAGCTCGTCGTCGGTGAGGGAGGCGGAGGCGACTTTGTAGCAGGGGACGTCGAACTTCTCCAGGAAGGCGACGGATTCCACGTCCCAGGGGGAGGCGAACCAGGCGATGGAGCGCTTCTTGGCGTACTCGTCGATGGCGCGGTAGCCGTCCTCGTCGAACTCCACGCGGTGGCGGTAGTCGATGTAGGTCATCCGGCCCCAGGGGGTGTCGCGCTCGATGTCCCACTGGTCGCGCGGGGTGCAGATCTCGGGGGTGCGCTTCTGGAACTTCACGGCGTCGCAGCCGGCGTCCGCGGCGGCGTCGATCAGCGCGAAGGCGTTCTCCAGGTCGCCGTTGTGGTTGATGCCGATCTCACCGGTGACGTAGACGGGGCGGCCGGGGCCGACGAGCCGGTCGCCGAGGGTGCGGAGGCGGGAGTTGCTGGTCATCTGGGTGAGTTCCTTACTTCGTTAGAGGGTCGGGCCGAGAATCCACGAGGCGATCTCGCGGATCGCGCCGCTGCCTCCGGGGGTGGAGGTGACGGCGCGGGCGGCGCCGCGTACGACGTCGTGTGCGCCGGCGACCGCCACGGGCCAGCCGACGAGGCCGAAGCACGGGAGGTCGTTGACGTCGTTGCCGACGTAGAGCACGCGTTCCGGCGCGATGCCCTGTTCCTCGCACCACTGCTTGAGGGCGAGGTCCTTGCGGTCGATGCCGTGGAGTACGGGCAGCCGCAGCTTGTCCGCCCGTGCGGTGACGACCGGGTTCACTTCCGTGGACAGGATCAGCAGCTTCAGTTCCGCCTTGCGCAGGGCGGCGATGCCGAGGCCGTCGCCGCGGTGCACGGCGACCATTTCCCGTCCGTCGGAGTCGACGAGCACCCGGTCGTCGGTCTGGGTGCCGTCGAAGTCGAGTACGACCGCGTCGATGTCGTCGCGGGTCGGCAGCGCGCCGGGGCGGGCGGTGTCGAGGAGGGGGGCGAGGACGCGGGCGCGGGCGAGGTCGTGCGGGTCGTCGACCTCCAGTACGCGGGCCGGGTCGGTGCGTACGAGTTCCGTGCGGCCGAAGAAGCGGTGTCCTGCGGCACGGAAGCCGGCGGCGTCCATGGCGTACGCGGCGCCGGTCTCCAGGAAGTCCTGGGGGCGGTCCTGGCGGCGGGGGCGGAAGGACTTGTCATGGTTGACGCCCGTGGAGGTGGTGGCGGTGGCGGGGCCTGGCCCGGCGTCCTCGCGCCATACGAAGCCGTGGAACGGCGCGACGGTCAGCGCGCTGTCGGCGCCGGACTCGACGACCGCGGCGGCGACGCCGTCGATGTCCTCGCGGACCAGGAAGGGGCTGGTGCACTGGACGAGGAGGACCGCGTCGACGGGTTTGCCGTGCTCGGCCTCGTACGCGTCCATGGCGTGCAGGACGGCGGCCTCGCTGGTGGCGGTGTCGCCCGCGATGTCGCCCGGGCGGCGCACGACGACGGCGCCGGCGCCGCGCGCGGCGGCGGCGATGCCCGGGTCGTCGGTGGAGACCACGACGTCGGTGACGAGCCGGGCCGCGCGGCATTCGCGGATCGCGCGGGCGATCAGCGGGACGCCGCCGACCGCGGCGAGGTTCTTGGCGGGTACGCCCTTGGAGCCGCCGCGGGCGGGGATGACGGCCACGACGGTGGGCGTGGCCGTACGGCTCGGTGAGGTCGGCATTGCGGGCTCCTTCCGGGGGCCGTGGGGGCTCCGGGGGCGGGCGGGTGGGCGGCTCACAGCTGTCCCCAGCGGCGGATGGCGGGGGCGACGCGCTGCACGCCGTGGCGGTACGCGCCGCGGGCGGCGTCGCGCACGGTGTCGCGGGCGAGCCGGCGCAGCCCGCCGGCCTCGGCGGGCTCGGCGGCCTGTCCGGGCAGCGGTTCGCCCTGGGGGTCGAGGCCGTAGCGGGCGAGGATGCCGGGGAGGTATCCGGGGGCGGTGCGGGGTGTGTAGTACGGGGTGAGGGGCGGCAGGCGGTCGGCGGTGCGCAGGGCGGTGACGCGGGCGCGGGCGGCGTCGAAGGCGGTCGGGTACGCGTCTCCTGGTGCGACACCCTGGCGGTCCAGCCACTCCGGGTCGGGTGTGGGGTGGTGGCCGGCGTCGAGTTCGTCCCAGGAGGCGAGGCAGCCGGAGCCGAGGAAGTGGTGGTTGCCGAGGGCTTCGCGGATGCCGAGGTCGGTGAGGACGGCGGTGGGGATGCCCCGGTGCAGGGATTCGAGGGCGGCGGTCGAGCTGACGGTCACCATCAGGTCGGTGCGGTCCAGGATCTCGCCCATGTTCCCGTAGGCCAGGCGGCAGTTGGGGGGCAGGCCGCCGGGGAGGCGGGCCGCGAGTTTCTGGTACGGGAGTTCTTCGATGTGCGTGGTGTGTTCGCCGGGCTTGCTGCGCAGCTTGATCAGCACTTCGCGGCCGGGGTTGCGCCGGGCGTGTTCGACGGCGCGGCGCAGGAGGTAGGTACGGTCCTCGCGGCGGTCCGGTACGGAGGGCTGGGCGGCGAAGACGACCGTGTACGGGCGGCCTTCGGCGGCGGGCTCGTAGGGGGCGCCGCCCAGGAAGGGCAGGGCGCATTCGACGACGCTGCCGCCGTCGGCGCCGACGCCCTCGTACACCGCGCGGAAGCGGTCCGCGTCGTGACGGGAGTTGGCGAGGACCACGTCGGCGCCGTGCCGTAGCAGCAGGCCGTCCGCCAGCTTCTCGTAGACGACGCCGACGTAGCCGGTGACGACGACGGGCCGCCGCCGCGCACCGTCCCAGGCGCGGGCGAGGCCGTGCAGTATCGCCTGGACGGCGCCGCCGACGCAGGCGAGGACGACCACGTCGTACCGCGCGGTGTCCTTCATCAGCCCCAGGAAGTCCGCGCCGCGGATTTCGCGCAGCGTGTCCGCACGGGCGCCGACCTCTCGGAGCTGGCGGACCGTGGGGGTGGCGCGGCCGCGGAGCAGATATCCGTCCAACTGGATGTCCGATTGGATGCGGTACGCTGTCAAAGCGCCCCATTTCCAGCGGGTATCCGAATCCGCGAGCACCGCGACACGCGGCGGGGAAGTGGTACGAGTGGGCACGACGAAAACGCTAGGAAGGCGTTCCGTTCAGCGGGCCAACTCGGTCGCAACAACGGGTTAACAGCGCGCCGCCGATTGCCCAACCGACAGGGCCGACTGCCCGGTTAACCATCCCGCCATTCTTCGTTCACGCTGGGGTACGCGTCCCGTCAAGACGAATGCCGGGGCCGCGCCTAACGTCACCCGGGTGGTTAAGCTCTCTGTCGTCGTGCCGTTCTACAACGTGCAGACATATGCGCCCGACACCCTGCGAAGCCTGGCGGCGAACGCCCGCGAGGACTTCGAATTCCTGCTCGTCGACGACTGCTCAGGCGACGAGACGCCGCAGATCCTCGCGCGGGCCGAAGGCGAGCTGCCGGGCGCCAGAGTGCTGCGGCACGAGCAGAACGGCGGCCTGGCCACCGCCCGCAACACCGGCCTGGACGCGGCCCGCGGCGAGTACCTGGCGTTCCTGGACGGGGACGACTGGCTGGCGCCGGGCTACTACGAGCAACTTCTCGCCACCATCGAGGAGTTGGGGTGCGACTTCGTGCGCACCGACCACGTCCAGTGCACCGGCCGCGCCCGTTCGGTGCACCGCGTGCCGCACGGCCGCCGCAACGTCGTGCTGGACCCGCGTGAGGTGATACTGCCCGCCGACCGCTCCACCTCCGTCGACTACGCCTTCGCCTGGGCCGGCATCTACCACCGCAGGCTGCTGGACGACGGGCTGCTGCACTTCCGGCACGGGCTGCGCACCGCCGAGGACCGACCGTGGATCTGGCGGCTGCACCGCGAGGCGCGGTCGATGGCGGTTTCCGGACTGCTCGGGGTTTTCTACCGGCGCGGGGTGGCTTCTTCGCTCACGCAGATCGGGGACGTACGGCAGCTCGATTTCATCCGCGCATTTGATCAGGTGATCGAAGAAACGGCGCAGGACCGGGACGCGGAGCGATTGCTGCCCAAGGCCGTACGCACCTATTGCGCCATCATTTCCCACCATCTCGGTTCGATCGAACGATTCGAGCCGCAGGTCGCCCGTAAATTGCGCGCGATGAGCGCGGCGGCGCTGAAGAGAATGCCGCAGGACGTACTGAAGGAAGCACTGGATTCGATGGACATGCAGCGCGCCTCCCGTCTGCGACGGCTGCGCCGGCGCCCGGTACCGGCGGAGGTGGCCGCCTGATGGCCGTCCGCACCGGCGCACCGGCCCGGCCGCGTACGCAGATCTTCCTGGCGTCCACCCTGTACGGCGCCGCGACGCTCGCCGCCGCGCTGGACACGGACCGCTTCGCGCCGGCCGCCCGCAGGCTGCTGCTGGTCAGCAACAACGCCGCGACCCCCGAGACGTCCACGCCCCTGGACCGGATGCCCGGCTGCGAGCGGCTGCGCGGCCGCTTCGACGGAGTCCTGTCGTGGAACGAGACGATCAGCCCGTTCCACCCCGGCGGCTGGTCCCCGCGCTCCGACGACGTCCCGCTGTGGGAACGGCACCTGAGGCTGCTGTGGGACCTGGGCGAGGACCCGGTCGAGCTGGTCGTGGAGTCCATCCAGGTGCACCCGGCGCTGGCGCTGGCGCAGCTCTTCCCCGACGCGCCGGTCGACGTGTACGCGGACGGGCTGATGAGCTACGGGCCGACCCGCAGCAAGCTGGACCCGCTGGTCGGCACCCGCGTCCGCCGCCTGCTGCACCTGGATCTGGTGCCGGGCCTGAAACCGCTGCTGCTCACGGAGTTCGGGGTCCCTTCGGAGACCGTGTCGGCGGACGCCTTCCGCGCGGTGCTCGACGAGCTGGCCGGGGCGCCGGGCGTGCCGGCTCTGGGCGACGTGCCGGAGGGTGCCGCGCTGCTCCTCGGGCAGTACCTGTCGGCGCTGGGCATCCTCACGCCGGAGGAAGAGGAGGAGCTGCACGCCCGGATGCTGCGCGGCGCGGCCCGCCGCGGGCACAAGGAAGTGGTGTTCAAGCCGCACCCGTCCGCGCCGGCCCGCTGGTCGCGGTCGCTGGAGCGGGAGGCGGAACGCCTCGGCGTCGCGCTGACCGTGCTGGACGTGCCGGTCCTCGCCGAGGTGCTCTACCGGCGGACGCGGCCCGCCCTCGTGGTCGGCTGTTTCTCCACCGCGCTGCTGACGGCGTCCGCGTTCTACGGCCTGCCGACCGCCCGCACCGGCACGGCCCTGCTGCTGGAGCGCCTGACCCCGTACCAGAACAGCAACCGCATCCCGGTCACCCTCGTCGACGCGCTGGTGCCCGACCTGGCGGACGAGCCGGGCGCGCATCCGGCGCCGACCCACCTCAACGGCCTGGTGAGCGCGGTCGGTTACGCGATGCAGAACCAGATCTACCCGGACCTGCGCCCGGTCGCCGAGCGCTATCTCACCGCCCACCTGAACGAGCGCACCTGGCGCTACTTCAAGCGCCGCCGGCTGACCGCGCTCGGGTTGCCCGGCGCGCTCCCGTCCCAGCTGTCCTTCATCCCGCGCAACGCGGCCGTACGCCGGGTCGCGCGGCGGGCGCGGGCGATGCAGCGGCGCCTGAAGAAGCGGGCCACGTTCGGATGACCGCACAGCTCCCCGCCGAGGCGCCGCCGCCCGCAGCGGTAGCCGGACCGCCCTCGTCCCCCGTGTCCACCCTGCTGCCCCGGCCGGTGCACGCCGCGCCGGACGTACGCGGCGGTGCGGCGGCCCCGCCCGGCAAGCGTTCCCGCGGCGCGCCGCGCCTGCGCGCCCTGGACGGGCTGCGGCTGCTCGCCGCCCTCATGGTGGCCGCCTACCATCTCGGCGGCCGGGGCGGCGAGATAGCCAAGGCGTGGGGCAGCTCGCCGGCGCACCAGTTCCCCACGCTGCACGTGGTGTTCGCGTACGGCTGCCTGGGTGTGCAGATCTTCTTCGTCATCAGCGGCTTCGTCATCTGCATGAGCGGCTGGGGGCGTTCGCTGCGCTCCTTCGTCGCGTCCCGCGTCTCGCGCCTGTATCCGGCGTACTGGGTGGCGGTCCTGTTGGTGACGGCCGTCTTCGCGCTGCCGTGGGTCGCGTTCAAGGCGCTGGGCCCGAGTGACGTGCTGACGAACCTGACCATGCTCCAGCAGCCGCTGGGCGCCAAGCGGGTGCTGGGCGTGTGCTGGACGCTCTGGGCCGAGATGCGGTTCTACGCGCTGTTCGCGCTGTGCGTCATCCTGCCGGGTGCCACGCGCCGCCGGGTGGTGCTGTTCTGCGCGGGCTGGACGCTGGCGGCGGCGCTGGCGCAGGCCGCGCACGTCCCTGCGCTGGACGTCGTGCTGATGCCGCAGTACGCGCCGTTCTTCATCGGCGGCATCGGCTGCTACCTGCTGCACCGCTACGGCGGGCGCGACCCGGTGGCGTGGGCGGTGGTGGGCGTCAGCTGGCTGACCGGCCAGCACTACGCGGTGGCCGGGCTCTGGCACCCGCCCTCCCCCGGCGCCTTCTCCTACCGCTCGGCACTGGTGATCATCGCGATCGTCACGGCGGGGTTCGCCCTGGTGACGGCGATCGCGCTGGGCCGGATGCGGTGGGCGGACTGGCGCTGGCTGACCGTCGCCGGGGCGCTGACGTACCCGTTCTATCTCGTGCACGAGCACCTGGGCTGGGTGGTCGTGCAGGCGCTGCACGGTGGTCTGCGGCTGCCGTCGTACGCGGTCCTCGTCCTGACGGTCGGGCTGATGCTGGGGCTGGCGTGGGTGCTGCACCGCTGGGTGGAACGCCCGCTCGCCCCCGTACTGAAACGGGCGCTCGACCCGCCGCCTACCGGTCGTGCAGCAGCACGGCCTCGATCCCGGCGATGACGACCCGCAGGCCGTCCTCGAAACCGCGGGCGGTGTCGCCGAACATCTCGGCGCCCGCCCCGGCCGTGAGCGGATAGTCGGCGCCCAGGCGCCGCACCCGGTCCTCCTGGTCGTACGCCGGGTCGCGCTCCGGGTCGCCGGGCACGGGGAAGACGGACTGCTCCTCGATCACGTAGCCGATGGTGTAGGCGTACGTGGTGAACCAGGCGCGCGCGGCCCGGTCCGGCGTGAACCCGGCCTCCGTCAGCGAGGCCAGGTAGGTCTCCATGGGCTGCATCGGCGCCCAGTCGCGCATCCGGGTGCCGCCGAAGACCTTGCCGCCGTCGCGGTAGCGGAGCAGCGTGCGCCGCATGCCCAGGCACGCCGTGGTGAGCATGCCTTTCCAGTCACCGCCGAAGCCGCCGCCGGCCGCGAGCACCGGCTCGTTCATCCGCCGGTACAGCTCGGTGGCCATCTCGTCGAGCAGTTCCTGCTTGTTCTTGAAGTGCCAGTAGAGCGCGGGCGCCTGGACGTCCAGCTCCTTGGCGATGCGGCGCAGCGTGAGCCCTTCGAGGCCGACGTCGTTCAGCAGCCGCAGGGCGGTGTCCGTCACCAGTTTCCGGTCGAGTCTCGTAGCCACGTTGACAATTTAACACCGTTAAGCGCACCCGCTGGCACCCGGCACCCGCGGCAACGGCGTCCAGCCCCGCACCCAGGAGGTGTACGAGGACTTCGGCGTGCTCGACGCCGTCCTGGAGGCCGGCGGGACGTACCCGCCGCGGGGCATCTGGTCGGACGGCCGCATGGTCGACGAGCAGGTCATGGTCGAACCCGGCGTCCCGACGCCGGCCGCCCCGTACAGCACCACGCTGCTGCTCCCGCAGTGGCGCAACCTGGAGATCCAGTACGCGCGGCTGACCGAGCTGGGCGGCACGGTCGCGTTCGGCACCTGCCTGGATTCCTTCACCCAGGACGCGGACGGCGTCGAGGCCCGCGTCACCGGCGCCGACGGCACCACCCGTACGGTGCGCGCCTCCTACCTCGTCGCCGCCGACGGCGGACGCAGCACGGTCCGCAAGGCGCTCGGCGTCACCATGACCGGCCAGTCCGTCGCGCCGCACCCGATGCTCGTCGCCGACATCCGGCTCGACGGGCTGGACCGGGAGCACTGGCACATGTGGGGCGAGTTCCGGGCCACCGACTTCGTCGCGCTCCTCGCGCCGCCGAAGTACGACTACTTCCTGCTCATGGCGGGTTTCGCGGACTCCGGCACCGCGCCGGACACCTCGCCCGACGGGGTACGCAAGCTGATCGCGGAGCGCACCCACCTCTCCCTCGACCAGCTGGGCGAGGTGCGCTGGGCCTCCACCTTCCGCCCGAACGCCGCCCTGGCCGACCGGTTCCGGGTGGGCCGGGTCTTCCTCGCGGGCGACGCGGCGCACGTGCACTCCCCCGCGGGCGGCCAGGGCCTGAACACCAGCGTCCAGGACGCCTACAACCTCGGCTGGAAGCTGGGCCAGGTCATCCGGCACGGCGCGCCGGACTCCCTCCTCGACAGCTACGAGGCCGAGCGGCGGCCGGTCGCCGAGAGCATCCTGGCCACCAGCACCCGGCTGCACCGGTCGGGCGACATGCGGCGCGGCCGCGACCTGCACCAGATGGGCGTCGGATACCCGGACGGGCCGCTCGCCACCGAGCGGCGCACCGGCCTCGCCGACGGCGCGCTGCGCGCCGGCAACCGGGCCCCCGACGCGCCCTGCACCGCCCCTGACGGCACCCCGCGCCGCCTCTTCGACGTCTTCCAGGGCCCGCACTTCACCCTGCTGGCCGTCGGGGACGCCGAACCCCCGGCCCTGGACGGGGACATGATCCGTACGTGCCGCGTCGGCGGCCAGGACCCCGACCTGCTCGACTCCGAGGGCCACGCCCGCGACGCGTACGGCGAGGGCCTGTTCCTCGTACGGCCCGACGGCTACGTGGCGTACGCCGCCGACGACGCCTCCGGCCTGCCGGACGAACTCGCACGGTTCGGTGTCCGCACCGCCGTGGCACAGCGGTAGAGCTCTGCCGGTCCGGGGCGGGGCGCCCTGGCCGCCGAGCCCCCCGGCGCCCCGCGCGGGGCGCCGGGGAACGGGCGACCGCTCAGTCCTGCGCCTCGGACAGCAGCTTCTGCATCCGCTCGACGCCCTCGACGAGGTCGTCGTCGCTGAGGGCGTAGGACATCCGCAGGTAGCCCGGAGTACCGAAGGCTTCACCGGGGATGGTCGCGACCTCGCACTCCTCCAGGATCAACTGCGCCAGCTCCTGGGAGGTCTGCGGGCGCTTGCCCCGGATCTCCTTGCCGAGCAGGCCCTTGACCGACGGATAGGCGTAGAACGCACCTTCGGGGGTCGGACAGACAACACCGTCGATCTCGTTGAGCATCCGTACGATCGTGCCCCGCCGGCGGTCGAACGCGGCACGCATCTCCGTGACGGCCGAGAGATCGCCGGACACGGCGGCGAGGGCGGCGGCCTGGGACACGTTGGCGACGTTGGAGGTGGCGTGCGACTGCAGGTTGGTCGCCGCCTTGATCACATCCCGTGGTGCGATGATCCAGCCGACCCGCCAGCCCGTCATGGCATAGGTCTTGGCGACCCCGTTGACGATGATGCACTTGTCGCGCAGCTCGGGTACGAGCACCGGCATCGACACGGACTCGGCGTCACCGTAGACCAGGTGCTCGTAGATCTCGTCGGTGATCACCCATATGTCGTGCTCCACCGCCCAGCGGCCGATCTCCTCGACCTGCTCGCGGGTGTAGACGGCGCCGGTCGGGTTGGAGGGCGAGACGAACAGGAGCGCCTTGGTCCGTTCGGTGCGCGCCGCCTCCAGCTGTGCCACGGAGACCCGGTAGCCGGAGGTCTCGTCAGCGGTGACGACGACGGGGACGCCGCCGCCGAGGCTGATCGACTCCGGGTAGGTGGTCCAGTACGGAGCCGGGACGATCACCTCGTCGCCCGGGTTCAGGATGGTGGCGAACGCCTCGTAGATGGCCTGCTTGCCGCCGTTGGTGACCAGCACGTCGGCCGCCTCGACCGCGTACCCCGAGTCACGCCGGGTCTTCTCCGCGATGGCCGCGCGGAGTTCGGGGAGGCCGCCGGACGGGGTGTAGCGGTGGTTCCTGGGCTCCCGGCATGCCTCGGCCGCCGCGTCGACGATGTAGTCGGGCGTCGGGAAGTCGGGCTCGCCGGCGCCGAAGACGATCACCGGGCGCCCAAGGGCCTTCAGTTCCTTGGCCTTGGCGTCGATGGACAGCGTCATCGATTCGGAAATGGAAGCAACGCGGGTGGAGATCCTCGCGTCCTGGGCCGGATTCTCGTGCGGCTGTGCGTCAGTCATGCGAGCCATCATTACATCGTCTCCTTCCCTCGTCCGAGGACCTTTGCGGCACCGACGGGCAACCGCGTGCCAAACGTGAGGTTTTCGCCGCGCCGGTGCCAACTCCCGGAGCGGCAGCGGGGTACGCCCCGCCGGAAGGCCACCCATGGCCCGATGCCCGCGAATCAAATCAGGCTTTTAATACAACGGGGCATTACGCCCCTCCTTGCCCGTCATCGCCGCCAAAAGACCGAAGACCCCGTCTTGGTCGGCACATTGAGCCGCGGCCGTCAAGGTGACCTAACTCAAAACACTGGCGTGTCAGGTGTGGTTGACAAAAAGCGGGCCATCTGAATGCCGATGACGGACCGTGCTTGCGGAACAGAAGATTCCGGCCGTGTTTCCGTGCTGTTGCCTGTGATCGACGGGAAACCACGCCGCCGCGACCGCGCCTTGATCACCCAACGTGACGGGAAGGCCAAGGCTTCCGGTCGCCGCCGGCGGGAATCAAACGCCGGACACCCTCTTGATCGTTAACTGCGCCCTGGCTACGGTCATGGACCACTGACGAGGGCCGCTCTCCCTCGTCCACGCAATGCGACGCGTTTTCCGCCCGCCGGAGACGCGGAAATGCTCCGGATTCGTTCGGATGCATACAAACGAACGCTGTGCGCGGCCACCGGGCCGCAGACCGCGTTCAGTCCACGGGGGATGGTAAGAGGGCGAGGACAGTGTCGTCGGCGTGTGGCCAGTCGGTCATCGTGCCCCTCCATTTCCCACCACCGTCAAGTCCCCTGACGTATGGGCGCGTTATGTGCGCCAGCCCCTCGCTATGCCCTGCCCACTTTCCGACATGCCAGGAAGCGCTATGTCACAGCGATCCATGCAGCACCTCGAAGGCGCTGCGGCTCCCGCCGCGACTTTTGAGCAGCGCCTGAACGAGCGGCGCCGCAACACCGAGTGGAAGAAGGACCCCCGGCGTATCGAACCGGCCGAATGCATCGGCTGCGACTCCTGTATGAGGGCCTGCCCTCCCCAGTTCAGCGCGATCTACAACCAGGGGCTGGACGTGGTGATCGTTCCCGAGCTCTGCAACGGCTGCGCCAAGTGCGTACAGGCGTGTCCCGTGGACTGCATCTACCCCGACGCGGAGTGGGAAGCCACCCCGGAATCCCTCTGGGCCTACGTCGAAGGCCAGGTGAACTTCCGTGACCAGTGAACGTCCGGCACGCACCGGCCAGAGCGCCCGTCGGCTGGCCATGGAGGAAGCCCGGCGCAGCAAACGCCCCAGCCGCAGTGACCGCAGGGCGGGCACGACGGCCGCGCCGGACCGCGTCCTGGACGGAGGGGGCTTCGAGCAGCTGCTGCGGACCACGCTGCACCGTGCGCGTGGTGCGGCCGACACCGGGACGCTCATCAACACGCTGATCACGCTCGACGGCCATCTGGCGGCCGAGCACGCCTGGCGTGCGCCGGCCCGTGACGAGGTCGCGGCGGTCCGGGTGCTCACCAGGCCCGGACGGGACGGCGGCAGCGCCGGCGGGCCGGTGGCGCACGACGGACCTGACCCCGACGCGGTCTTCACCAGCGCCCTTTCCCTGACTCCGCAGGGCAGGCTGGCCATCACCCTTCCCGGGCGCCGCGCGCTACCCGCGTCGGCGGCGGCCCTCGGTGTCGCCGCGCGCATCTCGTGGAGCGAGGCAGACCTCGCCGAGTACCGGCGGCTGTTGCCGGAGGCCGACCGGCTCGCCGAGTTCGAGGTGCGCGAATGCCGGTCGCTGCTGTCCGAACTGGGCGCCGAGGGCCGCAGGGAGGCCGTCGGCACGTTGCGGTCGGCGGTGTTCCTGGTCCCGCCGGTGCAGCTCTACCAGGGCGGAAACGTCTACTCGAACCTGCGCGACGACGGGAATCTGACCGGCAAGACGCTGCTGCCCACCCACCCCGACTGTTTCTTCCACCATCTCGACCGGCTGCCGCTGGACCTGTGGTCGGACGAGGAAGCGGTGGTGGTGACCTGCCTGTGGCTGCTGCACTCCTCCGGCGGGCCGAACCGCATCGAGAGTTTCAACGGCTACCAGCTGTCGCTCGAAAACGTGGCGGAGAACTTCCGCGCGATGCGGCGGACCTATCTGGAGGCGGGCGCGGAAACGGTCCTCGACCCGGTACCGGAGGGCACTCCGCCGGTCCGGGAACTCCTCGCCGTGGCGCACCGGTTGGCACAGGCGCGAGCCAGTCTGGTGGGGCGGCGCAGGCTGTACTACGAGATCGACGCCAGCACCCGGCGGAAGACCGAGCGCGCGCTCCCCCGGACCTCACGGCCCTCCCCGCAGGAGTCGGGCGTCTGCGAGCGCCTGTCGGAACTGCTGCCCGGCAGCGGCGACTTCGACGGCCTGCTCGCGGGACTGCGCGCCGACCGGGAGTGGCTGCACGAGCCCCGGTCCGGGCACCCCACCGGATTCGAGGCCCTGATCCACACCACGGTGAGCGCGAGTGCCGAACTGTTCTCGGCGGACTTCGCCATGAGCCGCGGCATCCGCTCCCTGCCGAAACTGATCGACGCGCTGCGCCGGGAGGACTGGGCCGAGATCGTCTCCTGGGAACTGCCGGCCTTCTACTGCTGCGTGGTCCCCGGCGAGAACGCCGGCTCACTGTACGACGGCGACCGGGCCCAACTGGCCGACTCCGCGTGGGCGATGTCCGCCCGGATGCAGTACAACACCTGGCACGTGATGCCCGGGAACCTGCCGAAAGACCCCGCCGTCCAGGCCCGGGACTTCCTGGCCCCCCACGCCCTGCCCGACCTCGCGTACCACTCCCACCTGCATCACCGCGGGCACGTCACCAACAACATCCGCTTCTCCGCACGGAGCCCCGAGAAAGTCCTGGTGGCCGGCTTTCCGTTCGTGAGCCTCACCGATCTGCGCGTCCTGCGGTGCGAGGGCGAGCCGTTCGGGCGGGACGACCTGTCGGCCGTCACCACGATCGCCCACTTCCTCGCCCGGGTCACGGAACTGGTCGCCGAGGCCGCCGAAGCCGGTGTGGCCACCGAGGTCACCGCCTTCGACCACCACTGGCACCGCATCACCATCGCCGAGAACGAAAAGGAACACCATGTCTGAGCCGGATCAGGGCGTGCTCATCTATGTGAACGTGCGCCGCACCCACCTTGAGCAGCGCGCGGAGATCCTCGCCGCGCACCGGCAGGGCTACGGTGTCGTGCTGATCGCCGACCAGCCTCCCACCGACCTGCCCGCACACGTGGTCCGGGCCGTGCACCAGCTCGACACGTTCGACGACGCGGCCCTCGACGCGGCCGTCGAGGCGATCGCCGCCGAGCACACCGTCGCCGGCATCGTCACCTGGTCCGACCCGGCCGTCGCGAGCGTCAGCCGGATCGCGGCCGAGCGCGGCCTGCCCGCCTGCACCGTCGCGGCGGCGCAGGTGTCCCGGAACAAATACCTGATGCGCAGGAGCCTTGCGCACCGGCCGGACCTGATCCCCCGCTTCGCGCGGGTCACCACCTGGGAGGAGGCCGCCGCTGCGGCGCCTGCCATCGGGTACCCGCTGGTGCTCAAGCCGGTCTCCGGCAACGGCAGCAAGGGCATCTACACGGTGCGCGACGAGCAGCAGCTGCGGCCCGCCTTCGAGCAGTTGTCGGCCTACGTGCGGCCGGAACGGGACCGGGTCTTCACCGGGCACGCCGGCGAGATCATGATCGAACAGTTCCTGGACGGCACGGAACACAGCGTCGAGGGCTGGGTGCACCGCGGTGAGGTCTTCATCGCCGGCGTCACCGACAAAGTCACGACCCCGGACTACCACCTGGAGACCGGCCACGTCTTCCCGAGCGCCCTGGCCGCCGACCGGCTCACGTCCGTACACGAGCTGACCCACGCCGTGGTCGGCGCCTTCGGGCTGGACGACTGCGCCTTCCACCTGGAGTGCATGGTCGGCCCCGACGGCAGCGCGAAGCTGGTCGAGTGTGCCGCCAGGGGCGGCGGCGACTTCATCACCTCGCACCTGGTCGGCCTCGCCACCGGGGTGCCGTTCTGCGAGAACACCGTCCGCGTGGCCACCGGCCGGCCGCCGGTGCAGGGCGGCCGGCCGGTCCTGTACGCGGGTCTCGCCAAGGTGCTGGCACAGCAGGCCGGCACGCTGCGGAGCATCGACGGCCTGGAGGACGCGCTGCGCGTCGCCGGCGTCGAGCACATCACGATCGACCGCGCACCCGGCCAGACCGTGGACGTGCCGCCCGCCGACTTCGTCTCCGGCCACATCCTCTCCGTCATGGCGACGGGCGACTCGCACGGCGCGGTCCGTGACACGCTGGAGGCGGCGACCAAGGCCATCAGCACAAGGATCATTCATGGCGCCTGACGAGACCCGCGCCGTACTCGTGGTCGGCTGTACGTCGGCCTCCGCCCACGGCCAGGACCAGCTGCGCCGGCTCGCCGCGCAGGCGGCCTCCCGCAACGTACGGCTGGTCGGAGCGGACTCCCCGGACGTGCTCAAAACGGACGTGTGGCGCATGCCCGCCCACGAGACGGTGGCGGTGGACCTCGCCGCCCCGGACGCGTTGGCCGCGTTCGCCGCGTCGCGGCCCGGCCTGGCGGCGGTGCTGACGGTGAAGGAAGGCGGGGTGCTCCCCACCGCGCTCCTGGCCCGCGAACTGGGCGTGGCGGGCAACGACCCCCGCGCGGTCCGCACCATCCGCAACAAGGACATGGCGCGGGCCGTGCTGAGGGACGCGGGGTTCCGGCAGCCCGAGTGCACGGTGGCGGCCGGCGAGGCCGAGGCGCGGGCGTTCCTCGCCGGCCGGGCCGGCCGGGGCCCGTGGATCGTCAAGCCGAGGGACGGCATGGGCAGTGCCGGTGTCTCCCTCGTCGAGACGCCGCGCGACCTGCCCGCCGCGGTCGGGGCGCTGGGCGCCGATGTGCCGTTCCTCGTGGAGGAGTTCGTGCGGGGCGAGGAGTTCTCGGCCGAGGGCGTGGTGATCGGCGGGAGTACGTACATCCTCGGCGTGACGCGCAAGCAGACCGGCCCCGGCTTCGTCGAGACGGGCCACCGGATGCCCGCCGGGCTGGACGCGGCGACCGAGGCCACCGCCCGTGCCGACGTCGCACGGGCCGTCTCCGCCGTCGGCGTGACCCACGGCATCGTCCATGTCGAGTTCTGGGTCACCCCCGAACACGAGGTGGTCCTCGGAGAACTGCACGCCCGGCCGGGAGGCGACTTCGTCCACGCGCTCGTCGAGCACACCCGGCCCGGTTTCGAGCTGTACGGGGCCCTCCTGGACGACCTGCTGGGTGAGCGGCCACCACCAGTGCCCGCGCCCTCTCGCGCGGCGGGGTCCCAGTTCCTGGTGTTCGGCCCCGGCCGGGTGACCGCTGTCGAGGGGTGGGAGCGGGCCGCCGCCACCGAGGGCCTGATAGCCGCCCGGCTCGATGTCGCGCCCGGCGACGTCCTGGGCCCCGTCCGGAGCTCCGCCGACCGCCACGGCGTCCTCGTCGCCGGGGCCGACGGCCCCGACGAGGTGGACGCCGTGCTCGCCGAAGCCCAAAAGGCGCTGCACGTGGCCCTCGGTAACGGCTGATGGGCACGGAAACCGCGCCCGCGCCGGCCGCGTCCACCGCGACGGTGCGTTCGGTCGGCGCGTCGATCACGCTCGACTACCTGTTCTCCCACCTCGGGTACTTCACCCTGCTGCCCGTGCTGCCGGTCCTGCTGCCGCACCTGCACCCGGAAGCGGGCGCGTGGTGGGTGGGCACGGCCCTCCTCGTCTCGACCTTGGCGATGCGCGGCGGCGCCCTGTTCGTCAGCGGGTACCTGCACCGGGCGCCGGTGCGCACGGCCATGGCGGGCGGGCTGCTCCTGGCCGGGGCCGGCTTCGGCGCCCTGCCGTGGGCTCCCGGGGTGCCGGGGATGCTGTGCTGTCTGGCTCTCGCGGGGTTCGGCATCAGCGTCAACGGCCTGTCGGCCCGCGCCTATGTCGTGGTCGCGCTGTCCTCGCCCGGGGACCGTACGGCGGTCTTCTCCGCGATCCAGGTCGCGGTGAACGTCTCGGCCGCCGTGGGGCCCGTCGCGGCCAACTTCCTCTTCAGCGGGCGGCACTACCGTCTGCTGCTGACGTCGGTGGCGGCTGTGTACGCGCTCACGGCGGTGCTGGTACTGGCGACCGTCGGCCGGGGGCTGCGGCTGTCGGACGGCTCGGGCCGGGCACCGCTGCGGCTCGGGCTGCTCAAGGTGATGGTCACCGACCCGGGCATCCGCCGGGCGTCCTGGGTGACCGCGGTCGGTTCCCTGCTGTACGCCCAGCTGTTCTCGGCGTTCGTCCTCCAGGTCGCGCTGCTGACCACCGAACCGTCACTGCGCGCGGCGTTCTTCTCGCTCAACGCGGTGCTGGTGATCGTCCTACAGATCCCCGTGGCCTTCGTCATGAAGCGCGGCATGGAGCGCGGACGGCCCCCGATGCGCTACCTCCTGCTCGGTCTGCTCGCGTTCTCCTGCTCGTTCGCCGTGCTCGGCGTGCAGGGTGACGCCCTGGTCGCCGCTTTCGCCGCGGTCACCGTCTTCACCCTGGCCGAGACGCTCTTCACCCCGACGGTGAGCACGGTCTTCGCCGAACTGGGCGACGGCCGGCCCGCGGTGGAGGTGCTCAACTTCCGGCAGGTGGCGACCGCCGCCGGTGAATCCGCCGGCTCCTTCGTCGGCGGCACCTTCTTCACGCTCGCCGCCGCTCACGGTGGCCTCCCCGTCTTCTGGTACACGCTGGCCGCCGCCGGCGTGCTCACCGCCGTCCTCACACACAAAGGAGCGCGCTGACCGTGCGTCTACTGCTGATCGGATACAACGACGCCGCGCTGGCCGCCCTCGACTCCTGCCGCCCGGCGGGCAGCGTCACCCTCATCGAGGAGAAGGACCTCTGGGAGGCCAAGGGGCTGGCGCCGCGTGCGGCGAAACACGCCTGCCTGGGCCCAGTCGAGTTCGCCCGCTACCAACAGGACGACCAGTTCCTGTCCGTGGTCGCCGGGCTCGGCCCGTTCGACGCGGTGGCCGCCGGGCTGGAGTACGCGGTCCTCGCCGCCGCACAGGCCGCGGAGCTGCTCGGGCTGCCCGGCCCCGGGGTGGGCGCGGCCACGGTCCTGCGGGACAAACTCCTGCTGCGGGAGACGACATCGGCCGCGGGCATGGCGGGGCCCGCCTTCCAGGAGATCCGTTCGGCGGCGGACATCGCACGGTTCGCACAGGGCGGCCCCTGCGTCGTCAAGCCGGCCGGACGCCAGGCGAGCCTGGGAGTGCTGCTGCTCGACGCGGGCGCTGACGTGCAGGAGGCATGGCGTTACTGCAGCCAGGCAGACGAGGGACGGCAGCTCGCGAACCGCCCGATGGAATGGCGCTACCTCGCCGAGGAGCGCATGCACGGGCCCGAGTTCAGCACGGAAGCGCTGGTACGCGACGGGAAGGTGCTGTTCTGCAACGTCACGCGCAAGCACACCCTGCCCGGCCCCCAGCCCGTCGAAATCGGCCACACGATCGGGGTGCAGGACGACCCGGTGTGGCGGCAGGAGACGGAACGCCTGATCGCCGCGGTCGGCTTCGGCAGCGGCATCCTGCACGCCGAGTGGGTACGTACCGGGACCGGCCCGCAGCTGATCGAGTGTGCCGCCCGTCCGCCGGGCGACCGGATCCTGGAACTCGTGGACCTGGCTTACGGGATCAACGTCCACGACCGGTGGATCGGGATGCTCCTGGGCGAGCCCGGCGACCTGCCGTCGCTCCCGGGGCGGGCGGCGGCGGTGCGCTTCGTGACCGGCCCTGGCCCCGGCGTCGTCGAGGCCGTCGGCGGAGTCGAAGAGGCCCGGTCGGCACCGGGGGTGGCCCGCGTCGAGATCAGCCGCCACGCCGGTGACGTGATCGAGGACGTGCGGTCCTCCTGGGACCGGCTGGGCCTGGTCATCGCCACCGGGGGCACGGCCGGGGAGGCGCAGTCACGGGCACGGGACGCCGCGGAGCGCGTCACCGTCACCCTCCGGCCGCAAGACGTCTGAACCGAACCACCACCGGGGGTGAAATCTCATGCCGTCGACAGAGGCTGCACAGGTACCGGAGACCGGTCCGCACGGTCCGGACCCACGGGAATCGATGCGCGTACTCGGCCGGCTTCCGCAGTACCCGCTCACCATGTTCACCGGGAAACCCTTGTCCGGGCAGCGGCCGTTCGGCTGGTGGACCCCTCAGCACCACCTGGCCCACGCGGTGCTCACGCCCGTGCTCGGGGTCGCGGTGGGTGTCGTGGGCTGGACCGGTTCGGGAGCCTGGCTGCTTCTCCTGCTGCCGGGCTGGGCGCTGACGCTGCACGGCATGCGCAACCTGCGCATGATGATCTTCCACCAGTGCTCGCACCGGAACATGTTCCGCAGGCGCGCCGTCGACACGGCGATCGGAGGCGCCATATCCAGCCTGCTGATCGTCCAGAATTTCCGGCGCTACAGCCGCGAACACGTCAGCGACCATCACGCCGCGCATCACATGACGCTGCGCGACCCCACCGTCCAGGCTTTTCTCATCAGCTTGGACCTGCATCCGGGCATGACCCGGCGGCAGATGTACCGGAGAGTGGCCGGGAAGGCGTGCTCGCCGCTTTTCCACGCGGCGTTCGCCTGGGGCCGGATGCGGTCGTTCTGGCACGGGTCCATGAAGGGCGAGAAGATCGCGGCGGTGGTCTTTCACGGCACCGCGCTCACCGTGACGATCGCGACCGGCACCTGGCCCGCCTTTCTGGTGGTCTGGTGCGTACCGCTCTTTCCGCTCTTCCAGCTGAGCAATGTCCTGCGACTGTGCTGCAAGCACACCTTCCCGGCTCCGGGAATCACGGAGAAGCGCGGCCGGGAGTACTTCGGCTCGCTCACCAATGCCGTTTTCATCGGCGAGGCCGTGCCGCCGGCCGGGCTGCCGCCGGCACGCCGGGTGCGCGCGTGGTCCCGGTGGGTGCTGCGCATGCTCTTCGTCCACGCACCCGTACGTTTCTGCGTCATCACGGGTGACACTCCCGCCCATGACTTCCACCACAGGTACCCCGCCAAGAAGGACTGGGCCAATTACCTGTTCACCCGCCAGGAAGACCTGGAGAAGGGGTGTCCCGGCTGGCCTCCGTACACCAGTGCATGGGGACTGGGCGCCGCGATCGACAAGGTATTCGACTCTCTGTCGACTGCCGATCCGGATGAGTTCGATGTGGGCCGTATCCGCGATGTGAGCAAGCGGGAACTGTTCGCCGCGTTCGAGGACTGAGCCACTCCGAAGACACGCTCGATCACACACACAACGGGGAGAAAAGTGAGCAACACCTTAACTCGACCAGGCCGCCGGATCATTCTTTCCAGTGTCTCCTCCGATTCTCATACCTGGAACCTCGTTTTTCTCCAGCTGTTGCTGGAGGAGAACGGGCACGAGGTGATCAATTTGGGTGCCTGTGTTCCCGACGACCTGCTGGTGGAGTCGGTCCGCCGGTTCCCCTCGGACGCGGTGGTCATCAGTTCCGTGAACGGCCACGGATTCCTCGACGGCGAGCGGATGATCCGCGCGCTGCGTACGGACCCCGACACCCGTGACGTGCCGGCGGTCATCGGCGGAAAGCTGGGCATCGACGGAGCCGGCGATCACCAGCGGGCCGCCCGGCTGGTCGAGGCCGGATTCGACGCGGTGTTCACCGACGCGACCGACCCGTCCGCGCTGGTCTCCCACCTGGCGGCGCTGCCCGCCCCGGCGGCCCGCCTCGCCCGGACGGGCCGGCCGTGACCGCCCCCGGCCACCGCAGGGACATGGGCCGTTACGTCAGCGAGGCCCGGCGGGACGGCGTCCTGCTGGTGCAGCCCCGCATGGGGATGAGCACACCCGAGGTGATGTCGGCGGGCCTGCGTGCGGTGGCGGACAGCGACGCCCGCACCATCGCCACCCTCACGCTGGACAGCTACACCCGGGTGGGCGACCACGAGGGCGCCCGGCAGGCGCTCGCCACCGGCCGGAAGCTCAACGGTTTTCCGCTGGTCGTCCACGGCCCCCGGGTCACGGCGGAGACCGCCGACGCCGCCGGCGACCGACCGGTCCAGGTCCGGCACGGTTCCGCGAAGCCGTACGACATCTTCGCGACCATGGCGGACGCCGGGCTGACCGCGACCGAGGGCGGCCCGGTCTCGTACTGCCTGCCGTACGGCCGTACTCCGCTCGCCGAGTCGGTCGCCGCGTGGCGTGACGCCACCGAACTGCTCGTGGAGCGCAGCAGGCAGGACGGCCTGCGGGCACATCTGGAGACCTTCGGCGGCTGCCTGCTGGGCCAGCTCTGCCCGCCGTCGCTGCTGATCGCCATGAGCGCGCTGGAAGCGCTGTTCTTCGTCGGGCACGGCGCGGAGAGCGTCTCCCTCAGCTACGCGCAGCAGACCGACGCCGTCCAGGACGTCGAGGCCCTTGCCGCGCTGCGCATCCTGGCCGACGAACTGCTGCCGCCGTCCGTCGACCGGCACCTGGTCCTGTACCAGTACATGGGCGTGTACCCGCGCACCAGTGAGGGTGCCGCGCTGCTCCAGCGGTCGGGGGTCGACGTGGCCGTGCGCGGCGGCGCGGAACGGATGATCGTCAAGACCGTGGCAGAGGCCCACCGCATCCCGCACGTGAGCGAGAACGTGGCCGCGCTGGAGAGCAGTGCCCGGCGCGCGCTCGCGGCCCGGTCCCGGGGCAGGCTGCCCTGGTACCACCAGGTGGACTGTACGCAGGTGCTGGAGGAGGCCCGCGCCCTCGTCGCGCCGGTGCTGGAACACCCGGACGTGGGCACCGGACTCCTCGCCTGCTTCCGGTCCGGGCTGCTGGACGTGCCGTTCTGCCTGCATGCCGACAACCGCGGCCTGAGCCAGGGCGCCATCGGCGACGACGGGCGTCTCGTGTGGGCACGGCCCGGCCGGATGCCGGTCGCCCCCTCCCGGTCCGGGCACCGCCCCGGACTGCGCTCCGGGGAGCTGCTGCGGATGCTGAACGCGACAGCCGAGCGTCATGACCGCGCCGCCCTGACCGCGGACCGCGCCGCCCTGGCCGCGGCCCCCGGCGGCCGGGAGCCCTACCGGATCGCCGTGGTCGGCGCCGGGCCCCGCGGACTGTCCGTACTGGAGCGTCTCGCGGCCCGCCTCGGTGACGCACCGGAACGGCCGGTCGAGATATCGCTCATCGACGCGCACGAGCCGGGCCCCGGCCGGATCTGGCGCCCCGACCAGTCCGAACTGCTCCTGATGAACACTCCGGCGGGCGAGGTCACGATGTTCTCGGGACCGGCCGACGGCGGACCGCCACGCGCGGGAGCCGGTCCCGCGCTCGACGCGTGGTGGCGTACCCAGGAGCCGGACGCCGCGGGACCGCACGCGTACGCGCCCCGGGCGACGTACGGGAAGTACCTCCGCTTCGTACTGGACGCGGTGGAGAGCGGGCTGGGGCCGCGGGTGACCCTGCACCGGCGGGTGGACACGGTGACGGCCATGCGCCGGCCGGCCGACGGGGCGGGCTGGGAACTGTCACTGGCGGGCGGTACGACGCTGCACTGCGACCGTGCCGTCCTCGCCACGGGACACGCCAGGCCCGGCCTGTCCCCGGACCAGCAGGCGCTTTCCGACTTCGCCGCCACGCGGCCGGCGCTGCGGTACGTGCGGGGTGACTCGGCGGCCGACATGCCGCTGGAGGACGTACCGGCCGGCGCGGCGGTGGGCGTCCTCGGTCTGGGGCTGGCCTTCTTCGACGTCATGGCGCTGCTGACGCTGGGCCGCGGAGGGAGGTTCGAAACCGCGGGAAGCGGCCTGCGTTACGTGCCCAGCGGACGCGAGCCACGTCTCCTGGCCGGGTCCCGCAGCGGCGTGCCGCTGCCCGCGCGCGGACGCAACCAGAAACAGGCCACCGACCGGTACCGGGCCCGGATCTTCACCGCCGGGCGGATCCGGGAGCTGCGCGCGCAGGGCAAGCTCGACTTCACCCGGCAGGTGCTTCCGCCGCTCATGGCAGAGGTCGACCTGGTCCGCTGCGCGCGCCGGATACGGGCCGCTGCCGACGAGGAGACGGCCAAGCGTTTCGTCGAGTCGGCCACCCGCGCGGCGCTCGCGGCGACCGACCCCCACGAAGCGGTGCTCCGGGAGGCCGCCGCGTACCCGGCGGCCGGCCCGGTCGTGGCCACCGACCTGACGGCGCTCGCGCGGCCCTTCGCGGGCCGGACGTTCGAGGACCGTGCCGCCTACCGGGAGGCGGTGACCGAGCTGATCCGCGCCGACCTGCGGGAGGCCGCGGCCGGCAACCGGTACGGGCCGCTGAAAGCGGCGCTGGACACCCTGCGCGACGTGCGGAGCACGATCTGCGCGGCGGTCGACCACACCGGGCTCACGGCCGCCTCCCAGCGGGAGTTCCTGGCCGGGTTCGTACCGCTCAGCTCCCACCTGTCCGCCGGGCCGCCGGCCTCCCGGCTGGAGCAGGTGCTGGCGCTCATGGAGGCGGGGGTGCTTGAACTCGTCGGCCCGGACGCCCGGTTCACCGGTGACGAGGAGACCGGACGGTTCGTTGCCCGGTCGCCCCGCGTGGGTGGGGACCCGCTGCCGTTCGACATTCTGGTGGACGCCCGCATCCCCGCGCCCGACCTCCGCACCGACCCGCATCCCCTCACCCGGGACCTGCGCCGTCGCGGCCTGTTCACCACGTACACGAACCGGGACGCCGGCGGGGTGCTGGAGACCGGCGGCGTCCACGTGACCAGCGGCGCGTTCCACCCGGTCGACGTGCACGGGCTGCCCGTCACCGACCTCCACGTGCTCGGCATCCCCACGGAGTACACCCGGTGGTTCACCCAGGTCGGCAGCGGACGGCCGGGGCCCTGGGGCGTGTTCACGACGAACGCCGACGCCGTCGCGGCCGGCCTGCTGTCCGGGCTGTCCGCGCCGGCCCCCGCCCTCGGAAGCCAGGAGGCCGTCCTGTGAGAAGCGCACACCCGGACTACTGGGCCCGCCGGCGCACCCCCGCCCACACGGAGTTCCGCCGGGCGCGCGACCTGCTGCTGTCGCTGCGCAACGACCAGGACGCCGCCGTGGACCGGTTCCGGTGGCCCCGTCCCGCCGAGTTCAACTGGGCTCTCGAATGGTTCGACGTCATCGCGCACGGCAACCACGACCCCGCACTGGTCCTCATCCGGCCCGACGGCACCGCCGACCAGGTCACCTTCGCCCGGATGTCGGCGGAGTCGGACCGTACCGCCGGCTGGTTCACCGCACTGGGGGTACGGCGCGGCGACCGCGTGCTGGTCGCGCTGGATGCCCGGCGGGAGCTGTGGGAGGTGATCCTGGCCTGCCTCAAGACCGGTGCCGTGGTCGTGCCGACCCACTGCGGGCTGACGCGCCGGGAGGCGGCCGACCGCGTCCGGCGTGGGGCCATCTCCCACGTGGTCTGCCGCGACGGCGACGCTCCGCTCTTCGACGGCGTGGCGCTGCCGGGCCGGCGGATCGGCGTGGGAGGGGCCGCCGTGCGCGAGGGCTGGGTCCGGTACGAGGACCGGGCGGACGAGGGCCCGTTCCTCCCCGGGGAGGCGACCGCCGCAGACGCGCTCGCGTTCTGTTACTTCACCTCCGGTACCACCTCGGCACCCAAACTGGTCGGCCACACGCACACCAGTTACCCGGTCGGGCACCTGTCGAGCATGTACTTCAACGGCCTCGTACCGGGCGACCGGCATCTCAACGTCTCGGTACCGGGCTGGGCCAAACACTCCTGGAGCAGCTTCTTCGTCCCCTGGAACGCGGAGGCCACCGTGGTGGTGCCGCCCGACGGGCCGGTCGGTGAACTCCCCCTGGCCGACTGGCTGCTCGCCCACCGGGTCACCTCGATGTGCGCGCCGCCGAGCGTGTGGCGCGCGCTGTCGCAGCGGCCCGACGGCGTACGTCCCGCGCTCCGCGAGGCGACCAGTGCCGGGGAGCCGCTGGACGCCGAGCTGGCGCGGCGGGTCCGCGCGGCCTGGAACGTGCCACTGCGGGACGGGTACGGGCAGACCGAGGCGACCGCGCTGATCGGTACGTCCCCTGGCCTCCCGCACCGCCCCGGCCTGCTGGGCAAGCCCCTGCCGGGCTACCGGATCACGCTGCGCTCCGAGGACGGGACCACCGGCGCACGCCGGGGCGAGATCTGCGTCGACCTGGCCCAGGCTCCCGCGGGCATGATGCAGGGGTACCTGGAGGCCGGCAAGGAAGCGCGGCCCCCGGGCCAGGACGGGCTGTATCCCACCGGCGACCTGGGAGAACGCGACGAGTCCGGATACCTCCGGGTCCTCGGCCGTCTCGACGACGTGTTCAAGTCCGCCGGCCACCGGGTCTCCCCGCACGAGGTGGAAGCGGCCGTGAACGCCCACGCGGCGGTCGCGGCCTCGGCCGTCGTCCCCGTGCCCCACCCGGCCGGCGGAGCGGCCCCGCACGCGGTGGTGGTGCCCCGGGCGGACCACCCGGCGGGCCCCGAGCTGGCCCGTACGCTGCTGGCGCACTGCCAGGACCTGCTGCCCGCGCATGCGCGGCCGTATTCCGTCTCGTTCACGACGGACCTGCCACGCACCGTCTCCGGGAAGATCCGCCGCCGGCAGGTAGCGGCGCAGCTCCAAGAGAAAGAAGCACTGTGACCCACCACTCTCCGCACCCCTCGTCCGCTCCGGGCGTGACGCCAGGGGAGCCGCCCCGCCCGGCGGCACCGTTCTGGACCGTCGCCTACTTACTCTTCGCCGTCATGCTGGGCGGCGCCCTGCCCACTCCGCTGTACCCGCGTTACGCCGACGACCTCGGTCTGTCGCCGCTGCTGATCGCCCTGGTCTTCGCCATGTACGCGGTCGGGATCCTGGTCACGCTGCTGTTGCTGGGCGGGCTTTCCGACAAGGTCGGCAGGCGGCGGGTGCTGGCACCGGCCCTCGCCGTCGCCGCCTTGAGCTGTCTCGTGTTCATCTGCTTCCCCACCCTTCCCGGACTGATCGCGGGACGGTTCCTCAGCGGCGTCTCGGTCGGCCTGGCCACCGGCGCGGCCACCGCTTACCTGCGGGAACTGTCTCCCGACCCGGCCCGTGCGGCGCTCGTGGCGTCCACGACGAACATGTTCGGCCTCGGTGGCGGGCCGCTTCTCAGCGGTGTGCTCGCCCACTTCGTGGCGTGGCCGCTCGTCGTGCCCTACCTGGCGCTGGCACTGTGCCTGGTGCCCGGCTTCCTGCTGCTCCGCCTGCCGGAGACGGTCAGCCGCGGCGGCGGGAAACTGCGCATCCAACGGCTCGCGGTACCCCCTTCGTCCCGCCCGGTGTTCCTGGCGATGGGGCCCGCGGTCTTCGCCGCGTTCGCCCTGCTGGGCCTTCTGGCGGCCCTCACCGGAACCTTTTTGAAAGACGTCATGCACCAGCACAGTCCGCTGCTGGTGGGCGTCCTGGTGTGTGCGGCGTTCAGCGCGGCTGGTCTGGCACAACTGGCGATCCGCGGGCTCTCCTTGTACGCGGGTGCGCTCGGCGGCATGGTGGTGGTGCCGCTCGGCCTCGCACTGATCGTGGCGGCGCTGCCGACCCAGTCCCTGTGGCTGTTCCTCCTCGGGGCGGTGACGGGCGGGGCCGGCGCCGGGGCCGCGTTCCGGTCGTGCATGGCCCTGGTGTCGGGCAGTGCCCCGGCCGCCCTGGCCGGCCAGGCGGTGTCCGGCTTGTTCGTCGCCGCGTACCTCGGCCTGACCGTCCCGGTCATCGGTGTGGGCGTGCTGGCGGCGGTGAGCTCCCTGTTCAGGGCAGCCGTCGCCTTCTCCGTGCTGGTGGCCGCCCTGACGGCGGTCAGCGCCGTGGCGACCCTGCGCTTCCGGAAGAAGCAGGCGGAGCCGCACACGGCGGGACCGCCGCACCACCTGGCCGGTGTACGGGCGGCCGACCCGTCGGGCTGACCCGTACGAGCCGGTGCCCGACACCGGCGCGGACCGAGCCGCCCGCCGGGCACCGCCCTTCGTCAGCGGCCCGGCCGACGCACCGTGGGGCGATCGCTGTCCCGTACGCCTCGGTCCGTACGGGGCCCGGCATCCCGCACCGAGGGCGCCGGGACCCGCTCGCCCGGCTCGGTCAGCGTCCGCGCGACGAGCCAGGCCACGGCGCACAGCGCGATCAGCGGCAGCAGGGCGATTCGCAGGCCCGTGGTGTCGGCGAGGGCGCCGATGGCCGGGGAGGCGACGCCGCCGACGCTGACGGCCAGGCCCAGGGTGACGCCGCTCGCGGTACCCATCCGGTTCGGCAGCAGGTCCTGGCCGAGCGTGATGTGCAGGGAGAACGGCACGTACAGGGCCGTGGCCGAAAGGGCGGCGAAGACGTACAGCGCGGGGCCGGGGACCAGGACCAGCCCGGCGACGGCCGGGACGGTGGCCGCGTAGGCGGCCCGTATCGTACGGACCCGGCCCCACCGGGACGCCAGCCGGCCGCCGAGCACGGTGCCCACCGCACCGCCCGCGAACAGCACGAACAGGGCCACCGAGCCCGCGGCCGCGCCGCCGCCGACCCGCTGCTGCGCGTAGACGGCGATGAAGGCGCTCAGGCCCACGAAGACGATGGAACGGCAGACGATGACGGCCGTCAGCCGCAGGAACTCCGGCCAGTCGTCGCGGCCCGCCTTGCGTGCCGCCGCCTTGGCCACGGCCGCCCGCGGCGCCAGCGCGCGGATCACGTGAGCGGTCAGCAGGACACCGGCCACCGCGGGCACCACCAGCCACGGCGACGCGCTCAGCGAGCCCGCGGAGAGCAGCGGGCCGACGGCGGCCGGGGCGAGGGCGAAGCCGACGTTGCCGCCGAGGGAGAACCAGCCCATGGCGACATGGCTGCCGCCGCTCGCGACCCGGGCCAGCCGCGCGGCCTCCGGGTGGTAGGCGGCCACGCCGGCGCCCGAGAGGGCGACCGCGAGGCACGTGAGGACGTAGGAGTCGCCGAGTCCGGACAGGGCGATGCCGAGTCCGGCGCACAGGGTGCTCACCGGGATCAGCCAGGGCATCGTCCAGCGGTCGGTGAGCGAGCCGAACAGGGGCTGCACGAGGGAGGAGAGGAGGGTGGCGGCCAGCACGATGCCGGAGGCGGCGGCATAGCCGTAGTGGCGTTCGGCCACCAGGAAGGGCACCAGGGCCGGTACGGCGCCCTGGTAGAAGTCCACCGCCGCGTGGCCGACGGCCATCATCGTGACGGGCCGCCGGGCAGCGGCCGCTTGCTTCGTCGTCATGCGTCGATCGTCGTGACCGCACCGGGTGGCGGGCTTCCAATAAGCTGCCACGTCATGCCGGTTTTCCGCCATCATCCGCCGCACATCACGACCGTCACCCGTTTTCTGCCGCAGGGTTCGGAAGTGACGGCGCACGCGCACGACGTCCACCAGATCGTCTACGCGGGGCGCGGGGTGCTGACCGTGACCACGGGCGCCGGGAGCTGGGTCGCCCCCGCCACCCGCGCGATCTGGATCCCGGCCGGAACGGTGCACGAGCACCGGGCGCACGGGGACACCGACCTGCACACCGTGGGCGTACCGGTGGACGCCGACCCGCTGGGCCTCGACCGGCCCGCCGTCCTGGCGGCCGGCCCGCTGCTGCGCGAGCTGATCATCGCGTACAGCGGTCCCGGCAGCCGCCGTACGCCGGAGGCGCGGCGCCTGCTGGCCGTACTCCTCGACCAGCTGCGCCACGCCCCGCTCCAGGCCCTGCACCTGCCCAGGCCCCGCGACCCCCGCCTGGCGGCGGTCTGCGCGATGCTCCGGGAGGACCCGGCCGACCCGCGCCCGCTCGCCGCGCTGGGCGCCAGGGCCGGGGCCAGCGAACGGACCCTGGCCCGCCTCTTCCGCGCCGACCTGGGCATGACCTTCCCCCAGTGGCGTACGCAGCTGCGCCTGCACCACGCCCTGGTGCTGCTGACGCGGGACGACCCGGCGCTGTCCGTGACCGCGATCGCGCACCGCTGCGGCTGGGCCTCGGCCAGCGCCTTCATCGATGCCTTCCGCCGGTCGTTCGGACACACGCCGGGCGCCCACCGGGCTCTCGTGGGCCCGGCTACAACACCAGGGACAGCAGCAGGACGCACACGATCCCGACGACGGAGATCAGCGTCTCCATCAGCGACCAGGTCTTGATCGTCTGGCCGACGTTCATGCCGAAGTACTCCTTCACCATCCAGAAGCCCGCGTCGTTGACGTGGCTGAAGAACAGCGAACCGGCGCCGACGGCGAGGACGAGCAGGGCGGTGTGGGTGGTGGACATGTCGGCGGCGAGCGGCGCCACCAGGCCGGCGGCGGAGATGGTGGCCACCGTCGCGGAGCCGGTCGCGAGCCGGATCGCGACCGCGATCAGCCAGGCCAGCAGCAGCGTGGAGATGTTCCAGTCCTTGGACAGCTCCAGGATCATCTGGCCGACGCCCGCGTCCACCAGGGTCTGCTTGAAGCCGCCGCCCGCGCCCACGATCAGCAGCACGCCCGCGATCGGCGCGAGGGACTTCTCGACGGTGGAGGCGATCCGGCCCTTGGTGAAGCCGGCCGACCGGCCCAGCGTGAACATGCCGACGATGACGGCGGTGAGCAGCGCGATCAGCGGCGAGCCCACCACGTCGAAGACCCGCTGGACGGTCGTCCCCTTGTCGTCGACGACGACGTCCACCAGGGCCTTGGCCAGCATCATCACGACGGGCAGCAGCACGGTGGCGACGGTGATCCCGAAGCCGGGACGCTTGTCCAGCTCGCCGGAGGCCCGCTCGGGCACCATCTTCTCCGGCGGGCGGATGTCCACCCAGCGTGCGGCGTAGCGGGAGAACAGCGGACCGGCGACGATCGCCGTCGGAATCGCGACGACCACGCCGAGCGCCAGGGTGACGCCCAGGTTGGCGTGCAGCGCGTCGATGGCGGCCAGCGGCCCCGGGTGCGGCGGGATCAGGCCGTGCATGACGGACAGGCCCGCCAGCGCCGGGATGCCGATGCGCATCAGGGAGAAGTTGCCGCGCTTGACGACGAGCAGCACCACGGGGATCAGCAGCACGATGCCGACCTCGAAGAAGATCGGCAGGCCCACGATGCCCGCGATCAGCACCATCGCCCACGGCATCACGCGGCCGCTCGCCTTCGCCAGGATCGTGTCGACGATCTGGTCGGCGCCGCCGGAGTCGGCGAGCAGCTTGCCGAGGATCGCGCCGAGCGCGATCAGGATGCCGGTGCCCGCGACCGTACTGCCGAGGCCGGACGAGAAGCTGGCGATGGCCTTGTCCAGCGGTGCGCCCGCCACCGCGCCCAGCACCAGCGAACCGATGATCAGCGACAGGAAGGCGTGCAGCTTGAACTTGGTGATGAGCAGGACGATGACGGCGATGCCCGCGAGGACGGCGATGCCGAGCTGCGCGTGACCGGCCGAGGTGATCGGCTCGGTCGCGTCCGCTGCCAGCATCTCGACGCTGAGATGTGTCACGGCTGTTCCCTAAGGGGTACTGGTGCTGGTTGTGGTGGTGGCCCCGGAGCGGTTTACGCGGGGGTGGTCAGGCCGGTGTCGTAGTGGCGCAGTGCGGTGACGGCCCGCTCGGCGATCTCCTGCGGGGTGCCGGACACGTCGACGGCGACGCCCGCCTCGTCGGCGCCGAGCGGCTCCAGGGTGGCGAACTGGGAGTCCAGCAGCGCGGTGGGCATGAAGTGGCCCTTGCGCTCGGCCATCCGGGACTCGATCAGCGACCGGTCGCCGGTCAGGTGCAGGAAGACGATGCCGGGCGCGGCGGCCCGCAGGCGGTCGCGGTAGGCCCGCTTGAGCGCGGAGCTGCTGACGACGCCGCCACGGCCGGCCCGGCCGTGGGCCCAGACGCCGATGGCGTCGAGCCAGGGCCACCGGTCGGCGTCCTCCAGCGGGGTGCCGGCCGACATCTTGGCGATGTTGGCCGGGGGATGGAAGTCGTCGCCCTCGGCGTAGGGGACGTCGAGGCCGGCGGCCACCAGCGGTCCGATCGTCGTCTTGCCGGTGCCGGCCACGCCCATCACGACGATGACGTGGGTGCTCATCCCGTGTACCTCGCTGTCCTCTTTGACATCGGTCTGTCGTCCCACTGAAACCCATGAGATACGACGTATTCAAGCCTCTGTGACGTAAAAGTCATACTTAAAGTCGGGCCGCCGCGGGAACGTAGGCTTAGCCCCATGGAGAACCAGGGGGCGGGGCAGGGGCTGCACGCGCGGGTACTGGAGTCCCTGGGACCCGCCATCACCGCGGGCGAGTACCCGCCCGGCACGATCTTGCGCACCGACGAGCTCGAAGAGCGCTTCGAGGTGTCCCGCACGGTCATCCGCGAGGCGATACGGGTACTGGAATCCATGCACCTGGTGGCCTCGCGGCGCCGGGTCGGCGTGACCGTGCGCCCCACCGAGGAGTGGAACGTCTACGACCCCCGCGTCATCGGCTGGCGGCTGGACGGCCCCGACCGCCCCCGGCAGCTGCGCTCCCTGACCGTGCTGCGCTCCGCCGTCGAGCCGGCCGCGGCGGGCCTGGCCGCCCGCCACGCCACGCCGGAGCAGTGCGCCGAGCTGACCGAGCACGCCATGGGCATGGTCGCCACCTCGCGCGGCCAGCAGCTCGACGCGTACCTGGTGCACGACGTGGCCTTCCACCGCGTCGTGCTGACCGCCTCCGGCAACGAGATGTTCGCCCGGCTCGGCGACGTGGTGGCCGCCGTCCTCACCGGCCGCACCCACCACCACGTGATGTTCACCGACCCCGACCCGGCCGCGGTGACCCTGCACGTACAGGTCGCCGAGGCGGTACGCACCGGCGACGCGGACCGCGCCGAGGCGCTCACCCGCGAGATCACCGCCGGCGCCATGGCCGAACTGGACGTCCTCGCACCGTAGTCGCGGCCGGCCACGGCTTCGCGTCGTGGTCCCCCGTACGGGAATTCGTGGTCGACCGCTGAATTCCCTTTCCGCACCGCAGTTCTCGGCCTTGTTCCTTCCCCACGGCGGCCTGTCCGGGCATAACTGTGTCCACACGGCGCGGCATCACGAAAACGATGCTCTTCTCCCGCGCCGCAGCACAGTTCGAAGAAAGGCCGGAACCTTGAGAACTGCCCGAAGGACGGTATTCAGCCTGGCGGCCGGTGCGACCCTCTGCGCCGCCGCCCTGGCACTCGCCCCGGCCGCGCACGCGGGGAGCGAGAACTACGTCAAAATCACCAACAAGGCGGGAATCGTCGCCACCACCTGCTACGAGTGGATCGGCGTCAGCGGAAAGGACTACTGCCACCAGAGCTGGCCCGTGGGCCAGTCCCGGACCGCGTACTTCCCGGCGGACGCCACCTCGGCCGTGGTCGACCTCAAGCTGTCGCCCTGGGACAAGGCCGTGGACAGCGCCGCGGTGAAGGACACCGGAAAGAACCACTGCTTCGAGATCCAGGGCCTGCTCGGCTCGCAAAAGCTGATCGAAACCGGTTGCTGAGACACGAGAAAGAGAGCAGGGCCATGAAGAAGCACACGCGCATCGGCGTGGTGGCCGGCGTACTCACCACCGCACTCGCCTGCACCGCCCCGGCAGCTCTTGCCGTTCCGCCCGAATACCCCGCCGTGGACGGCGCGACGGACAACTGGGTGAACCAGGCGACACCGACGGTCGAGTACGAGAACGGAATCAAGGACACCGACCCCGCCCGGGTCAAGGAAGCCCTTGAACAGTGCAAGAGCCAGTCGGTCTCCTGCAAGGCGGCCACGGTCGGCACCCCGGAGAAGGTGACGAAGTGGTTCGACGCGGGAAGCGACGGAACCCAGGCCAAGGTGCTCGAAAACTGCTCGACGGGCGCGGGCGCCACCGACCTCAAGCAGACCATCGGCGGTATGCACGCGTTCGCCTGGGGCTGGAACGTGGGCGGTTCCGTCGACATCCCGCTGGCCAAGGGCGTCGGTATCGGGATCAACGGACAGTACAACGAGACCAATACCGAAACGAAGACCGAAAGCGTCGAAATGACCGTGAAGCCGGGGTACCGGGGCACACTCAAGCTGGGTCACGACATGGAACGCACCGTTTCCGACATCACCGTGCAGGGCGGGAAGTTCGGCGGCGCGAAGATCTCCGGGGTGCGCACCGAGGCACTCCTCAAAGAGAACTCCCAGCGCGCCAAGCCCGACATCAAGGCGTGCGGCTGAAAGTGCACCACGGGACCCACGGAAGGACGCAGTCATGACGGACATCAGGCGGGCGGCAACCGGTGCCGCCGCCGCAATCGGTATCGGGCTGGCCGGCGCGGTGGTGACGGCACCACCTGCCTTCGCCGCCGGCTCCGGCCACTACATCAACTTCTCGAACGAGGGCGGGTTCGTGGTCAACTCCTGCTACAAATGGCAGGGCTCGCAGACCGCCGACAGCTGTGACTCCGGAAAGAAAATCAACGACACCTGGCGGGTGGAGATACCGGACGACGCGGCCGGCGTGAAACTGAACGTGAACGCGCTGGCACAGGTCGGCGGCGGAAACCTCTCGCCGCAGATCACCGACCTCAAGCGCGATTACTGCTACACCCTCTACGGCACCACGTTCACCGCGAAGATCGTCGAAAAGCCGTGCTGACCCAGGCCGGAAGGAACACCGTGACACAGACCGGAATGCGACGGGTGAAGCGGGCGGGCGGATTCGGAGCGGCCGCCCTCGCCACCGTACTGGGCGGCGGACTCCTGACGGCTCCACCGGCCACCGCGAGCACGGAGAACTTCATCCAGTTCACAAGCGACGCGCTGTACTTCGTCGACACCTGCTACGAATGGCAGGGCCCCGAGGGCATCGAGAAGAAGAACTACTGCCACAACGCCAAGGCCGTGGGAACCACCTGGAAGGCGAACTTCCCGGAGGGGGCGACCGGCGCCACCGTCAAGGTCACCTTCGCCGGATACACCGGCGGCCCACCGAAGACGGTCACCGTCGACGACGCCGACAAAAACCACTGCTACCAACTCAAAGGGACCTGGCTGAACTACGCCGACGTCCTGCGCGTGAACTGCTGACCCGGCACCCCTGACCCGCCGCCCTGACCCGGCACTGCGACACAGCAGCGCCGGGTCAGCGCCGCTGCGACAACGCCCGCAACGCAGGCCCCAGTTCACGCCGGCCCTCGATGCGCAGCTTGCGATAGACCCCGGTGAGATGCGTCTCGACGGTCCGCAGGGAGACGAAAAGGTGCTCGGCGATCTGCTTGTTGCTCCACCCCTCGGCAGCCAGCGCGGCAACACGTTCCTCCCCGGCCGTAAGGGGACAACCGCTCGCCCCCCGGCTGCCCGCCCGGCCCCCCGCTTCGTGAAGGCGCTGCTGGAGGCTGCGCGCAAGCGCGGAAGCCCCGCACCTGACCGCGATGTCCAACCCGCCGCGCAACGCCGTACGAGCCCCCGGCTTGTCGTCGCGCCGCAACAGCCCGCCCCCCAGCGTGTACAACGCACGCGCGAGTTCCAGTTCGGCGGGTGTGCGCTCCAGTACGTCCACCGCCTCGGCCACGAGCTCCAGGCCACCCGCCCCTCCGGCGACCTGCCCGGCGGCATGCAGCGCCACACCGACGGCCCGCGGTATCCGGCAGCGCCGCGCCCGTTCCAGTTCCTCTTCGGCAAGCGCGTACGCATCGTGCCCGTACCCCAGCAGGAGACTGACACTCGCAGCACGAGAACGCCAAGGCCCGATCGCCGGGCTGACGGTCCCCGCCGCCTCGAAGTGATGCCCGCACTCCCGCAACAGCGCCAGCCCGCCACGCCGGTCGCCTCGGGCCGTACGCAACGCCGCCAGGCTCATCAGAAACCGCGGCCACTCCCAGGAGGCGCCGGACGGGTCCGTCGCGGAGTGGGCGGCGGCAATCCGCTCGGCTTCCGCCAGCTCACCCTGCTCCAGAAAAGCATCGATCCGGATCGTGTCCAGCGTCATCCGGTAGGGGACCTCACCCGCGGCACAGGCCCGCTCGGACACGGTCCGCGCCACCGCGGCAGCCTGCGCCACATCACCCCGGCGCAGCGCGACGGCGGCCCGATAGACCAGCAGCCAGGAAGCCAGCAGCTCCGCCCCCGTGTCCCGCGACCCGCGCAGAAGGCGGCCGCACAGCTCGCCGGCCGCGTCGAGATCGTCCACGTACAACAGGGCCTGGGCAACGAAGTAGTGCAGCGGAAAAAGGCCGGGCGAAAACGCGGGGAGATTCACGCTGGCCCGCTCCAGCAGCTCGGTGACCCGCTCGGCCGGCTCCCCCGCACGCAAAGCCCCGAAAGCCCGGACGGCGAGCAGCTGCCGCTCCCCCGGCGTATGACCCGCCAGATCGGCCGGAACGACACGACGCTCGCTCCGCTCCGCAACGCGGACCGAGGGGCACTCGAACTCCAGCCACTCGGTCAGCGCCTGCATACGCAGCGAGGGCTCACGGTCACCGTCACCGGTGCACGCCCCCAGCTCCGCCGCCAGGCGCGCCAGGTCGGGGCCGCCGTCGCGACCACCGCGCGACATCAGACAGGAGTAGGCCAGCACCCCCACGGCCTCGGAGCGGGCGGCGTCGTCGGTGAGCCCCTCCAGCGCGGCCGTACCGTACGACACGGCGAGCCCCGTGTCGTAGTGACTGGCGGCCACGGCCAGCTCCAAGAGCACCCGAGCACGCTCCCCCGGCGCGGCGGGCTGGAAGACGGCGTGCCGCAGATACGTCACGGCGGTCTCCGCCGCACCCCGGCGCAACGCCTCCGCCGCGGCCCGGCGCAGCACCACCAGCGGCCAGCTGCCCGGCACCGGCCCGGCCGCCATCACGTGCGCGGCCACCTCCTCGTCAGGACGCCCGCTCAAATACAACACCTGGGCCGCCCGCGCATGGGCCGCGCCGACCTCCTGCGGCGGCCACTCCGCCAAAACGGCCTCCCGGACCACCCGGTGCACGAAGCGCGGCTCGTCCCCCGCGCCCAGCAACCCGAGCGCATGCAACTCCGCAGCCGCCGAACGGACCACCGCCTCACCGGTACCGCAGTACGCCGCGAGCAGCGACCACGGCATGCCGTCCCCCAAAACCGCCAGCCCCCGCGCCAGCCCGGCCACGGCCGGGGACCCCTGCCCCAGCCGGTGCCGTACCTCACGCAGAAGCGTGGGCAAACCGAAGCTCCTGATCCGTTCCCGACCCTCCTCGGTGGGCCGCACGCCACCGCGCCGCGCATCGCACAACAGGGCCCGCAGAAAAAGCGGGTGCCCCTCCGTGGCCGCGTGGCAGGCAGCGCTGAAGGCCGGGTCCGGCCGAGGCTCCCCGAACTCCAGCGCCACCAGCCGCGCCACATCCGCCGGCCCGAGCGGTTCCAACGCCAGGGTCCGGCAGACGGCAGGATGCACGAGAGCGTCGTACGCATCGCCCGGTGCCGGGCGCTCACCGGTACGGGTGGTGACGGCCACCAGGATCGGCTGGGCGTCCGCCCGGTTGACCAGGTGCGCCAGCCAGCGCAGCGACGGCGGATCGATCCACTGGAGATCGTCCACCGCCAGCAGAAGCGGCTGCCGCCGCGCCAGCCGGAAAACGAGGCGGTCGAGGTCGGTCAGGGTCTCCGTATGGGCACCGGAGGTGCGCAGCGCCGTATCGGCCGTATCGGCCGTATCGGCCGTATCGGCCGCGGTGACCAGCGGGTGCAGCAGCCGGTGGGCCGCACCGAAAGCGAAGTCGCGCTGGAGCCGGTGGCAGCGCACCCGCGCTGCCCGAAACCGCGGCACACCGTCCAGCCAGTGGTCCAACAGGGCCGACTTGCCCATGCCGGCGTTGCCCGCCAGCTGCACGACGCGCGCCCGCCCCGCGAGGGCCTCCTCGGCCACCGCACCGAGCACCGCCAGCTCACCGTCACGCCCGGCCAGGACCGGCCCCCGCGGATTGCCCCGCCCGGCTCCATCACCCGTGCGACCGTCGCTCATCTGGCCCCTACTTCCGTCGATCGGAATGCCAGACGTATGCGTGGGAGCGGGGGTTGCGCCTTGCGGAGCGTCTCATTATGCGGACCGTTCAGGGAGGCCGGCTGCGTCGGCCGGGATCGCCTTGCGCGGCAGGTGACTTGGGGGCACGGGGGTGCCCCCGACACCACTGTCTTCTCGTGGTCGGGCGAGGATGATCTCGTGGTGATCACCACACGTCTCAAAACATCAGAACAACGGCTGCTGCCCCGGGAACGGGGGCTCCTCCGGGTCGAAGAGCCGCTCCGCCGGAGCCATCATGGGGGCGATCCGCCGCGACCCCGGGCATGAGATCAGTTCCAGCACGGTGCGGCGCCCTGGCGGGTCGTGCCGGGCAAACCGGCCGCCGACGACGGCGATCTCGCGGCTGCAGATGGGGCAGGTGCGGCGGGGTGCAGACATGTACCCAGTGTCTCCTGTGGGCATGGATGCGCTGCGCGCGGCGTTCGCGCTTCGCGCGGGGTTGCGCTGGTTTCGTTGTGGGTCGGGGCCGCGCAGGGGGGTGACTCCTCACCGCACTCGCGGACGCCATGTCTTGAAAGCTGAACCTGGTGTAGCGAGCTGTCGGCTGCGGGGACACCCCCCTGCACGCCCCCTCCGGCCGGTTCCGCACCCCCGCGCGAGTGGGGGTGGGGGAGGGAAAGACACCAGTAGCGCAGCAACCAGGGGGCCTCGGCCACGACGGCGGGGTGGCCGCCATCCGACCCCGGGGCCGGGGACACGCAGGGGGCTCCCCGCAGCCGACACGTCGCAACACCAGGTTCAGCGTTCAAGACAAGGCTTCCGCGACTGCGGTGAGGAGAGACCCCTGCGGGGCCCCGGCCCCCCACCCAGCGGACAGTGGGCGCAATCGCGCGCAGCGCGACCAGGCAAGCGCAAAACCGCATAGCGGGGTTCCGCTTACGTGGCCCTGGGAAACAAGAGAAGGTGCGCAAAGGACATACCGTGACCGCAGGGCTGATGGCGCTTGCCGTGACGGCTGGGTGCAAGACCGTAACGATTACCGCGCCCGGCGGCGGCCCGTCGCCACCGGTGCCTTCGGTGACGCAGCAGGACCACATTCCGGGGCGCGCGGACGCGTTCCCCTCGCCCGTACGCACCAACGCGCCCCCCGCCCGCCCCCACACCTCCAAAGCCGCGCACCGTCCCCCGAGGCACGTGCTGCGGAAGGGCTCGCGCGGCCCGCGTGTACGTGAACTACAGGCGCGGCTGACCCAGTTGCGCCTGTTCCAGCGCAATCCCACCGGCTACTACGGTTCGCTCACGGCCGCCGCTGTCGCGGCGCTCCAGCGGCAGCAGGGGCTTCCGTGCACCGGGAGTCTCGACCGCGCGTCCTGGTCGGCGCTGCGTGCGCTGACCCGTCCGCCGACGTACGCCGAGCTGTTTCCGCCCACGAGCAGGCCGGTGGCCGAGCCCGATCCCCGCTGTCTGACGGGACGTGTGCTGTGCATCAGCAAGCGCAGCAACACGCTCGCGTGGATGGTGGACGGGCAGGTCCGGTCGGCGATGGACGTGCGTTTCGGGGCGCAGTACACGCCGACCCGGGAGGGCGAGTTCCGGATCATGTTCAAGAGCCGGCGGCATGTTTCGACGATCTACCACACGGCCATGCCGTACGCGATGTTCTTCAGCGGTGGCCAGGCCGTCCACTTCTCGGCCGACTTCGCGGCCCACGGCTACCGGGGCGCGTCCCACGGCTGTGTGAACGTGCGGGACCAGGCGCGGATCGCCGCACTGTTCCGTCAGGTCGAGAAGGGCGACAAGGTCGTCATTTACAAGTGAGCCACCGCGGGAGCGGTGGAGGGTGGCGCGGGCAGGGCCGGGGGAACGTGCCCCACCCGCGCCGGGTGCGACGAGCCGTTGGTACGGGGGGAACCCCGGCTCGCGCGCAAGCCGATGACCAGTCGGCTTCACTACGTACTGCGCCGGCGGCCCGGAAAATGTCACACCCGAGCGACGAGAGGGGCCGCGGGGGCGCGGAACGCGCCAGGGGCGCTTATGGGCGGGGCGTGGACGCGGCCGTCGCCGTTGCCCTTGCCGCTGTGGCCCTTGCCGGGGCCGCCGCCCTGGCCGTGGTGGCCCCGGCCGCCGTCGTCGCGGCCGTCGTCGTAGTTGCCGCCGCCCTGTGACAGGTACTGGCGGCAGAACGCGTGGATCTTGTCGGAGCCGCCCGCGGCGCGCTCCAGGCGGCGCAGCGTGTCCTGGCCCAGGACGGAGCGCTTGCCGGACTCGTAGGTGCGGCAGAACGTGACGCCGATCCGGTGCCGCTCCTTGGCGTCCGGTTTTTCCTTCGGGTCGTCGCCGGTCTTTCCGCCGGTGGCGTCGGTGTCGCCGCCGCCGGTCGCGTCGCTGCCGGGGGTGGGCCGGCCGGGGCCTGGCGTCGGGGTGCTGCCGGTTTTGCCGTCGCCGCCCGCGTCGGTGGCCAGCGGGTCGGGCCGGTCCGTGCCGGGGGTGGCGTCCGGCATCCGGGAGGCGCCTTCGTCGGTGGTGCCGGTGCCGTCGGAGGCGAGCGGGCCCGGGGTTTCGGCGGCGGAGACGCTGGTGGCCGGGTTGGGGCCGGTGCCGCCGCTGCGGAAGGGGGTGGGCAGGACGCCGGCGCCCGCGGCCACGGCGACGCCGCCGAGCGCGCAGCCCGCGAGCGCGACCATGAAGCCGCGTCGGAGGGGGCGCCCGAGGCGGGTGTGCGCGACGGCGCGCGGCTGGGTCCCGGCGCCGTCGCGTGCCTGCCGGAAGGCGGCTACGGCGGCTTCCTCGCCGGGGAGCGGTGTGTCCCCGGTCGCGTCCCGGCCCGCCGCGGCTGCGGCGTTCAGCAGGGCGGCGAGTTCCGCGGCGCCGACGCCGTCCGGGGAACCGGCCGGTTCGCCGCGCAGCAGTCGCTCCGCGGCGTCCTCGTCGAGCCAGTGGTACCGGTCGTCGGCCATCACATGTCCTTCTGCGTTCGTGCGGCCGTTTCCGTCACACCCGGTACGTACGATTCCGCCGCTCCCTCGCCGCGTCCGGTGCCCTGCTGGGGCACCCCGCCCGCCGTTCCGCCGCCGTCCGCGCCGCCGGCGCCGAGCAGGTCGGCCAGCCGTCGCAGTCCGCGGTGGGCGGCGGTCCGTACCGCTCCCGGCCGCTTGCCCAGTACGCCTGCCGCGCTCTTCGCGTCCAGGCCCACCACCACCCGCAGCACCACGGCCTCGGCCTGGTCCTGCGGCAGTCGTGAGATGAGCCGGAAGGTGCGGCCGGTGCCGAGGGCTTCCATGGCCTCGTCGGCGGTGTCCGACCCGCCCGGTTTGTCGGCGAGTTCGGTTTCGTCGCCGCCGACCGCGGGGCGGCGTCCGCGCATCCGTATGTGGTCGAGGGCGCGGTTGCGGGCTATGCGCGCGGCCCAGCCCCGGAACCGGTCGGCGTCGCCGCTGAAGCGGGACAGGTCGCGGGTGATCTGCAGCCACGCCTCGGAGGTGACGTCCTCGGCGTCCGCTTCCCCCACCAAGGTCCGTACATATCCGATAAGCCGGGGATGTACGGCGCGGTAGACGGTACGGAACGCCGCCTCGTCACCACCCTGCGCCGCCTGTACGGCGACCGTCAGCCGGCCGTCGTCCGGCTGAGTGTCGTCCCCTCGCACGGGTCCATCCTGTCGCACGCGGAACGTCCGCCGCCCGGTCCTTGCTGATTCGTTGTCCCGGACATCACCGGTACCACTGGTAACCCGTGTGTCCCCGCTGACGGTAACCCGGCCGACCGCGCGCCGGGCACCCGGGCTGCCGCCCGCCCCGCCTGTGACGCTTTCGCGGCGCGCGGCGCTGTAAGGAACAGGGGTCCTTTACCGGGCCTCTCTGGAACGACGGCCGGGGCCTCTCCTGTGGGGGGTGGCGGCCCCGGTCGTCCCCTCCCTTCGCCGCGTCCGGCCCTGGCCGCTCAGACCTGGTCGGCCAGCTTTGCGAAGTCCTGCCAGGACAGGGCCGGATCGCGGCGATCCCAGACCTTCTGCGCCAGCGCGCGCAGCGGCATCCGGATGCCGTCGGCGACCTGCTGCTGCGTCTGCTCGCCGGCCTGGTCGCACCAGACCGCCAGGCGCGCCCCGAGCACCCGGCCGGCTCCTGACAGCGATTCCGGTACGGCCTTGGTGCCGCGCAGCACCCCGGGCGTCCACTGGTTGTAGATGCGCTCGCCGGTCGGGTACTGCATGTCGTTGGGCTCGCCGAGGACGTAGTAGAGGTACTCGTCGTTGAGGTTGACGACCTTGCGGTTCTCCCGGAGGTACTCGTCCGGTTCGCGCGCGCCGATCTCCTTGCCCGTCCAGTAGGCGACGGTGCGGCCGGCGTCCGGGGCGGCGTCCGTGTCGCGGAAGTAGCCGTCGTTCCATGCCTCGACCTGCCGGGCGCCGGCGGCGCGCACCGTCTTGTCGCGGTCGTTGAGCCAGCCGGTGGCCAGGTCCTCGATCGAGGCGCCGGCGCCGTACTTGGCCCGGGCCGCCTCGGCCAGGTCCGGGTAGCTCGATTCGGGGTCGCGGTCGGCGAGGGCGCGGTACTCGTCGCCCCCGAGGTGCCAGTGGTTCCCGGGGAAGAGCGGGGCGTACTCGCGCAGCAGGTCGTCGACGATCTCGGCGGCCCCCGGCTTCGAGATGTCCATCGCGCCGCGCTGGGTCCGGCCGTCGGCGGAGCGCAGCTGGAGGTCCGGGTGGGCGCCGAGCACGGCGCCGAGGTGGCCGGGCGAGTCGATTTCCGGGATGACGGTGACGTGCAGGCCGCGGGCGACGTCGACGAGGTGGCGCACCTGGTCCTTGGTCAGGTGGTCGTCGGAGACGATCTCGGGGTGCTTTTCGCTCTCGATGCGGAAGCCCTGGTCGTCGGAGAAGTGCAGCTGGAGCTGGTTGAGCTTGAGGCCGGCCAGGTCGCGGATGCGGTCCTCGATCCACCGCGCGTCGAAGTGCTTGCGCGCGATGTCCAGCATGAGGCCGCGCTGGGCGCGGTCGGGCCGGTCCTCGACGGTGCCTTCGGGGACGCCGCCGGAGGTCCGTACGGACTGCAGGACGGTGCGGGTGCCGTTGAAGACGCCGGCGTCGGTGGGGGCGGTGAGGGTGAGGCGGGTGCCGCGCGCGGTGAGGGTGTAGGTCTCGTCGGCGGTGTCGTACACGGGGGCGTTGTCGGCCCGCCGGGCGGCGTCCTTGCCGCCCGACAGCCGCAGCTCGACGTCGCCGGGCTGCACGGTCTGCCTGCCCCAGACCGTGCGCAGGCCGCCCAGCTCACGGGCGAACCGGCGTGCCTCGTCCGCGACCGGGCTCTGCTCCCCGTCGGGCACCACGACGCGGGCCTGCTTGGCCGGCCGCCAGCCGCGCCCGTCGGCCGCTTCGAATTTCTGTACGGCGGGGACGGTGCGCGGCGGGCCCTGCACCGGGTCCCAGGTGGGGGTGGGGACGGCGGAGACGGGGCTGGCGGGGCCGCCTCTCGGCGGGGTGCCGTCGTGGGAGCAGCCCGCGACGGCCAGTGCCGTGAGGGCGGCGGTCACGCCCGCCGTGACGGCTGTGGTCAGTTTTCCGGTCCTCATATACGCAAAACCTCCCTTTCCGGGGCGAAGGTATTGCCAGGTGACGGACGCCGCCGTCCACTACGCGCTCGAAAGCGTCCTCATCCGGGTGAAATTCGTGCATCCGCCGGACAGTGATCGACAGACGTCGTTACGGTGGCGTCTCATCCGCTCGTCCCTCCCGGAGCCGACGGGCCCCCGCCTGCCGGAACCGTGCGCTCCGGCCGCCCCGACCCAGCGCCCGCCGCCCCGAGGAGCCCAAGCTGTCCAGCGAGACCCCGGCCGCCGCGCCGACGCCGCTGCGCACTCCCCGGCCCGCCACACCCTCCCAGAAGTCCCGCCCCCTGCCGCCACCCCCTCCCGGCACCGGCGCCACCGGCCGGCCGACCGGCCTGGACCGCCTGAACGCCGCCTCCCCGGAGGCCGCCGAGGCCGTCCTGCTCGACTGCTGCGGCAGCCGCCGCTGGGCCCGCCGCCTGGCCGCGCACCGCCCGTACCCGGACCCGGACGCCCTGCTGGCCGCCGCCGACGAGGCCAGCTACGACCTGACCCCCGGCGACCTGGACGAGGCGCTGGCCCGGGAGACCGTCTCGCCGCGCCCGCTCGTCGGCGCGCGCGGCCCGGGCACGCTTGCGGCGCACACCGCGCTGCGCGCCGCGCACGCCGAGTACGAGCGCCAGTTCCGGCACGCCTTCGTCATCTGCCTGGACGGCTACCGCGACACCGAACTGCTGAACGTGGTGCTGTCCGGAATCCACGACCGGCTCGGCAACGAGCCCGAGGAGGAGCGGGCCATCGCGGCGGACGAGCTGCGCCGGCTCGCCCGCGGCCGGCTGGCCCGCCGCGCCGCCTGACGCGCCGCCGACGCGCCCCGGCGCGCGGCCCCGGCGGCCCCGGGCCCGCACGGCCCCGCCTACCCGGTGGCCCTCGCGGTCGTATAGGGCCGGTTCGTCCTCGTGTGATAGCCCGTACGTGCCTGTTTGATCACACCTGAGGACCCCGGCGGGAGGAACCGACAGTCCGTCGCTACGATGGCCAGGGCCGGTGGACCGTACCCGGCCGGGCCAGACCGACAGAGAAGCCGGCAGGCCCCAATCCCCGCTCCCGGAGGGTTTTTCCGTGCCGGCTGGAACGCTGTACCGCGGCCGGGAAGGCATGTGGTCCTGGGTGGCTCACCGAGTCACCGGCGTCCTCATTTTCTTCTTCCTGTTCGTGCACGTCCTCGACACCGCACTCGTCCGCGTCTCCCCCGAGGCCTATGACGACGTCGTTGCCACGTACAAGACGCCCCTCGTCAACGTGATGGAGTACGGCCTCGTGGCCGCCATCCTCTTCCACGCGCTCAACGGCCTCCGTGTGATCGCCGTGGACTTCTGGTCCAAGGGACCGAAGTACCAGAAGCAGCTGCTGTGGACCGTTGTCGGTGTGTGGGCCGTCCTGATGGCCGGCGCTTTCTACCCCGTGCTGCAGCACACGCTGCGCACGCTGTTCGGGAGCTGATGACGCGCGATGTCTGCTGAAACGACTCCTGCTGTGAACGACTCCGTCTCCCTGTACGACGTGGACAACCCGGCTCCCGTGATCGAGCCGCCCCGCAAGCGTACGAAGAAGACGCCCAAGTCGACCCGTACGAACTTCGAGATGTACGGCTGGCTCTTCATGCGCCTGTCCGGCATCGTGCTGGTCGTCCTGGTCCTCGGCCACCTGCTGCTCCAGCTCGTGCTGGACGGCGGCGTCTCCAAGATCGGCTTCGCCTTCGTGGCGGGCCGCTGGGCCTCGCCGTTCTGGCAGGTCTGGGACCTGGTGATGCTGTGGCTGGCGATGCTGCACGGCGCCAACGGCCTGCGCACGGTCATCAACGACTACGCGCAGCGGGACAACACCCGCTTCTGGCTGAAGATGCTGCTGTACACCGCCACGGTGTTCACCGTCCTTCTGGGCACGCTGGTGATCTTCACCTTCGACCCGAACATCCGCTAGGCCCCGGGGCTGAGGTAACCGACTCATGAAGATCCACAAGTACGACACGGTCATCGTCGGCGCCGGTGGCGCGGGCATGCGCGCGGCCATCGAGTCCACCAAGCGCAGCCGCACCGCGGTCCTGACGAAGCTGTACCCGACCCGCTCCCACACCGGCGCGGCGCAGGGCGGCATGGCCGCCGCCCTGGCCAATGTCGAGGAGGACAACTGGGAGTGGCACACCTTCGACACGATCAAGGGCGGCGACTACCTGGTCGACCAGGACGCCGCCGAGATCCTGGCGAAGGAGGCCATCGACTCCGTCCTGGACCTGGAGCGGATGGGCCTGCCGTTCAACCGCACCCCGAACGGCACGATCGACCAGCGCCGCTTCGGCGGCCACTCCCGCAACCACGGTGAGGCCCCGGTCCGCCGGTCCTGCTACGCCTCGGACCGCACCGGCCACATGATCCTCCAGACGCTGTACCAGAACTGCGTCAAGGAGGGCGTCGAGTTCTTCAACGAGTTCTACGTCCTGGACCTGCTGCTCCAGGACGTCGACGGCGTGAAGAAGTCGGCCGGCGTCGTCGCCTACGAGCTGGCCACCGGCGAGATCCACGTCTTCCAGGCGAAGGCCGTGATCTTCGCGTCCGGCGGCACCGGCAAGTTCTTCAAGGTGACCTCCAACGCGCACACCCTGACCGGTGACGGCCAGGCCGCCGCGTACCGGCGCGGGCTGCCGCTGGAGGACATGGAGTTCTTCCAGTTCCACCCGACCGGCATCTGGCGGATGGGCATCCTGCTGACGGAGGGCGCCCGCGGTGAGGGCGGCATCCTCCGCAACAAGGACGGCGAGCGCTTCATGGAGAAGTACGCGCCCGTCATGAAGGACCTCGCCTCGCGTGACGTCGTCTCGCGCTCCATCTACACGGAGATCCGCGAAGGCCGCGGCTGCGGCCCCGAGGGCGACCACGTCTACCTGGACCTGACCCACCTGCCGCCGGAGCAGCTGGACGCCAAGCTGCCCGACATCACCGAGTTCGCGCGCACCTACCTCGGGATCGAGCCCTACACGGACCCGATCCCGATCCAGCCGACCGCGCACTACGCCATGGGCGGCATCCCGACCAACGTCGAGGGCGAGGTGCTGGCCGACAACACCACCGTCGTGCCGGGCCTGTACGCCGCCGGCGAGGTCGCCTGTGTGTCCGTGCACGGCGCCAACCGCCTGGGCACCAACTCACTGCTGGACATCAACGTCTTCGGGCGCCGGGCCGGCATCGCGGCGGCGGAGTACGCGGCGACCGCCGACTTCGTCGAGCTGCCGGAGGACCCGGCGAAGATGGTCCAGGAGCAGGTCGAGCGGCTGCGTTCGGCCTCGGGCAACGAGCGGGTCACCGAGATCCGCAAGGAGCTCCAGGAGACCATGGACGCCAACGTCATGGTGTTCCGCACCGAGCAGACGATCAAGACCGCGGTCGAGAAGATCGGCGAGCTGCGCGAGCGCTACCTGAACGTGTCCATCCAGGACAAGGGCAAGCGGTTCAACACCGACCTGCTGGAGGCCGTCGAGCTGGGCAACCTGCTCGACCTGGCCGAGGTGATGGCCGTGTCCGCGCTGGCCCGCAAGGAGTCCCGCGGCGGTCACTACCGCGAGGACTACCCCAACCGCGACGACGTCAACTTCATGCGGCACACCATGGCGTACCGCGAGGTGGCGGCAGACGGCTCCGAGTCGATCCGCCTCGACTACAAGCCGGTCGTCCAGACCCGCTACCAGCCGATGGAGCGTAAGTACTGATGAGCACCTCCACCCTCGAAAAGCACTCCAAGGCCCTGGACGCGGCCGAGGACGGCGCCTCGCACACCATCACCATCACGCTGCGGATCCGCCGGTTCAACCCGGAGGTCTCCGAGGACGCCAGCTGGCAGGACTTCCAGCTGGAGATGGACCCGAAGGAGCGCGTCCTGGACGCCCTCCACAAGGTCAAGTGGGAGCAGGACGGCACGCTGACCTTCCGCCGTTCCTGCGCGCACGGCATCTGCGGCTCGGACGCCATGCGGATCAACGGCAAGAACCGCCTGGCGTGCAAGACGCTGCTGAAGGACATCAACCCGGAGAAGCCCATCACGGTCGAGGCCATCAAGGGCCTGACGGTCCTCAAGGACCTCGTGGTGGACATGGAGCCGTTCTTCCAGGCGTACCGGGACGTGATGCCGTTCCTGATCACCACCGGCAACCAGCCGACGCGCGAGCGCCTGCAGACCGCCGAGGACCGCGAGCGCTTCGACGACACCACCAAGTGCATCCTGTGCGCCGCGTGCACCTCCTCGTGCCCGGTGTTCTGGAACGACGGCCAGTACTTCGGGCCGGCGGCGATCGTCAACGCGCACCGCTTCATCTTCGACAGCCGTGACGAGGGCGGCGAGCAGCGGCTCGAAATCCTCAACGACAAGGACGGCGTCTGGCGCTGCCGTACGACCTTCAACTGCACGGACGCCTGCCCGCGCGGTATCGAGGTCACCAAGGCGATCCAGGAGGTCAAGCGCGCGCTGATCACGCGTCGCTTCTGACCCCGAGGGGTAACCCCTAAAACCTGGTTCCGGTCAGCGACCCGAACCTGGTCTGGAAGCCGCGAAGGGCTCCGCTCCCGTACGTACGGAGGCGGAGCCCTTCGGCGTGTCCGGGCCGGTCGCGCTCGGCCGGGCCCGCCCCGGCGAGCGGCGCCGCCGGGTAGACGAGGACCGGCGGCAGCTCGGTGTCGGCCAGGGTCACCGGGTCGGTGCAGAAGTACGACGGCACGAGCAGCAGGCCCCGCCCCTCCAGGCGCAGGTCGCCGTCGCGCGGGTAGGCCACCTCCAGGACGGGACGCCGCCAGCGCATCGCGGGCCCGAAGGTGCGCAGCATGGCCTCGGCTCCCTCCTGGCGGAGCGCGTGCTGCCGCAGCGTACGGTCAACCTCGACGCGCCGCCCGATCAGCGGCCAGCCCGGGCCGAGGGCCGTGTGGTGATACGTGCGCAGGCTCCGGGCGAGGGCGCGCAGGGCGGCCGGCTCACCGTCGGCGAGGGAGCGCATCCAGGAGTCCGGGGCGGCGTGCTGCCCGTGCCCGGAGCGCTGCGACTGCCCGGCCAGCAGGCCGATCTCGCTGCGCAGGCGGCGCCGGGGCGTCGTCATCACCGCTTCCAGTCCCGGTTCCACGCCGGCCGCACCGGCCACCGGTGTCAGGAAGTCCGGGAAATAGCCGCGCGGCGGGACGAGCGGCAGCAGCCTCCGCAAGGGGCCGGGGCCGTGGCGTGCGGCGTGCTGCCGCCAGGCGGCCAGGGCCGGTTCGGTGCGGCTGTCCCGCAGCCGGTGCAGGCTGAGCACGGTTTCCCACAGGGGGTCGGCCCCCTCGGCGATCCGTGTCCGGTTCAGGTCCTCTGCCGTGAAGTGCACACGTAACACAACAATCCCCCGATGCTGTGACCGCATCACTGTTCCCCCGAACAGCGGTGCACCGAGGATCCGGCTCGGGTGCCGCTTGCGCAAGCCGTACGCGCCGTTCAACCCAACTTTGTTTAATGAGAAAGGAATGAGAGAACATCCGTGCAGGTCAGGAGGCCGAGCGCAGCGACATCCGCGCCAACGCCCGGTCCTGGTCCCGGCGTTGGCGCATGACATGCGCGTAGTGCGCCAACGCCTCCCTCCTGCGCGCCAGTTCGGCGATCTCCGCGTCCAGCCGGGCCATCTGCCGCTCCACCACGCTGCACGACAGTTCGCAGAAGACCAGCCCCGGGCCGCCCTGCGCGCAGGGCAGCAAGTGGCGGATGGCGTCGGTGCTCAGGCCGGTGGCGAGCAGTTCGCGGATCCGGGCGACGGTGTCCAGCGCGTCCGGGCCGTAGCGGCGGTAGCCGTTGGCGTCGCGGTCCGCGCACAGCAGGCCCTGCTGCTCGTAGTAGCGCAGCGAGCGGGCGCTGGCTCCGGAACGCTCGGCGAGTTCACCGATACGCAAGGAGCCCCCCGCCTCCGTACCGACCCGACGCTCCCCCGCCGACCATGCCATCGACTGCCTCCCCTGGGCGACCGGACCCGCGGCCCGGCGACTTGACCTTCACACCGATGTCAGGGGTCAACCTGTTGCACATGACGAAGATTCCCGCGGTCGCACCGCGCCTTCCCGCCCTGTCCACCACCGTCACCCCCGCCGAGCCCGGCACCACCCCCGCCGCCCGCGGCATCCTGCTCGCGCACGGCGCGACCGGCAGCATCGCCGGCAACTACGCCGGCCTCATCCCCGCGCTGGCGGCCACCGGCCACACGGTCGTCGCGCCCGACTACCCCGGCTCCGGCGACACCCCGCGCGCCGACGGCCCCCTGGAACTGGACGCCCTCGCCGACGCCCTCGTGGCCGAAGCCGTCACGGCGGGCGTCGAGACCTTCACCCTGATCGGCTTCTCCCTCGGTACCGCGGTGGCCGTACGGGCCGCGACACGGCACCCCGAGCGGGTACGCGGCCTCGTCCTGACCGCCGGCCTCGCCAAGCCCGACCACTACGCGAACATCTGGCTCGACCTGTGGCTGCGCCTGCTGGAGCGCGGCGACTACGCGGGCTTCGCGCAGGCCCGCGCGCTCAGCGGCCTCTCCCCCGAGGCCCTGAACGCCATGTCGCCGGCCGAACTCGCCGTCGTGCTCGACGACAGCCCCGACGTGCCGCCGGCCGGCTCGGCGGAGCAGTCCGCGCTGGTCAAAGCCGTCGACACCACCGGCGACCTGCCCGCGATAGCCGTACCGACGCTGGTCATCGCCACCACGCTGGACCAGCTGATCCACCCGTCGAACTCGCGCTACCTGGCCGACCACATCCCCGGGGCCGAGTACGTGGAGATCGCCACCGGGCACGTGCCGATGGCGGAGCGGCCGGAGGAGTGGCAGGGCCTGATCCTGAAGTTCCTGGCCGAGCGGGAGCTGTAGGGGGCCGCGCCGGGGCCGGTATTAGGGTCGGTGGCGTGGACGAAGCGATGAGGGCGGAAGCGGGCGGGGCACACGGCCCGGCGGGCGGCGGCGCACGGGACGACGACGCGCAGGGCGACGGCGCGCAGCACGACGGCACGGGCCGGGGCGCGGCGGCCGCCCGCACCGCGGGCCCCGCGCCCGAACGGAGCCCGCACGGCTCCCGGACCCGCACCCTCATCCTCGAAACCGCCCTCCGCCTCTTTCAGGAACGCGGTTACGACAAGACCACCATGCGGGCCATCGCCCAGGAGGCCGGCGTCTCGGTCGGCAATGCGTACTACTACTTCGCCTCCAAGGAGCACCTGATCCAGGGCTTCTACGACCGCATCACCGCGGAGCACACGGCAGCCGTGGCCGACGTGCTGGAACGCGAACGGGACCTGGCGGGCCGGCTGCGCGGCGTACTGACGGCCTGGCTCGACATCGCCGAGCCGTACCACCGGTTCGCCGCCCAGTTCTTCAAGAACGCCGCCGACCCCGACAGCCCCCTCAGCCCGTTCTCGGACGCCTCCGAAGGCCCGCGCGAAACCGCCATCGCCCTCCACCGGCAAGTCCTGGCCGGCGCGGACACCAAGGCCGACCCGGAACTGGCCGAACAACTCCCCCGGTTGCTCTGGCTCCAGCACATGGGCCTGATCCTGTACTGGGTGCACGACCGCTCGGAAAACTGCGAACGCAGCCGCCGCCTGGTAGACCGCACCTCCCCTTTGGTAGCCCGCGCAGTCGCCGCCTCCCGCTTCCGGGTACTACGCCCCCTGGTACGCGAAGTCACCGACGTACTGAGCGAATTCGTCTTCCCCGCGCCGACGGCACCTGGGAAACGGCCCTGACCCAGGCGGGCCGGGCCGACTCCTCCGACCCGCTCACACCGCCTCGAAAACGTTGTCCAGAAACGCGTCCAGATTCATCACCATACGAGCGATACGGTCCTCCAGCGGCAGGGTCTCCTCATGCCGCCCGGCGAGTTCGGACTTCTTCTTCCCCCGCACGTACAGCGAGCACGCCAGATCGGCGCAGATGTACGTACCGACGGTATTCCCCTGCCGCCCCAGCGCCCCGGCCTTCCGCGCGGCGAGCAGACTCACACCCGACCCCGGATGCCCGGTCACACACAGCGAACACACGGTCGTCTTGGTAAAACTCCGCCGCACCCCCTGCGGCACCCGCAACGTCACCCCGACGATCCCGCCCTCCCGGGGCGCCACCAGATAACTCCGATCCGGCGCCCCCGGATCCCGCCAGCCGAGGAAGTCCAGATCTGCCCAGGACAAGCCGGAAAGGTTTGCGGGGAGGTTGATCCGGCTCGCCTCACCCTTCGAACAATTCACGAAGGAGGTGCGGATATCTTTTTCATCCAACGGATCCATGGGCGGAAGTTAACAGGCGAGGCGGAGGTTCGTCGCTCGAATTAATGGGGCGGGGTCAGCTCCATGCCTGGGAGCTCGAACGGCCGCGGCGGCGGGACACCACCACGGCGACGACGACGCCGGCCACCACTACGGCCAGTGCTCCGCCGCCGATGACCAGCCACTTGCTCGTGTTCGCGGACGAGGCGGACGGCTGCCCGTTGCCGGCACCGGGGTCGGCGGCCGGCTGTGCCGCCTTACCCTGCGGCATCGCCAGCGGGCCCTGGGCGGGCCCCGCGGGAATGTCTCGGGACAGGGCCGCGGCGGGCTGGATGAAGCCATATCCGTAGTGCGCGTCGGGCAGCTTCAAGTTCTTCGCCTTTTCCGGCTTGGCCAGTCCCGCCGTCTTCACCAGACGGTTGGCGATCTGTCCGGGAGTGAGGTCGGGGAACTTTTCGCGGAGCAGGGCCGCGGCGGCGGACACGTATGCGGTGGCGGGCGAAGTACCGTCGCTGACGGTGTACGCGGAGTCGCTTTTGCCCTGCGCGAAGGGAATGCCTTCTCCGGGGGCGAGCAGATCGACCGTGTCGTTGTAATTGCTGCGGGACCAGGTTTCCCCGTACTGGTTCACCGCGCCGACGCCGATCACGCCGGGGCAGGCCGCCGGGTAGTTCTTCTTCGAGGTGCCGTCGTTGCCGACACCCGCGACGACGATGGCGCCCTTCTCCAGCGCGTAGCGGATCGATTCGCAGGTGTCCCCGTCGCGGGTGACGCCGTAGGACATGTTGATGACGTCGGCGCCGTGATCGGCGGCGTACCGGGTCGCCATTGACTCGTTCTTGTAGGCGGTCAGCGGCATGATCTTCGCGCCCGGGGCCAGGCCCTTGATTCCTTGGGCCCCGTCCGCGCCGTGACCGTGCCCGGCGATGATGCCCGCCATGGCCGTTCCGTGGTCGCGGATGTCCTGGCCGGGCTTGAGCGCCTCGGAGCCGTCGACGCCCTGGGAGAAGTCCTTTCCGGTCACGAACTGTCCGGTGAGATCCTGGTGACTGGTCCGGATGCCGGTCTCGATGAGCGCGACCGTGACCCCTTTGCCGGTGGCCTGCTTCCAGATGTCCTTGACGCCGAACGCCTCCAGCGGCCACTGCTTGCTGCGGACCTGGTCCGCCTGCGCCGTCCCGCCCGCAGCCAGGAGCAGCGCTCCGGTCAGCGCCACGCCCGTACCGGCGCGCAGTGTTCGTGTGACCCTCATGCTTCGCTCCTCGTGTGCGTTCCGTGCGGTCCGGCACCGTGCGGATGGCCGCCCCGCCGGGGAGGCGGCGCGGCCATCCTTGCCACGGGCCGTGGGCCGGGCTCTACTCGATCACGCGTGGCGCCACATTACGTTGCGGCGTCCAGGTCTCCTCGTCCTCGACGAGGTAGTCGGGACGCTTGCTGCCGGTGCGCTCCTTGTCCTCGCCCTTTCCTCGCGAGCCCGGAGCGCCGGCCATGCCCGCACCCCGCTGGTCGGGGCGGACGCCCTGGGTGCCGCCCCGGCTGCGGTGCAGCCCGGAACCACCCTGCTTGGCGCTGCCTGCCGGGCCGCCCGGCTTGCCGGTCACTCCGCCGGGTGTACGGGCCTGCGCGCCGCCGCGGCCCGCCGCACCGGTTCCGCCCGAACCGCCACCGGGCATACCGGGCATGCCGGAGCGCCCGCCACCCTTGATCCCGCCGGTGCCACCGGGCCCGCGGCCCGGCAGCACGCCACCGGGAAGTCCCGGGATGCCGGGAGCCGGCTGGTCGCTCGTCTTGCCGCCGCCGACCGTGCTGCCGCCGCCACCGGGCCGGCCGAGCACGCCCGGGCCCGCAGGACTCGGTACGCCCTTCTGCAGACCGTCCAGCCCGGTCCGGACCGGGGGCGGCGTCGACGGCTTGACGTTCGGACCGCGGAGTCCGGGAGGAACGGCCGAGCCGCCGGGGACCCGCGACGCGCTCGGCGCCACGGCGGACGGGCGCGGGCGTGTACCGCCCGGTGTCGGCATGTTCACCGGTGGCGGCGGGGTCGTCTGGGACGGGGGCGTGGGCCAGTCACCGCTTCCCGGCGGCGGGGTGGGGCCGGGAGAGAAGTCGCTGCGAGCCCGGTAGTTGGCCGCCAGTTCCTCCATGACGATGACCGCCTCGACCTGGCGTTCCTTGCTCAGGGAGAGATTGTCCCGGTTGAGTTCGAGCGCCATCCTGGCGTCCATCTTCGGGTTGGCCATGTCCTTGTGGAACTGGGTGTCGTCGCCCTTCTCGTCCCCCAGCTTGTCCATGAACCCGGGGTCGTGGATCTTCGACATGGCCTTCTTGGCCTGCCGGAGGTTGTAGGCGACGCCGGCCTGCTCGCCGCTCGCGCGGGTGCCGATCAAGGTCTGTTCGACATTGCGGGAGTGCCCGTAGGTCCGGTCGATCTTCTCCAGGACCTGCATCGCCTCGCGCCGGAACGCATCGGCGGCCTTGCCTTCCCAGTGAGCGGTGGCGTGGTCGACCGCTTCCATGAACGCCTTGCGGATGCCGCCTCGGCCGTCCTCGCCGGCCAGCCGGTCGGCGGACGCCCGCCAGTGGTTGCCGGACGTTTCGATCGCGTCCGGGTCGGCGTGCTCGATCATCGCGCGGAGCGCGTTGATCCCGTGGTGGTGGAAATCGGAGGCGGAGGCAGGCAGGGGCCGGTGGTTCTTGAACGACTTGAGCCGCTCGTCCCGCTCCTCGGCCTTCCGCTGCCGCTCCATCGTCTTGGCGCTCTCGTACTCCTGCCGGGCGTCAACCACGCCGGCCCCCCTTCGTCGTCATCCCTCACTCGCCACCACGGCACACTCCGGCACGGACACCGGCGCCGTCCTCCGCCATCGAGGGCACGGCAGCGCCCCCCGGTGCGCGTCAGCCGTTCATCGAGACCTTGGTGTTGTGCTCCTGGTCCTCGTACGCCCCTCGGCTGCGCTCCGTCTTGTCACCGAAGTCGCGGATCAGGTTCTGGAGCGCCTTGACGGTCTGCGCCATGTACTCCTGCATGTCGTCGTGCGCGGAGGAAAGGCTGGAGGCTTCGAGGAAGTTGCTGCCGAAGGCCGACTTGGGGATGGTCGTGCTGTATTTGACCTTCTGGCTGGGCTCGTCCATGTCGCCCTGGAGCCTCTTGAGCTGACGTACGACGTTGTCCAGTTCGTGCAGGTCTACTTTGTACTGCTCACCCACGGCCACTCTCCCCGTTCGCCCCGTTTGTCGCGCTCGTCCCCGTCGCGCCCCGCCGATGAGACCGCCACGGTAAGAGCAACGTAAAGACAGTCAATGCTAGGGAGTTGAGGGACACAAACGCAAGATCGTAAGTCCGTAAGTGTCCGACTTGCGGCCGGGCGGCCGCCGCCCTCCACGGACAGCTCATTCACCGGGTTGGCCGGCGCCTGTGAGATAGCGCACGGGTTGTGGGGTGGGAGGGGGGGGAGGGGCGGGGATCAGGGGGTTGGGGTGGGGGTGGGGTTGCGGAGGGCTCGTACGCCGCGGAACCCGATCACACCGATTGCCGTCCCCAAGAGAAAGGACGTCACCGCGAGCGCGAGATGCACCCAGAAGTAGGCGGTCGGGTCACCCGCGTCGTCGAAGGCGAGGCCGCTCCCGTCCTTCCACAGGTTTTTGGCGAAAGTGATCCAGATGAACCAGCTCCATACCCCGAAGGCGAGCAGGAACCAGGCGACGGGGCGCGAGAGCTTCATGGAATCCAGTATGGACAGCGGCTCCATACGGCGGTCGGCCGGGGCACTCTTCCGAGGGGTGCCGGGCGGGTCCGGCGCGGCGGAGGGTACGTTCACCGACGTGCCGACCACTCCTGCCGTTCATCCGACCGCCGCGACGCCCGGGGCCGCATCCGGGCCCGTACCCGGGGCCGTTTCCGGTGACACCGCCGCCGGACCGCGTGCCGCGGTCCGTCCCTTCGCCGCGCGGCCCGCCCTCACCCGTACGGCCGCGGCCCTGGCCGGCACCGCCGCGTTGCTGCCGCCGCTGCTCCTGGCCGCGCCCGCGCACGCCGACGAAAAGCCGACGGACGGCAAGGGCGGGCAGCACGCGCCGAAGGCTCCGGTGCCGCCCGCGGAGATGTCGAAGGTCGGTGGTGGGCGGCTGGCCCAGGCCGGTACGCAGGTGCAGCTCAAGCCGGGGGCGCCCAAGCTGCCGGAGGGCCTGACGGCGCGCTCCTGGATCGTCTCGGACGCCGAGAGCGGCAAGGTGCTGGCGTCGCACAACGCGCACTGGCAGCTGCCGCCGGCCAGCACGCTGAAGATGCTGTTCGCCGACACGGTGCTGCCGAAGTTCCCCAAGGACCAGAAGTACACGGTCAAGCCGACCGACCTGGCGGGCATGGGCGACGGCAGCAGTCTGGTGGGGATAAAGGAGAATTTGAGTTACACGGTTCACGACCTTTGGCTGGGGGTCTTTCTGCGTTCGGGGAACGACGCTGTGCACACCCTGTCCGCGATGAACGGTGGTACGGCAAAGACCGTGCAGGAGATGCAGAAGCAGGCCGAGGCGCTGAACGCGACGGACACGCATGTGGTGACGCCGGACGGCTATGACGCGCCGGGCCAGGTTTCGAGCGCGTACGACTTGAGCCTGTTCGCCCGCGCGGGTTTGCAGAATGCGGACTTCCGGGAGTACTGCTCCACGGTGAGCGCGCAGTTCCCGGGTGACGTGAAGGACGGAAAGCGCGGGTCGTTCGGTATTCAGAACACCAACCGGCTGCTCAGCGGGGATTACGACGTCAAGCCGTATCCGGGCATAGCCGGTGTGAAAAACGGTTCCACCACCAATGCCGGTTCGACGTTCACCGGGGTCGCCCAGCGCGGCGAGCGCAAGCTGCTCGTCACGGTCATGAACCCGGAGAAGAAGGAACACAACGAGGCGTACAAGGAGACGGCCAAGCTGTTCGACTGGGGCTTCGCGGCGGCGGACAAGGTCGAGCCGGTCGGCCGGCTGGTCGGGCCCAGGAGCGAGGAGGGCGACGCGCGGACCGGCGGCGCCAAGGCGGACGGCGACAAGGCGAAGGCCGGTCTTGAGGACTCGTCCGGCGGGTCGGGGGGCGCCTGGACCGCGGCGGCGATCGCGGGCGGCGTGCTGGTCGTACTGGGCGGGCTGGCGTTCGCGGTGCACCGGCGCTGGCCGCTCCCCGAGCTGATGCGCCGCCGCCGGGGGTAGGGAGCTCTTACGCGGCCGCTCTCTTGCCGGTGTCTCAAGCGGCCGCCCTCCTGTCGGTGCCTTCCGCCCCTTCGTCGCAGTCCAGTGACTTGCCGGCCGACTCGGGACCGCAGCGTTCGGTCGCCGTCCAGGCGGCGCAGAACACCACCAGCTTCGCGGTGAAGTTGATCCACAGGAGCAGTGCGATGGGGGTGCCGAAGGCGCCGTACATGCTCTTCGCGGCGACGCCCTTGAGGTAGCCGCTGAGGAGGAGCTTGAGGAGTTCGAAGCCGACGGCGCCGATGAAGCCGGCGATGACGACGGCGCGGCGGGGCGGGTGGACGCCGGGCAGCTTGGTCAGGACGTAGGCGAGCAGCAGGAAGTCGGCGAGTACGGCGATGCAGAAGCCGGCGGCGGTCAGCAGGACGCTGCCCACGCCGCCTTCCGCCAGGCCGAGCGCGCCGGCCGCCTTGCCCACGGCCGCGGTGGCGAAGCCGGAGCAGGCCAGCGAGAGCAGGGCGATGCCGCCGAGGCCGAGCAGCAGGCCGACGTCCTTGAGTTTGGCGACGAAGAAGTTGGTGTCCTCGTCGTCCTTCTCCCAGACGGCGCGCAGGCAGTCGCGCAGCGACTCGACCCAGCCGGCGCCGGTGAACAGCAGGGCCACGGCGGCGATGGCGCCGACGGTGGCGGCGTTCTCGACGAGTCCGCCGAAGTCGAGCTGGCCGGAGATGCCGGGGATCTGTTCGGCGATCTTCTTCTGGAGATCGTGCAGCTGCTGATCGCTGAGCAGCGCGGCGCCGATCGCGGCGGCCACCGTCATCAGCGGGAAGATCGCCACGAAGCTGGTGAAGGTGATCGCGGCGGCCAGCCGGGTCCAGTGCACGGCCTGCATGCGCTCGTACGCCCGCCAGAGGTGCGTGGTCATCAGCCAGGACACGGCCGGGCCGATGACCGGCAGCTTGCTCAACCATTCCATGGGCCCCGCCTACCCTTCGTCAGCCTTCGACACCATCTGAACAGGTATGTCGCCCGCGTGGCGGAAGACTAGCGTCCGCGTACCCCAGAAACGCAGGCATGTTGCCAGCGCCATGCCGACGCCCGCGCCCGAGACGGTGTCGGCGCGCGCGGAGGTGAGCCCGAGGAGGTGGTGCGAGACGCCGAGGCAGGCCAGCTGGACGAGGGCGCCGGCGAGGTTCACGGCGAGGAAGGCGGTGTAGCGGCGGACGCGTACGCGGGTGAGGGGGCGGGCGCCGTGCCCCGCGGGCGGGTGCGGCGCCGGGCGGGTACGGGCGCGGTAGGTGCCGATCGCGTTCCCGGCGTACGCGACCGTGCAGCCGGCCAGGAAGGAGAGGGACTTGGCGGTGAGCGGGTCGAGGCCGCACCGCCCGCGCAGCCAGACGAAGAGCGCCAGGTCGGCGGCGTACGCGAGGCTGCCCGCCACCGCGAAGCCGAGCGCTTCCGGAGCCAGGGCGCGCAACCGTTCCGGAAGCCGGCGGCGGGGGGCGGGGGCCATCGGGGCGGCGCTCGCTTCGTTCATACGTCCGCGACGGCCATCGCGTACAGCGCGGTCCAGGCCAGCCCGATGACGGCCAGCGGGCGGTCCCGCAGCACGACGTCCTCCGGCGCGCCCGCAGCACCCCGGTCGGCGAAGACCGCGTAGCGCAGGACGGCGAGGATGAACGGGATCATGGACAGCTGGCGCCACGGGAGCACGCCCGCGGCCGTGCCGCCGCTCTCCAGCGCCCACAGGCAGTACGCGAGGACGGCGCCGCCGGCCGCCAGCTGCCACACGAAGCGCAGGTAGCCGTCGCTGTACTCGCGCAGCAGCGGCCGCGTCTCGCCCCGGTCCTCGCGCCGCTCCCCCGCCACCCGCAGCGCTTCGGAGTAGCGCTTGGCGGCGACCATGAACAGCGCGCCGAAGCCCGCGGTGATCAGGAACCAGCGGGACAGCGGGATGCCGAGCGCGGGGCCGCCGGCCAGCGCCCGCATCAGGAAGCCGGTGGTGACCACGGCGAGGTCGACGACCAGGACGTTCTTCAGGCTGAGGCAGTAGGCGAGCTGCATGAGGAGGTACGCGCAGAGCAGGGCGGCGGTGGCGGGGTTGCACAGGACCGCGGCGGTGGCCGGTACGAGGACGGCGAGCAGGGCGCCGACGGCGTAGGCGACCGGTACGGGGACCTCGCCCGCGGCGACCGGGCGGCGGCGCTTGTCGGGGTGTGCCCGGTCGGCCTCGGCGTCGCGCGCGTCGTTGACGAGATAGACGGCGGCCGCGGCGGCGGTGAACAGGACGAACAGCACCGGGAGTCGGAGGAGCGTGGGGCGCAGGAAGAGGTCGCCTGCGGCGGCTGGGGCGGCGGCCACGAGCACGTTCTTGACCCACTGGCGCGGGCGGGCGGTGCGCAGCAGGCCGAGGGGCAGCCCGAGCGCGCGAGCGCGCAGGCCGAGCGGCGCCGCGGGGGCCACTCCGGGGCCGGTCGGCGTCTCCTCCAGGACGGCGGTGCGTTCAGTCACGGCCGCCGCCTGTGCGGGAGCCGGCGGCGAGCCCAGAGCGCTGTGTGCTCGCCGCCGTGCGCGAGGGCGCGGGTGGCGGCGGCCACGCGCGCGTCGGTACCGCGGCGGCGCACCGCGGTGAGCAGGCGGCGGTCCATCTCCTCAGGGGACAGCGGGGTCACCTCGATCCGGTCCGTGCGAGCCCGCCCGGCGAGCTCGCCGGGCGGGTCGCCCGCTTCGTCGCGACCCGCCCGGCGCCTATCCCTCAAGCCCCCGGGTGTGTCCGCGGGGCTCCTCACCGACTCTCGGGCGCACCGCCCGCCCTGTCGCCGCGATTAGCCCATCCACCCCATTAATCACTCTTTTCGGCGGGCAGCGGCGCAAGATCCGCATTCCGCCCAAAGACCGCACTACGGTCACTGACATGTCGTCGCCCGCCGGCCCGGCCGGCTTCCGCACCGCCTCCGTCACCGGCTGGGGCCGCACCGCCCCCACCACCGCGCGACTGGTCCGCCCCGGCTCGTACGAGGAGGCCGCCGCCGCCGTACGGGAGTGCGGGCCGCGCGGCGGCATCGCCCGGGGGCTCGGGCGCGCCTACGGAGACGCCGCGCAGAACGCGGGCGGCGCGGTGTGGGACATGACGGGACTGGACCGCGTCCGCGCCATCGACGCCGAGGCGGGCGTCGTGGTGTGCGACGCGGGCGTCAGCCTGCACCGGCTGATGGAGGTGCTGCTGCCGCTGGGCTGGTTCGTGCCGGTCACGCCTGGCACGCGGTACGTGACGGTCGGCGGCGCGATCAGCGCGGACATCCACGGCAAGAACCACCACGTGAGCGGCTCCTTCGCCCGGCACGTGCGGTCCTTCGAACTCCTCACGGCGGACGGCGGGGTGCGCACCGTGCGGCCCGGCACCGACCTCTTCGACGCGACCACCGGGGGCATGGGGCTGACCGGGGTGATCCTGGCCGCGACGGTCCGGCTCGTGCCCGTACGGACGTCGTTGATGACGGTGGACACCGAACGCGCGGCCGACCTGGACGACTTGCTGGCGCGGCTGTCCGCCGGCGACCACCGCTACCGCTACTCCGTGGCCTGGGTGGACCTCCTCGCGCGCGGCGCGGCGACCGGCCGCGCGGTGCTGACCCGCGGCGACCACGCCCCGCCGGAGGCGCTGCACGCGCGCGCCCGCCGCGCCCCGCTGGCCTTCCGTCCCCGGCGGCTGCCGCCGGCTCCCCGCGGTCTGCCCGAGGGGCTGGTCGGGCGCCGGTCCGTCGGCCTGTTCAACGCGCGCTGGTACCGCAAGGCGCCCCGCCGCAGGACCGGCGAGCTCCAGAAGATCTCCACGTTCTTCCATCCGCTGGACGGGGTGCCGCACTGGAACCGCGTCTACGGGCGCGGCGGTTTCGTGCAGTACCAGTTCGTGGTCGGCCACGGCGAGGAGGCGACGCTGCGGCACGTCGTGGAGCGTGTTGCGGCGCGCGGCTGCCCTTCGTTCCTGGCGGTGCTGAAGCGGTTCGGCGCGGGCGGTTCCGGGTGGCTGTCGTTCCCGGCCGCGGGCTGGACGCTGGCCCTGGACATCCCGGCCGGACTGCCGGGCCTCGGCGCCTTCCTGGACGAGCTGGACGAGGCGGTGGCGGCGGCGGGCGGCCGGGTCTACCTGGCGAAGGACGCCCGGCTGCGGCCGGAGCTGGTCGACGCGATGTATCCGCGCGCGGACGCGTTCCGCGCGCTGCGCGCCCGCCTCGACCCGCGCGGAGTGTTCACCTCGGACCTTTCCCGGCGCCTGGCCCTGTGACCGGCCCTTTCCCGACGCCCGGCCTGTGACCGGCCCATACCCCCTCCCATTCCCCCTCCCGTACCCCCTGCAAGTTCCTCTCCTGCAAGGACACCCATGAAGGACGCCTTCGGCTCCCCCCAGTCCCTCCTGGTCCTCGGCGGCACCTCCGAGATCGCCTTGGCCACCGCCCGCCGCCTGGCCGCCCGCCGCGCCCGCACGGTCTGGCTGGCGGGCCGCCCGTCGCCCGCGCTGGAGGACGCGGCAGCCGGGCTGCGCTCGCTGGGCGCGGAGGTCCGTACGGTGCCCTTCGACGCGCTGGACACCGGCGGCCACGAGGAGGCCCTCGGCAAGGTCTTCGCCGAGGGGGACGTGGACGTGGTGCTACTGGCCTTCGGGGTTCTGGGCGACCAGGAGCGCGCGGAGGCCGAGCCCGCCGAGGCGGTCCGCGTCGCGCAGACCAACTACACCGGCGCGGTCTCCGCTGGCCTGGTCTGTGCGGGGTCGCTGCGCCTCCAGGGGCACGGTTCGCTGGTCGTGCTCTCCTCGGTCGCCGGTGAGCGCGCCCGCCGCTCGAACTTCGTCTACGGCTCCAGCAAGGCCGGTCTGGACGCGTTCGCGCAGGGCCTGGGGGACGCGCTGTACGGGACGGGCGTCCATGTGATGGCCGTACGGCCGGGATTCGTCCGGACGAGGATGACGGCGGGCCTGGAGGCCGCGCCGCTGGCGACGACGCCGGAGGCGGTCGCGGAGGCTGTCGAGCGGGGGCTGCGGCGGCGGAGTGAGGTGGTGTGGGTGCCGGGGGCGCTGCGGCCGGTGATGTCCGTACTCCGGCATATGCCACGGGCACTCTTCCGGCGGCTCCCGCTGTGACGCCCTGTGGCGCCGAGCCCGGCTGCTACCGGGTCGGCGACGGCGGCCGGGACAGATCGGCCTGGCGCGGGACCCCGGAGGCGGGCGCCCCGAAGGGGAACTCCCGCTCCAGCCGCCAGACGCCGTCCGCCCCCTGCTCGTAGAGCGCGAACCCGTCGATCGTCCAGGCGGCCTCGAAGTCCTTGAGCGCCACGAACGCCTCGTCCATGGCCTCCTCGGAGATGCCGTGGGCGACGGTCACATGCGGGTGGTACGGGAACTGCAGTTCGCGGGCGCACGGGCCGGACGCCGCGCGCACCCGCTCCTGGAGGGCGGTGCACGCCTCTTCGCCCTCGGCCAGCTTGACGAAAACCACCGGGGACAACGGCCGGAAGCTGTCCGTGCCCTCCAGGCGGAGCCGGAAGGGGGCGAAGCCGGCGGCGACCTCGGCGAGGTGCTCCTCGACGGCGGGGATGTCCTCGGTGCGGGCCTCCGTGGGCGGCAGGAGGGTGATGTGCGTGGGGATGCCGTGTGCGTGAGGGTCCCCGAAGCCCGCGCGCCGCTCCTGGAGGAAGCTGCCGTACGGCTCCGGGACCGCGATCGAAACGCCGAGCGTTACGGTCCCCACTGCGTCCTCCTCCTGAAGCTGTTGGTGTCCCGGCTGCCAGTGTGCCGGGTGGGCCGTGCCCGCGGCGACCGTCCTCGGTCCTGTCCACAACAGGACCGAGGACCCTGTACGGCGGGGTAAGGACCTTGGAGGGCCCGCCCCGGCCGGTCAGTGCTTGGCGGGCAGGAAGCCGATCCGGTCGTACGCCGAGGCCAGCGTCTCGGCGGCCACCGCGCGGGCCTTCTCGGCGCCCTTGACCAGGATCGAGTCCAGCGTCTCGGGGTCGTCCAGATATTCCTGCGTACGGTCCCGGAAGGGTGTGACGAACTCGACCATGATCTCCGCGAGGTCCGTCTTGAGGGCGCCGTACATCTTGCCCTCGTACTTCTTCTCCAGGTCGGCGATGGACTCGCCGGTGAGCGTGGAGTGGATCGTGAGCAGGTTGGAGACGCCCGGCTTCGCCTCGGCGTCGTAGCGGATCACCGTGTCGGTGTCCGTGACCGCGCTCTTGATCTTCTTGGCGGAGGTCTTGGGCTCGTCCAGGAGGTTGATGATCCCCTTGACCGACGAGGCCGACTTGCTCATCTTGACCGCGGGGTCCTGGAGGTCGTAGACCTTGCCGGTCTCCTTGAGAATGTACGGCTTGGGGACGGTGAAGGTGTCGCCGTAGCGCCCGTTGAAGCGCTCGGCGAGGTCACGGGTCAGCTCGATGTGCTGGCGCTGGTCCTCGCCCACCGGGACCTCGTTGGCCTGGTAGAGCAGGATGTCGGCGATCTGCAGGATCGGGTACGTGAACAGGCCGACGCTGGTGCGGTCGGCACCCTGCTTGGCGGACTTGTCCTTGAACTGCGTCATCCGGCTGGCCTCGCCGAAGCCGGTCAGGCAGTTCATGACCCAGGCGAGCTGGGCGTGCTCGGGGACGTGGCTCTGGACGAAGAGCGTGCACCGCTCCGGGTCGAGCCCGGCGGCCAGCAGCTGGGCGGCGGCCAGGCGGGTGTTCGCGCGGAGCGCCACCGGGTCCTGCGGGATGGTGATCGCGTGCAGGTCCACCACCATGTAGAAGGCGTCGTGGGACTCCTGGAGCGCCACCCACTGGCGGACGGCGCCGAGGTAGTTGCCGAGGTGGAAGGAGCCGGCGGTGGGCTGAATCCCGGAGAGTACACGCGGACGTTCGGAAGCCATGGGGGCATTCTCTCAGGTCCGCGGACGGGAACGGCGCGGGGCCGGGAACCCGGGGGGCCGGGGCGGGGCGGGCCGTGAGTTCCGCGGCCCGCCCCGCCCCGGAGCCCGTCAGGCCGGGTCGGCGACCAGCCCCGGCGCCGGGTAGGCGGCCATCAGCTCGGCCACCTCGGTGCGGATCGTGGCGATCGCCGCCTCGTCGCCCGCGCCCGCGGCCGTCACGCCCCGCGTGATCCAGTCCGCGACCTGCGGCATGTGCTCGGTGCCCAGGCCGCGCGAGGTCAGCGACGGGGTGCCGATGCGGATGCCGGACGGGTCGAAGGGCTTGCGGGTGTCGAACGGGACGGTGTTGTGGTTGACGACGATGCCGGCCCGGTCCAGGGCCTTCGCCGCGACCTTGCCCGGGACGTCCTTGGGCGTGAGGTCCATCAGGATCAGGTGGTTGTCCGTACCGCCGGAGACCAGGTCGAAGCCGCGGGCCAGCAGCTGTTCGGCGAGGGCCTTGGCGTTGGCGACGACGGCGTGCGCGTAGTCGCGGAAGGACGGCTGCGCCGCCTCGTGCAGGGCGACCGCGACGGCCGCGGTGGTGTGGTTGTGCGGGCCGCCCTGGAGGCCGGGGAAGACGGCCTTGTCGAGGGGCTTCGCGTACTGCTCGCGGGACATCAGCATGGCGCCGCGCGGGCCGCGCAGCGTCTTGTGGGTGGTGGTGGAGATGACGTCGGCGTGCGGCACCGGTGAGGGGTGCGCGCCGCCCGCGACCAGCCCGGCGATGTGCGCGATGTCGGCGACCAGGACGGCGTCCACCTCGCGGGCGATCTCGGCGAAGGCGGCGAAGTCGATGGTGCGCGGCACGGCCGTACCGCCGCAGAAGATCAGCTTCGGGCGTTCCTTGCGGGCCAGGTCGCGCACCTCGTCGAAGTCGATACGGGCGGTGTCGGCCCGTACGCCGTACTGGACGCCGCGGAACCACTTGCCGGTGGCCGAGACGCCCCAGCCGTGGGTGAGGTGGCCGCCCATCGGCAGGGACATGCCCATCACCGTGTCGCCGGGCTCGGCGAAGGCGAGGTAGACGGCGAGGTTGGCGGGCGAGCCGGAGTACGGCTGCACGTTGGCGTGCTCGACGCCGAAGACGGCCTTGGCGCGCTCGATCGCCAGGCGCTCGACAAGATCGATGTTCTGCTGGCCTTCGTAGTAGCGACGGCCGGCGTACCCCTCGCTGTACTTGTTCTGCAGGACGGTGCCGGTGGCTTCCAGTACTGCGGTGGAGACGTAGTTCTCGGAGGGGATCAGGCGCAGCGTCTCGGCCTGGAGGACCTCTTCGGCACCGACCAGGGCGGCCAGTTCGGGGTCGGCGGCGGAGAGGGCGGGGTGGGGCAGGGGGTGACTCATGAGGTCCTCCGGGGCGATCGGGTGCGGTTCGGCTTACCGGTCGTACTCCCGGGGTGCCCAGGCGGGCGGCACCTCGTGGTGGGCCGTGGCTGGACGGCCGCGCGCCGCTCCCTCGGGGTCGCTTCCCCGTGCGCCAGTCGCGGTGCGCGAGGCCAGTCTATCGGGGGGTGTGCGGCGCAAGGTTCTTCGCATACCGTCCGCTCAACGGCATTTCTTCGCCCGAGATCGCCCGCATACCGAACGGAGTCCATGGTGAGCCCCACGACGTCCACGGAACGCAGCATCGCCGTCGCCGAAGCCCACAGTGCCCACAACTACCACCCGCTTCCCCTCGTCGTGGCCACCGCCGAAGGGGCCTGGATGACGGATGTGGAGGGCAAGCGCTACCTGGACATGCTGGCCGGGTACTCGGCGCTCAACTTCGGCCACGGCAACCGCCGGCTGATCGGCGCGGCCACGGCGCAGCTGGGGCGGGTGACGCTCACCTCGCGCGCCTTCCACCACGACCGGTTCGCCGACTTCTGTGCGCAGCTCGCCGAGTTCTGCGGCATGGAGATGGTGCTGCCGATGAACACCGGCGCCGAGGCCGTCGAGACGGCGGTCAAGACGGCGCGCAAGTGGGGCTACCAGGTCAAGGGCATCCCGAACGGCCTGGCGAAGATCGTCGTCGCGGAGAACAACTTCCACGGCCGGACGACGACGATCGTCTCCTTCTCCACCGACCCGGAGGCGCGGGCCGGCTTCGGCCCGTACACGCCCGGCTTCGAGATCGTCCCGTACGGCGACCTGGACGCGCTGGCGGCCGCCGTGGACGACGACACGGTGGCGGTACTGGTCGAGCCGATACAGGGCGAGGCGGGTGTGCTGGTGCCGCCGCCCGGATACCTGGCGGGCATCAGGGAGTTGACCCGCGAGCGGAACGTCCTGTTCATCGCGGACGAGATCCAGTCGGGGCTGGGGCGCACGGGCGCCGACTTCGCCTGCCGGCACGAGGACGTCGTCCCCGACATGTACGTGCTCGGCAAGGCGCTGGGCGGCGGCATCGTGCCGGTCTCGGCGGTGGTCTCCTCGCGCGAGGTGCTGGGCGTGTACCGGCCGGGCGAGCACGGCTCGACGTTCGGCGGCAACCCCCTCGCCTGCGCGGTGGCGCTGGAGGTCCTCGCGATGCTGCGGACCGGCGAGTACCAGCAGCGCGCCGCCGAGCTGGGCGAGCACCTGCACCACGAGCTGGGGATGCTGGTGGGCGGCGGCGCGGTGGACGCGGTGCGCGGGCGCGGGCTGTGGGCCGGGATCGACGTCAACCCGTCCCTGGGTACGGGCCGGGAGATCTCGGAGCGGCTGATGGCGCGCGGCGTGCTGGCCAAGGACACCCACGGCAGCACGATCCGGCTGGCGCCCCCGCTGGTCATCAGCAAGGAGGACCTGGACTGGGGCCTGGACCAGCTGCGGGCCGTGCTGGGCGGGTGAGACCGGTGGGTAGGCCCCTCGCGGGGCCTACCGCACTACAGGACGCGGGCCTACAGGACGCGGGGCCTACAGGACGCGGGGCCTGCCGTCCTAAAGGATCACGTGCGGCAGGAAACGGGCGTACTCGTCCGTGACCAGCCCCGCGGACTCCCGGATGCCGAGCCCCGCCGACTCCTCACCGACGACCCACGCGCCGAGCACCACCCGGTTGCCGTCGAAGTCGGGCAGCGGAGCCAACTCCTGGTAGCAGCACGGTTCGTCGCGTACGACGGGGGCCGCGCCGGGCTCGTGGACGGTGACGCCGGCGCCCTCGCGGCCGAGCAGCGGCTTGGCCACGTAGCCCGGCCCGTCCGCCAGGTCGCGCGGGCCGTCGAGGTAGGCGGGCAGCAGGTTCGGGTGGCCCGGGTACAGCTCCCAGAGGATCGCGAGGAGCGCCTTGTTGGAGAGGAGCATCTTCCACGCGGGCTCGATCCACAGGGTGCTGCCGGTGCCGCCGCCGTTGTCGAGGGTGTCCAGGACGTGCGGGCCGAAGGCGTCCGTGGCCAGCCACTCCCACGGGTAGAGCTTGAAGCAGGCCCGTATGAAGCGCAGCCGCTGGTCCACGAAGCGGCCGGAGAGGCCGTCCCAGCCGATGTCCTCGACCGGGATCGCCACCGTCTCCAGCCCGGCCTGCCGCGCCGTCTCCTCCAGGTAGGCGACGGTCATCAGGTCCTCGCCCAGTTCGTCGCCCGCCGAGTGCGCGAAGTGCACGGGGGCGCCCGGCGGCAGCAGTCCGGCCTGCTTGCGCCACGCCTCGATCAGCCGCTCGTGCAGGGAGTTCCACTGGTCGGCGCCGGGGAACCGTTCCTCCATCCAGAACCACTGCGGGCCCGCCGCCTCGACCAGCGAGGTCGGCGTGTCCGCGTTGTACTCCAGCATCTTGGCGGGCCCGGTGCCGTCGTACCGCAGGTCGAACCGCCCGTAGAGGGTGGGCAGTTCGGCGCGCCGCCGCCACGACTCGGCGACCAGCTCCGCCAGCCGCCCGTCCTCGATGCCGAGGTCGGCGAAGCGCCGGTGCTCGACGATGTGCGCGGCGGCGGCCAGGCACATCGCGTGCAGTTCCTCGACGACCTCTTCCAGCGCCTCGACCTCGGGCAGCGAGAAGGAGTAGTACGCGCTCTCGTCCCAGTAGGGGCGCAGCGAGTCGTCCGGGTAGCGGGTCAGCGGGTAGATCAAGCCCTGCGCCTCGACGGTCTGCTGCCAGCCGGCGCGCGGCTGCGTGGTGTGCCGCTTCACGCGCGGGTCCCGCCGGAGTGTTCTGCCTGCCGCACCGCCGTCACCCGCCGCTGGAGCCGGAGCAGCCGAAGCCGCCGCGGTTGACGGCCGCGCTGTGACTGAAGGTTCCGGAGTCGGCGTACCGGCCGTTGACGTCGGAGCCGTAGTACCACCGGCCGTCGACCGGCTTCTGGCCCTTGCCCGCGGTGCCCTTGCCGGACGACGAGCCGCCGCCGGTGCCGCCCGTGCTGCCGGTGCCGCCGGAACCGCTCCTGCCGGTGCAGGACTTGGAGTCGACGACGCGGTAGCCCTTGACGGCGTCGTAGCTGTTCTTGTCCACGCAGCGCTTGTCCGGCTCCGAGCCGCAGGAGGTCAGCGCCGCCGCGAGCGCCCCCATACCGCCGAGGATCACCGTGCTCGACCGCAGCCGCCGCCGGGCTTTCGTCTGCTCTGCCATCCCTGTCTTCCCCCGTACATCCGTGGCAACAGTTTTCAGCCAGGCCAGCCTAAAGGCCACCCAGCGGCAGGCCGCAACGGGCCCGTGGAGGGGGCCGCGCCTACAGTCGATGTGTGCTGCTTGGGATGATCTGTGCGCTCGGTTCGGCGGTCTGCTTCGGTACGGCCTCGGTACTCCAGGCGGTGGCGGCCCGCGCCACCGCCCCCGGAACCGGCTCCGGTCCGGGGGTGGACCCCAGACTGCTGCTGCGCGTCCTCGGCCAGTGGCGCTACCTGCTCGGCCTGGCGCTCGACGGCTGCGGCTTCCTCCTGGAGCTGGTGGCGCTGCGTTCCCTGCCGATCTACGCGGTGGGCGCGGCCCTGGCCGCCAGCCTCGCCGTGACCGCGGTCGTCGCCGTACCGCTGCTCCACGTGCGGCTCAGCCGGGCCGAGTGGGCCGCCGTGGCGGTGGTGTGCGGCGGGCTGGCCATGCTGGGGCTCGCCTCCGGTGCGGAGGGCAGCGGTACGGGTTCGACCGCGCTGCGCTTCGGTGTGCTGGCCGTCGCGCTGGCGATCCTGGCGTCGGGGGCGCTGGCCGGGCGGCTGCCCGACCGGGCGCGGGCGGCGGTGCTGGGGCTCGGCGCCGGGTTCGGCTTCGGTGTCGTGGAGGTCGCCGTGCGCCTGGTCCCCGACCTGTCGCCGGCGTCGCTGGTGTCCAATCCGGCCACGTACGCCCTGCTCGTGGGCGGCGGCGCGGCGTTCCTGCTGCTGACCTCGGCCCTCCAGCGCGGTTCGGTGACGGCGGCCACGGCGGGCATGGTGATCGGCGAGACGCTGGGGCCCGCGCTGGTCGGCGTCGTCTGGCTCGGCGACCGTACGCGCGCCGGGCTGGCGCCGCTGGGCTTCGCCGGGTTCGCCCTGGCGGTGCTGGGCGCACTCGCGCTGGCCCGCTTCGGCGAGGCGCCGGAGGTGCCGGAGCCGGCCGGCGCGACGGCCGGGGAACCGGCCGCGAGCGGTCTACGGCGCGGGCGGGAGCACCCGTAGCAGCGCCTCCAGCGCCCCCGCGAACGCGTGGTCCGGCGGCCTGCCGTACGTCACGACCAGGCCGTCGCGCGGCACCCCGCCGCCCCCTCCCGTGGCCGCGTGGTGCGCGAAGGTGCTCAGGCCCTCCAGTGCGAGGCCCTGCCAGCGGGCGGCCTGGACGACGGACTGCTCGGTGCCGGGCGGCAGTTCGAGGACGACGTGCAGGCCCGCCGCGATACCGCTGACCCGGATGTGCGGCGCCTGTTCGGCCAGCGCGGTGACGAGCTGGTCGCGCCGCCTCCGGTAGCGCAGCCGCATACCGCGTACGTGCCGGTCGTACGCGCCGGACGCGACGAACTCGGCGAGGGTCAGCTGCTCCAGCGCGCCGGTCTGCCACTCCCCGGTGCTCTTGAGGGCGAGCACCGGGTCCACGAGGTGGTCGGGCAGCACCATCCAGGCCAGCCGCAGCGCCGGGGCGAGGCTCTTGCTCGCGGTGCCGAGGTAGACGACCCGGTCGGGGTCGAGCCCTTGCAGCGCCCCGACGGGCTGCCGGTCGTACCGGAACTCGCCGTCGTAGTCGTCCTCCAGCACCAGCCCGCCGCTGGAGCGCGCCCAGTCGACGACGGCGGCGCGGCGGTCCGGGTGCAGCGGTACGCCGGTGGGGAACTGGTGCGCCGGGGTGAGCAGGGCCGCCCGTACGCCCGGCAGGTCGGCCAGCCGTTCCGTGTCCGCGCCGCGCCCGTCGACCGGGACCGGGGTGGCGCGCAGCCCGGCGCGGTCCAGTACGTCGCGGTGGAAGGGGAGGCCGTACGCCTCGGTGCCGACCGCGCGGACACCCGAGTCGCGCAGGACGCGGGCGACCAGGCCGAGGCCCTGCATGAAGCCCGTGCAGACGAGGACGCGCTCCGGGTCGGTGCGTACGCCGCGGGCGCGGGCCAGGTAGTCGGCGAGCACGATCCGCAGTTCCGGGCGGCCGAGCGACGGGCTGTAGCCGAACGCGTCGTTGGGGGCGGCGGTGAGCGCGCGCCGGGCGGCGGCCAGCCAGGCGGTGCGGGGGAACCCGGAGACGTCGGGGGTGCCGGGACGCAGGTCGTAGCGCGGGCGGTCGGGCACCCGGGCGGGGGCGGCGCGCCGGACCGGGGGCGCGGGGCGCGGCGGCACGGAGCGGCGGGCGACGCGGGTGCCGGAGCCCTGCCGGGCGCTGAGCCAGCCCTCGGCGACCAGCTCGGCGTACGCGTCGGCGACGGTGTTGCGGGCGATGCCGAGGTCGGCGGCGAGCGTGCGGGAGGAGGGCAGCCGGGTGCCGGGGGCCAGGCGCCCGGTGCGGACGGCGTCGCGCAGGGCCCGCATCAGGGAGGCGCGCAGTCCGCCGGACCCGGCGAGGTCCAGGTGCAGGTCGCGGCCGAAAGTGGCCCAGGAATCGTCCATACGAATGGACCATACCCGTGCGCCAATGGCGGCGTAGCGTCACTGTCATGACGACGAACCCCCAGCACGGGCACCATCCGCCGCGGATCGCCATCGCGCGTAACGCGCCCGAGGTCTACAAGGCGATGGTCGCGCTCGACGCGGCGGCCAAGAAGGGCCTGGACCCGGCGCTGGTCCACCTGGTGAAGATCCGCGCCTCGCAGGTCAACCACTGCGCCTTCTGCATCGACATGCACATCAAGGAAGCCCGCAAGGAGGGCGAGACGGAGGAGCGCATCTACCTCCTCAACGCCTGGGAGGAGGCCGGCGCCCACTACTCCGCGAAGGAGCAGGCCGCCTTCGCCCTGACCGAGGCCGTCACCGTCCTGACCGACGGCTTCGTACCGGACGCGGTGTACGAGCGCGCCGCCGCCCACTTCGACGAGCCCGAACTCGCCCAGCTCATCGCCCTCATCACGACCATCAACGCGTGGAACCGCTTCGGCGTGACCACCCGCATGACCCCCGGACAGGCATGATGACGACCACCGCCGAAACCGCCCGCCTCAACTTCTACAAGCTCGCTCCGAGCGTCTACCAGCCCCTGCTGAACGCGCACATCGCCGCGAAGAAGGGCTTGGGCGACGACGTCCTGGCCGAACTGGTCCTGATCCGCGCCTCGCAGATCAACCACTGCGCTTTCTGCCTCGACATGCACGTCAAGGACGCGCAGAAGGCCGGAGTGTCCGAGGAGCGCATCTACCTCCTCAACGCCTGGGAGGAGGCCACCGGCCACTACACCGCCAAGGAACAGGCCGCCCTCGCCCTCACCGAAGCCGTCACCGTCCTGACCGACGGCTTCGTACCGGACGCGGTGTACGAGCGCGCCGCCGCCCACTTCGACGAGCCCGAACTCGCCCACCTGATCGCCCTGATCACCACCATCAACATGTGGAACCGCATCAACGTCGCGGTCCGCCAGCCCATCGGGAGCGGGTCGTGACCGCTGCGGCCCTGCGCGCCCTGCACCACGGCCGGGCGGCGGGCGACCCGCTCGTCCTGCCGGGCCCGTGGGACGCGGAGAGCGCGCGGATCTTCGCGGCGGCGGGCTTCCCTGCTCTGGCGACGCCGAGCGCGGGGGTCGCGGCGTCGCTGGGGTACGCGGACGGGAGCACGCCGCCGGACGAGATGTTCGCGGCGGTCGCCCGGATCGTACGGGCCGTGGACGTGCCGGTGACCGCGGACCTGGAGGCGGGGTACGGCCTGCCCGCGAAGGAGCTGGTGGAACGTATCGCCGCCACCGGCGCGGTGGGCTGCAACATCGAGGATAGCGAGCAGGGACAGCTCACCGGTGTCGAGCGGCAGGCCGACCGGCTCGCGGAGATCCGCGCCGCGGCGGGCGACGCGCTGGTGATCAATGCCCGTACCGACGTGTTCCTGCGCGGCGCGGACGGCGGGACGGACCTGGCGGCACAGGTGGCGGAGGCGGTACGCCGCGGGCTGCGGTACGCCGCCGCGGGCGCCGACTGCGTCTACCCGATCCTCGCGCCGCCGGAGGCCCTGCGGGAACTGGCGGACCGTATCGGGCTGCCGGTCAACGCCATCGCCGTACCGGGCGGCCCCTCTCCCCGCGAACTCGGCGCGCTGGGCGCGTCCCGGATCACCTTCGGAGGCGGGCTGCACCGGCGGGCGATGGACTCGGTACGGGCGACGGCGGAGGCGCTCTTTAACGACTGACCTGCCGTACGGGGGTGGTGACGGTCTGCGCCACCACCCCCGCCCGGTCACTACTGCTTCTTCTGCGCGCCCTTCTCCGTGCTCTTCTCCGGGCCCTTCTGCGCGCCCTTCTGCGTGGCGGCGACGATCTCCGCCAGAGCCGCCACGACGTCGGCCTCGGACGCCTCCTTGGTGATGCCGAGGCCGCTCAGCAGGCCCTTGCCGTCCTCCAGTTCCAGCAGCGCGAGCAGGATGTGCTCGGTGCCGACATAGTTGTGCCCCAGGCGCAGGGCCTCACGGAAGGTGAGTTCCAGCGCCTTCTTCGCCTGCGCGTCGAACGGGATCAGCGCGGGCATCTCCCCGGCTGCGGCCGGCAGCGACTCGACCACACGCTGCCGCACGACGTCCAGCGTCACGCCCTGCGCCACGATCGCCCGCGCCGCGAGGCCGTCCGGCTCGGCCAGCAGGCCGAGCACCAGGTGCAGGGTGCCGATCTGGTCGTTGCCCGCCGCGTGGGCCTCGTTCTGCGAGGTCACCACCACGTTCCGGGCGCGCTCCGTGTACCGGCTGAACCCCTGGCTGGGGTCGAGGTCGGACGCCTCGCCTGGCGTCTTGGGCACGAACCGCTTCTGGGCCGCCTGCTTGGTGACGCCCATGCTCTTGCCGATGTCCGTCCAGGAGGCGCCCGAGCGGCGGGCCTGGTCCACGAAGTGGCCGATCAGGTGGTCGGCGACCTCGCCGAGGTGCTCGGCGGCGAGCACCGCGTCGGTCAGCTGGTCCAGCGCGTCGGGGTGGACCTTCTTGATGGCCTCGATCAGGTCGTCGAGGCGGATCGGAGGAGTGCTTCCGGTGGGTTGCGTCATGCGTCAACCGTAAGTTGACGCCTCCCAGAACGTCAACCCCAGGTTGACGATCTACCTCTCCTGGCATTGCTAGAGCAGCCGCTCTACTATTGGCCGCGATGCGTACCGTCAACCCCGAAGAGCACGCCCGCAAGCGGGCCCACATCCTCGGCGCCGCCGCCGCGGAGTTCGCCGCGCACGGCGTCGACGGCACGTCCACCGCGCGCATCTGCCGCGCCGCCGGCATCGGTTCGGGCACCCTCTTCCACTACTTCGCCACCAAGCGCGACATCTTCCACGCGCTGTTCAGCGACGACCTGCCGCGCAACGCCGCGGCCTGCGCCCGCGCCCTCGCCCAGGACCGGCCGGACGACGGCATCCGCCTCCTCGTGGACCACCTGCTCACCGACCTCGCCGACCCGCTCGTGCCGGGACTCGCGGCGGCCGTCGTCTTCCAGGTCAACCGGGACGAGGAATTCGCCCGGCTGATCATGACCGACACCGCCCAGGTACGCACCGCCCTGGAAACCCTGACGGCACGCCTCGCCACGGCAGGGCGCCCCCTCCCCTTCCCGCCCGAACGGGTCGCCGGCTGGATCCAGGGACTGCTGGACGCCGCCTACCTCTCCGCCGGGGAACCGGACTTCGACCCCGCCACGCACGCGGCCGAGCTACGGCGCATCATCACCTGGCTGACCGGCGGCGACGCGCCCGGCGGCCCGCATCCGTCCCGCACCGCTCCAGAGGGAGAACCGTCCCCATGACCTCCGACAACCCGGCGTCCAGGTCTTCGCTGTCCAAGACTCCGCCACCGTCCTCCGCCCCGACCACCGTCGGCCCCACCACCGGCGAACGCGCCCTGCTGTGGGCCGGTTTCCCCGTACTGGGAGCGGTGGCGCTGTGGCTGGTCAGCAGGGCGGCGGCCTGGGTGGCGTCGCTCCCCTGGGCGCCCATGCAGGGCGTGTTCAAGCTGGTCGCGTCCGCACCCGAACCGCTGCTGTCGATCGGCGCCCTGGTCGTCGGTGTCCTCGCCGGCCTGGCCATCGCATTCTTCGCCGAACGTGAGTACGTGACCGCCGACATCGGCCCGGACCAGGCCGTCCTGACCGTCGACGGCGTCACCCGTACGGTGCCGCGCGCGGCCACCGCCGCGGTCTTCCAGGACGGCAAGAACCTGGTACTCCTCGGCCACGACTCCGCCGAACTGGCGCGGCTGCACGGCGACTTCGACGCAAAGCGCTTCGCGGCCGCCTTCGAACAGCACGGCTACCCGTGGCACCCCGACGGCGACCCGTACGCCGCCGACTTCCGCCGCTGGGTCGCCGCACAACCCGGCCTGCCCGCCGGCGCCCACGCCCTGTTCAAGGCCCGCGCACACGCACTGAACAAGGGCGAGAAGCAAGACGCCGAACAGCTCAGGACGGAGCTGGCCGAGCTGGGCGTCATCGTCCGGGAGGACAAGCACAAGGCCCAACACTGGCGCCCCACCCGCCCCACGACCGACGACTGACGGCACACCGCCAAACGTCAGCGCGCTCCACCATCAATGGCGTGCGCGAGAACGGAGCACATCTCGGCACTGGTCGGCCGGATACGGACGGGGCCCTGGCCACGCGTGTCCAAGGCCCCGTCGTTTAGGCGAACTTGCGGCTGATCCCGTCGAAGACGCGCTTCGCTTCCGCGCCCAGGTGCGGGCCCGCCAGCCAGGTGTGGTTCAGGGAGCCGATCGAGCTGTTGGAGACCAGGTACGTGCGGCCGCCCTGGGTGGTGAACCAGCCGCCGCCGGAGGTGCCGCCGGTCATCGTGCAGCCGATGCGGAACATGGCGGGCGTGCCCTGGGCCATGGTGAGGCGGCCGGGGCGGGACGGGCAGTTCATCATGCGGGCGCCGTCGTACGGGGGCGCGGCCGGGTAGCCGAAGGCCTGGAGGCCGCTGATGCGGTCGGCCGAGGGGGCGCCGAACCATACCGGGAGTGCCGCGCCGACGGTCTCCTGGAGCGACTTGCCGCCGCCCCGCTCCGGCTTCACGTGCAGTACGGCGAAGTCGTACGCGGAGCCGGCGTTGCCGGACTTGGTGCTGCCCATGTCGATCCACTCGCCGGAAGTGGTGACCCAGTCGGCCCACCAGACGCCGTACGGCGCGACCTCCTGGGCCGGGGCGCGGCCGACCTGGCTCATCGGCAGGCCCTGGTCGTTGTAGGACGGCACGAAGACGATGTTGCGCATCCAGCCGCCGCTCTTGCCGGTGTGCACGCAGTGGCCCGCGGTCCAGACCAGGTTCGACTTGCCCGGATGAGCCGGGTCCTCGACGACCGTGCCGGAGCAGACCATCGGGCCCTGCGGGCTGTCGAACATGATCTTTCCGATGGGCGCCATGTGCTGGTGGTACGGGCGCTCCACCTGCCGGGCCTGGACCGGGCGCGGTTCCGGGTCGGTGCCGCCCGCGTCGCCGGCGCTCTGGGTGGTGACGTCCGGGGTGGTCTTCGCCTCGGCCATCCGCGACGGGTTCCACAGGTCCTTGATGATCGGGTTGGCGAACTCGGACGCCTTGCGGGACCACTGGTCCCAGTCCTTCCAGCCGCCCTTCTCCCACTTCTTGAGGTCGTCCAGGTTCTTGGGCAGGCCGTCCGGCAGGTCGGGGCCGCCCGCGTCGCCCTTCTGCCCGGCGGACGCCGAACTTCCCGGCGCGGCGGCTTTGTCGTCGGCCGGGCCGCAGGCGGTGGCGGCGGTGAGCAGCGTGACCACCGCGGCGGCGGCCGCGGCGGTACGACGTATGGCAGACATGGAGCGGTTTCCCCCAGGTGCGTCCGGAGATGCGTCATTTATTGACATGCCCCCGGCCGGGGGCGCATCTACTATGCCTGTGCGACACGTCCGGTAACCGACGAGGGGTTGCATTCGCCGTGGAACCTTTTCCGGAACATGACCTGCGGACGCCGCGGTTGCGGCTGCGGTGGCTCGCCGAAGCGGACGCGCCGCACATCGTCGCGCTGGACGGCGATCCGGAAGTGGTGCGCTTTCTCGGCGACGGAAAGCCCGTGCCGCGTGCCGAGGTTCTCGAAAAGACCATGCCGGTCCTGCTCGCCCGGCAAGGGGACCGCGGGGAACTCGGCTACCGGGCCGCCGAGGACGCGGCCACCGGGGAATTCGTCGGCTGGTTCGAACTCACCCCGACGAACCGGGGAATTCCCGGCGAAGTAGAGCTCGGTTACCGGCTGTGCCGCTCCGCCTGGGGCCGGGGTTACGCCACCGAAGGGGCCCGTGCGCTGGTTCGTGCGGCGTTCGCCGAATACGGCGTACGGCGCGTGATGGCCACCACCATGGCGGTCAACGCCGCGTCCCGGCGCGTCATGGAAAAAGCGGGCCTGCGGTACGTACGTACCTATTTCGAGGAATGGCCCGACCCCATCCCGGGATCGGAACACGGTGAGGTGGAATACGCGCTGGAGCGGGCCGACTGGCGGCCCTGACCGGCTGCGGCGGCGGGGGCGGATGCGCACCTGGAAAGTGCTTCTTTCCGCATGCCCGCGTTGAGGGCGGCGCGGGGCGGTCAGTCAGCCGCCCGGTACGCGCCGAGGTGGGAGCGGTGTCGGTCCACGATTCCCTCGACGATTTTCATCAGTCGGTCTCCCGTCTGATCGATGCTTCCGTTCTGTGTGCTGACCTGCGCCCCTTCGAGTACGAAGGTGATCTCGGCCGCGGCCTGTCCGGGGTCGGACATCCGGGCTTCGGTGCACATGCCGATCAGCCTGCGGGTCTGGTGGGCCTTGTGCTCCTCGATCACTTGCCGTGCCGGATGAAGGCGGTCGGGCAGCTCGGCGAGGGAGTTGATGAACGGGCAGCCCCTGTATGAGATCGCCGGCAGCCCCTCGGCGATGAAGCGGGCCAGGCCCAGAATCTGTTCCTCGGGCCGGTCGGGGTATTCGGATTCCACGCGGTCGAAGGCCGCCTGATAGTCCGCGGCGACGATCCGCAGCCACTCCGCGACCAGCGCGTCCTTGGTCTCGAAGTGCCGGTAGATCGCCATCTTGGTGGTCTCGGCCTTGTCGGCGATCGCCTGAACCCCTACCTGCCGGATCCCTTCCCTCTGGAAGAGCTCTTCGGCCGCGTCGAGAATGCGCTCACGAGGCGGCAGCTTCGCCACTCTGCTCGGCCTGCTGAGGGTCGATGCCATGACTACTCCGTCACTCCGGTCACTCCGGTCGATCGTGCGGTTCACAACCTCTCTCACGGTACCAGCGCGTCACCTTCGATACCGTACGGTATCGTTCGGCACTTGCGGGTATCGTTCTTGGCAGGGAGTGGCAGTGAGAGTTTCTGAGTACGTGAGCTTCGACGCGGTCGGGCTGGCGGAGCTGGTGACCAAGGGCGAGGTGCTCCCCGCCGAACTGGAGGCAGCCGCGCGCGAGGCTGCACAGGCAGTCGATGCGCGGATCAACGCCGTCGTGGAGACCTGGCCGACCGACGACGAACCGGTCCCCGGCAGCACACCACTGGCCGGCGTCCCTTTTCTGATCAAAGACATCGCGGTGGCCATGGCCGGGAGGCGGATGGAGCTGGGAAGCCGCCTGGCGGCCGGTAACGTCGCCGGCGCCGACTCCTCGCTGATGCGGCGCTTCCGGCGCGCGGGCCTCGTGACGTTCGGGCGCACCGCGACACCGGAGATGGCCTATGGCATCTCGACGGAATCAGCGTTGTACGGCGCGACCCGCAACCCGTGGGACCCGGAGCGCAGCGCGGGCGGATCCAGTGGAGGCGCGGCCGCCGCTGTCGCCGCCGGAGTGGTCCCGGTCGCCCATGGCACCGACGCCGCCGGATCGCTCCGTATCCCCGCCGCCTACAACGGCCTCTTCGGGATCAAGCCCACCCGTGGCCGGGTCTCCATGGGCCCCGACGTCGACGAGGTCTTCAACGGCCTGGCCGTGCACGGCAGCGTCAGCCGCACCGTACGCGACAGTGCGGTACTGCTCGACCAGATACGCGGCCCGGAATCGGGCGACCCCTACTTCGCCCAGCAGCCGTCCCGGCCGTACGCGCAGGAAGTCACCCGTCATCCGGGCTCGTTGCGGATCGGTGTCCTCACCCAGGCGTGGGGCGGACGCCGTACCACCGCACCGGTGACCGACGCCCTCTCCCGCACCGTGCGGTTGCTCGAATCCCTCGGCCACCAGGTGGAGGAGGCCGAGGCCGGCCTCGGCGCCGACTGGGAGGAATTCGTCCTGGCCAACGCCCGGCTCATGACGGTGAACCTCACCACCCTGGTCGACGCACTGGCCGCCGCCTTCGACCGTCCCGTCGACTCCTCGACCCTTGAGCCGGCGACCCTCGCCGGCTACCACTACGGGCAGCGGGTCGGCGGCGCGCAATTCCTCACCGCTCTGGCGATGCGGAACCGGGTGGCCCGAAGCCTGGCGCGGTACTTCGACGAGTACGACATCCTCCTCACGCCGACCCTGCCGGAGCCTCCCGTGCTCCTGGGCACCCATACCGAGGGTGCGGAGACACTGGACGGTCTCGGCTGGATCGAGCGCATCAATGACCTGTCGCCGTTCACCATGCCGTTCAATGTGGCGGGCACGCCCGCCATGTCCGTACCTGTGACGGCCGACGCCGGAACGGGGCTCCCGGTCGGTATGCAGTTCGCCGCCGGATACGGCCTTGAAAGCCGGCTCTTCCGCCTCGCCGGCCAACTCGAACAGGCAAGTCCGTGGTCGGGCCGAACCCCCACGGTATGGGCAGGAAACCACCCAGGCAGCTGAAGAACAGGGGCGCTCAGTGCGCCAGCCCGGCCTGGTGTGCCAGGAGTGCCGCCTGTACCCGGCTCTCCGTTTCGGTCTTGTCGAGGATGCGCCCGACGTGCGTCTTGACCATGCCGAGGCCGATCTCCAGGCGGCGCCCGATCTCCAGGTTCGACAGGCCCTCGCCGAGCATCGCCAGCACCTCCCGCTCCCGGTCGGTCAGCGCGGCGAGCCGCTCGTCGGGGTTGCGGCCGCCTGCGGGACCGATCCGGCCGCTGCCCTGGAGCATCCGCTTGACGACATGGCCGGTGACGCCGGGCGAGAGCACCGCGTCGCCGGCCGCGGCTGCCCGTACGGCGCTGATCAGCTCCTGCGGCCCCTCGTCCTTGAGGAGGAAGCCGCTGGCGCCGGCCTGGAGGGCGCGGGTGACGTTCTCCTCGTCGCCGAAGGTGGTGAGCATGACGACCTGCGGCTTGGGGTCGAGCGCGACGAGCTGCCCGATGGCGGCAAGGCCGTCGAGCACCGGCATCCGGATGTCGACGAGGGCGACGTCCACGGGCTGCCGCGCGGCCAGGTCGACCGCCTCGGCGCCGTTGGCGGCCTCCGCGACGACGTCGATGTCCTCGGCGTGCCGCAGGATGAGGCGGACACCGTGCCGGATCATCTCCTCGTCGTCGGCGATCAGGACCCGGATGGCGGGGCGGGTCCCGGCGGCGGGGGTGGCGTCGGCGGTCATGGACCCTCCGTCGTATCAGTCGGTCCGGGCGCAACCGGCACCCAGAACTTGTCAATATCGGTCAGGACGTCGCCGCGGAAACAGTAGCGGCTGAGTTCGATCCGCCCGTTCTCCGGATCGTCGGAGGTGTACGGGAAAAGGCACTCCGCGCCCGGCGGCCTGGGCGGCTCGTGGCCCCTGGCCGCGGCGCGGGCCAGGACGCTGTCGTACAGGAAGGCGGACTCGACGTCGTGCCGGGTCATGCCGACGTGGATGCTCTGCTCGGAGATCGGCTCCGGCTCGCGGGAACTCTGTACCAGTTCCAGTCCCAGCGCCAGCATCGTCCCCACGCCCACCAGCCCGAGGACGCCGGTCGCGAGGCCGGGCAGGTGGCGCAGTACGCCGGGCAGCGCGCCGGGCTGGCGCCCCTCGGCGGCCAGGAGGGCGGGTGGCACGTACGGTTGCCCGGCGCCGGACGCCGACGGGGCGGCCGGGTGCGCGGGGACCGTCGCCTGCACCAGGAACCCGCCGACGCCGGTGGGCTCCGCCCGCAGCTCGCCACCGAGCAGGCCGACCCGCTCGCGCAGTCCGGTCAGCCCGCGGCCGGTGCCGAGTCCGGTGGTGACTTCCGGCAGCTTCGGGGGCGCGCCGTTGCGCACCGTGACCCGTACCCGGTCGGCGGTGTGTTCCACGGTCAGCTCGACGGACGCGCCGGCCGCGTACCGGTGGACGTTGGTGAGGGACTCGCGGACGACGCGGTGCACCGCGCGCCGGACCCGCGGCTCCAGCCCGTCCAGGTCGGCGCCCTGCCAGCGGACGGAGACGCGGATGCCCGCGGCCCGGGACTCCTCGGCCAGCGCCGCGATGTCGGAGCGGGTGCCGGTGGCGTCGGTGAGCGCCTGGGTGCCGGTGTCGCGGCCCAGCGGTCCGAGGACGCCGAGGACGCCGCGCAGTTCGTTCATGGCGTCCCGGGTGGCCGCCCGTACCTGGGCGGCCTCCTCCTGGAGCTCGGGCGCCTTCGAGGCGAGCGCCATCTCCAGGCCGCCGCTGCGCAGCGAGATCAGGCTGAGCCGGTGGCCCACCAGGTCGTGCATCTCGGCGGCGATACGGGAGCGCTCCTCGACGCGGGACGCGCTGTCGACCAGCCGCCGGGCCTCCTCGGCTGCGGCGGCCCGCTCCCGCAGGGCCACCAGCAGGCGTTCCTGCTGCCCGCGCGAGCTGCCGACCAGGCCAGGGACGAGGATGCCGACGCCGCCGACCACGGCGCCCTGGGCGAAGCCGAAGCGCCAGCTCTCGTAGCCCGTGCCCACCGTGCCGACGATGGCGGTGAGCAGGGGGATGACCGTCGCGGTGAGGAGGACGACGGTACGGCGGCGGGGGTCGTCGATGCGCCGGATGGCGTCGTAGGCGACGAGGGCGGTCAGCATCCCGACCACCGGCAGGGCCCCGGCGAACGCGGCGAGGACGAGCAGGATGGTGACGGGAAAGCGCCGGCGAACGGGCAGCAGCAGGGCCGCGACGGCACACAGGGCGATTTTCTTCTCGGCCGGCAGCAGTTCGAAGTATCCGAAAGAGTAAGGGCCGAGGAGGCCGAGATAGCCGAATCCCGCGGCCACCTCCAGAAGGAAGAGCAGGCGGCGCCTCTTGCGCCGGCGCGACCGGTCGGCGTCGTACGGCGGGGCCGTCGGCGGCGGCGTGAAAGGCATGCCCCCGATTATCCGTACGCCGGTACCGGAACCGCTGCACCTTGAGGAGGAGGAAAAGCCGGGCGGGTCTGCCCGAAGACATACCCGCCCGGCTCTCATCCGGAAGCGCCGGCCGCGATTACTTCTTCGGCAGCCACTTCTTCCAGACCTCCGGGTGCTTCGCCACCCAGCGCTTGCCCGCCTCGTCGGCGGACAGCCCGTCGGAGGCGATCATCTCGGAGACCTCGTTCTGGTTTTCCTTCGTCCAGTGGAAGTTCTTCAGGAACACCGCGGCCTCGGAGCCGCCTTTGGCGAAGTCGGTGTTGAAGAACTTCTGGAGCGGCGTCGTCGGATAGGCGCAGTCGACCGTCGACGGGTCCTTCGCGCCCTTTTCCGCGCAGGCGTCGGTGTATTCGGGGAGTTTGACCTCCACCATCGGCACCTGGTTGAACAGCCACTGCGGCTCGTACCAGTACGTCAGGAACGGCTTCTTCTGCTTGGCGAACTGCTGGATCTGGGTGATCTGCGCCGCCTCGGAGCCCGCGAAGACGACCTCGTAGTCCAGCTTGAGGTTCTTCACCAGCGCCTTGTCGTTGGTGACGTAGGACGGCGAGCCGTCCATCAGCTGGCCCTTGCTGCCGCTCTCGGAGGTGCGGAGCTGGTCGGCGTACTTGTTGAGGTTCTTCCAGTCGGTCACGTCCGGGTGCTGGTCGGCCCAGTACTTGGGGACCCACCACCCGATGTGTCCGGTGACGCCGTTGCCGCCGCCCGCCGTGATCGTCTTCTTGTCCTTGACGTAACGCTTCTCCTGGTCCGGGTGGCCCCAGTCCTCCAGGATCGCGTCCACCCGGCCCTGGCTGAGCGCGTCCCAGGCCGGGATCTCGTCCACCTGGACGGTGTCGACGTGGTAGTCCAGCTCGTGTTCGAGCAGGTACTTGGCCACCGCGACGTTGGCCTGCGCGCCGACCCAGGTCTGCACGGACAGGGTGACGGACTTGGCGCCGCCCGCCGCCTGGAAGGGCGAGCCCTGCTTGGTCATGTCGGCCTTGCCGCAGCCGGAGAGGGCGAGCAGTGCCGCCCCCGCCAGCGCGGCGGCCCCGGCAACGCGTATACGGGTACGGGACATGGTTACGCTCCCTTCCCCGCGGTGCGGCGCTGCGTCGGCTGGGTGACCCGGTCGAGCATCAGGCCGAGGCAGACGATGGCCACGCCCGCGACGAGGCCGAGGGCCAGGTCGCCGGTGGCGAGACCGGTGACGACGTCGTAGCCGAGCGCGCCGCCGCCCACCAGGCCGCCGATGATGACGACCGCGAGGACGAGGACGACGCCCTGGTTGACGGCCAGCAGCAGTGCGGGCCTGGCCAGCGGGAGCTGCACCTGCCGCAGGGTCTGCCAGCGGGTGGCGCCCAGCGAGCGGGCGGACTCCATCGCGGCCGGGTCGACCTGCCGCAGGCCCTGGGTGGTGATGCGGATGACCGCGGGCAGCGCGTACACGACGGCTGCGGCAGCGGCCGGGGCGCGGCCCACGGCGAACAGCGCGACCACCGGGATCAGGTACACGAACTGCGGCATGGTCTGCATGACGTCCAGGACCGGGCGCAGGATCGCCTCCAGGCGCTTGCTGCCCGCGGCGAGGATGCCGACGCCGAAGCCCAGCACCAGGGTCACCACGAGCGCGGCGAGGACCTGGGAGAGGGTGTTCATGGACGGCTTCCAGACGCCGAGGACGCCGATGGCGGCCATCGCGAGCGTCGCGGTCAGCGCGGTGCGCCAGGTGCCGATCAGCCAGGCCAGCGCGGCGACGATGAGCAGCGCGCCCCACCAGGGCAGCGCCGTCAGGCCGTCGCGCAGCGGGTCCAGGACCCAGGAGGTGAAGTGCGCGGCCCAGTCGGCGGTGCCGCCGACGACGGGGACCCCGGAGTAGAGGTGGTCGACCATCCACTCCTTGAAGTCGTTGACCGGGCGGGCGATGGCCACCGTCCAGCCGGAGGGCCAGATGGTGGAGCCGGCCAGCCGTCCCGCGACGGTGACGACGGCGGTGACGACGGCGATGCCGGCCCAGGCGCGCCGGCCGCGCAGCAGCTTCGGGCCGCGGGTCGCCGGGTCGGCGCCCATCCGCTCGCCGGCGGCGGCGGTCGTCCGGTCCATGACGATGGCGAGCAGCACGATCGGCACGGCGGCGGCGAGCGCGGCGCCGACGTCCACCGAGGCGAGGGCCTGGTAGACGCGGTCACCGAGACCGGCCGCGCCGATCATGGAGGCGATGACGGCCATGGACAGCGCCATCATGATCGTCTGGTTGAGGCCGAGCAGCAGTTCCTTGCGGGCCAGCGGCAGGCGGGCGGTCAGCAGCCGCTGCCGGCCGGTCGCGCCGAGCGAGGAGACGGCCTCCAGCACGCCGGGGTCCGCGCCGCGCAGGCCGAGCGCGGTCAGCCGGGCCATCGGCGGGGCCGCGTACACGACGGTGGCCAGCAGCGCCGCGGGCACGCCGATGCCGAAGACCAGCACGACGGGCAGCAGGTACGCGAAGGCCGGCAGCACCTGCATGGTGTCCAGCACCGGCCGCAGGATCTTGAACAGCCGCTCGGAGAGGCCGCCCGCGAGTCCCAGCAGCGCGCCCACGACGACCGAGGCGACGACCGCCACGATCATCAGGGCGAGGGTCTGCATGGTCGGCAGCCACATGTCCAGGACGCCGCTGACGGCGAACGAGATCAGCGCGGTCGCGGCGATGCGGACGCCCGCGACGCGCCAGGCGACGAGGGTGACCCCCGCGGTGACGCCGGTCCAGCCGAGCAGCAGCAGAAGCTGGTAGACGGCGCGTACGGAGATCACGACGGCGTTGCTGAGGTGGCCGAGGAAGTACACGAACAGCGGGTGGCTGTCGCGGTTGTCGATGATCCAGTCGCTGGTTCTGCCGAGCGGTCCTGTCAGGTCGACGGTCAGGTCGCTCGGCCAGGTGCCGCTGGACCACTTGGCGTGGGCGAGCGGGACGAGGACCGCGGCGGCGACGGCGAGGATGAGGATCTTGCGGAGGCCGCGGCTCTGGAGGGCGGTCCGCAGGGCGCCCGGCTCGTCGGGCGCGGCGGTGGTGCTTGCGGTGGGGGTGGCGGCCGTCATGCGCGCCCCCGCTTCACCGTGCCGGCCGGCACCTGCATCGCCGCGGCGCGCTGGGCCTCGTGCCAGCGGTGCCGTACGGCGGCGCGGAACCGGCTCGCCAGGGAGTGGACTACAGGGACTGGCCGGGTACGGAACCCGTCCCGGGTCGGCGGCTGGAGCCTCCGCACCTGGGCGGGGGCGACCCGCACGGGCCGCCGGGTCGGCGGCCAACCGGCCGCTATCGCGGCGGCGTTGGCGGTACTGGAATGCGCGGACATCAGGCGGCCACCTCGCCGGCGTCTATCCGGGCGACGACGTTCAGCAGACAGGTGCTGTCCACGATGCCCAGGCAGCGCTTGCCGTCCATGACGCGGGCCGCGCCGCCGGAGCGGGCGACGGCCTCGATCGCGTCGGAGACCAGGGTGTCCGGCGCGAGCGCGGCACCCTCCTCCGTCTCGCCGGCCTCGGCCGGGCGCATGGCGCGCCGTACGGTCAGCACCTGTTCGCGCGGCACGTCCTGGACGAAGTCGCGGACGTACTCGTCGGCCGGGGAGCCCACGATCTCCTCGGGGGTGCCGAGTTGAACGATTCTTCCGTCGCGCATCAGGGCGATCCGGTCACCGATACGCAGCGCCTCGGCGAGGTCGTGCGTGATGAAGACCATCGTGCGGCCCTCGTCCTCGTGCAGCCGGACGACCTCTTCCTGCATGTCCCGCCGGATCAGCGGGTCGAGCGCGCTGAACGGCTCGTCGAACAGCAGGACTTCGGGGTCCACGGCGAGCGCGCGGGCGAGCCCGACGCGCTGCTGCTGGCCGCCGGACAGCTGTCCGGGTCGGCGGTTCTCCAGCCCCGCGAGGCCGACCTTCTCCACCATCTCGGCGGCGCGCTCGCGGCGTTCGGCGCGGGGCACGCCCTGGATCTCCAGGCCGTACGCGACGTTGTCGATCACCGAACGGTGCGGGAGCAGGCCGAAGTGCTGGAAGACCATGGCGGCGCGGCGGCGGCGCAGCTCGCGCAGCTGCGTCTTGTCCATGGCGCGGACGTCCTCGCCGTCCATGTCCAGGCCGCCGCTGGTCGGCTCGATGAGCCGGGTCAGACAGCGCACCAGGGTGGACTTGCCGGAGCCCGACAGGCCCATGACGACGAAGACCTCGCCCTTGTGGACGTCGAAGCTGACGTCGCGGACGGCGGCCGTGCAGCCGGTCCGCTCGCGCAGGTCGCGCGCGGACAGGCCGGTCAGCTCGGCGTCGTCCGGGACGCGTTCGGCCTTCGGGCCGAAGACCTTCCACAGGTTGCGGACGGAGAACACGACGTCCCGGGGGTCCCGGGCGTCCTCGGCCGCCAGGTTGTCGGCGGCCTTGCGGGGCTGGGGTATACCGGCTTCGGGGGCGGTGGCGGCCATCACGCACCACCTCCCTGGGTCGGGGAGTCAACCAGCAGCTCGGCTGCCTTCTCCCCCACCATCAGCACGCCGATCATCGGGTTCACGGCGGGCATCGTCGGGAAGACCGACGCGTCGGCGATCCGGATGCCGGACAGGCCGCGGATCTTCAGCTCGGGGTCGACGACCGCCGTCTTGTCGTCCTTGGCGCCCATCTTGCAGGTGCCGGCCGGGTGGTACACGGTGTGCGCCGCCTTGCGGACCAGCTCGCTGATCTGCTCGTCGTCGGTCACGTCCGGACCGGGGAAGACCTCGCGCTTGAGCCACTTCTTGAACGGCTCGGCCTCGGCGACCTTGCGGGCCAGCTTGATGCCGTCCACGAGGGTCTTGCCGTCGTAGTCGCCCTCGTCCTCGAAGTACTTGAAGTCGAGCGCGGGCTTGACCTCGGGGTCGGCGGAGGTGAGGTAGAGCCGGCCGCGCGCCCGGGACTTGGGGATGTTCGGCGTCATCGACACGCCGTGCTCGGGGCGTTCGTAGCCCAGTCGCTCCGGGTTGTCGGTGAACGGGATCTGGTAGAAGTGGAACATCAGGTCCGGGCCCTTGTGGTCCGGGTCCCGCTTCACGAACAGGCCCGCGTCGGAGTCCATCGCGGAGTTGTCCGGCAGCGGCCCGTTGGTCTCCCAGACGATCACCGACTCCGGGTGGTCGATCAGGTTCTCGCCGACGCCCGGCAGGTCGAGCTTGCACTCGATGCCCAGCGCTTCCAGGTCCTGCTTCGGGCCGATGCCCGAGTGCATCAGCAGCCGCGGGGTGTCCACCGCGCCGGCGCACACCAGCACCTCGCGCGCGGCCTCGACGTACACCTCCTCGCCGTCCTTGGTACGGACGTGGACGCCCTTGGCGGTGGTGCCGTCCAGCTCCAGCTTGGTCGCCCAGGTCTCCAGCATCAGCGTGAGGTTGGGGCGGTCGCCGGCCTCCATGTGCGGGTGCAGGTACGCGACCGAGGCGGAGGAGCGCTTGTTGTTCTCCGGGTGGTACGACAGGTCGAAGAACCCGACGCCCTCCTCGAACGGCTGGTCGTTGAAGCCGACGACCTCGGGCACGCCCAGGGCGGTCTTGGTGGCCTCGATCCAGTCGGTGGCGATCTGGTTCTGGTCCTTCTTGGCCACCCGCACGATGTTGTTGCGCAGCTTGCCGAAGTAGGGGTCCATGTCCTTGGCGCCCCAGCCGGTGGCGCCCGCCGCCTCCCACTCGTCCCAGTCGGACGGCAGCGGCTTGAAGGAGATCAGGGTGTTGTGCGACGAGCAGCCGCCCAGCACCTTGGCGCGGCTGTGCAGGATGTGCGAGTTGCCGCGGGGCTGTTCGGTGGTCGTGTACTCGTAGTCCAGGTCGCCGCCGAGCAGGCCGAGCCACTTGCGCAGCGTCAGCACGTCCTCGCGGTCGATGTCGGACGGGCCGCCTTCGATGACGGCGACGCTGACGTCCGGGTCCTCGGTGAGCCGGGAGGCGATCACCGATCCGGCGGTCCCACCGCCGACGATCACGTAGTCGTACACGGGCATGAGGTGGCACTCCTTCTGCAAAGTTCGTGCGTGCGTGGTGCGGTGAACAGACGGGCCCTCAGCCCGCGAACCAACGGACCGGCTCCGGCCGGAGGTTCTCGTAAACGTGCTTGCTCTCGCGGTACTCGTCCAGACCCGCGGGGCCCAGTTCCCGGCCGATGCCGGACTTCCCGAAGCCGCCCCACTCGGCCTGCGGCAGGTACGGGTGGTAGTCGTTGATCCAGATCGTGCCGTGCCGCAGGCGGGCGGCGACCCGGCGGGCGCGGGCGGTGTCGGCCGACCAGACGGCGCCGGCCAGGCCGTACTCGGTGTCGTTGGCCAGCGCGACGGCCTCGTCCTCGGTCGTGAACGTCTCCACGGTCAGGATCGGCCCGAAGGTCTCCTCGCGGACCACCTTCATGTCGCGGTGGCAGCCGTCCAGAACGGTCGGGCTGTAGAAGTAGCCGGTGGCCGGGCGGACCTCGCTGGCCTCCGGGCGGCGTCCGCCGCACCGCAGCTGGGCGCCCTCCTGGAGAGCGGACGCGACGTATGCCTCCACCTTCTCCAACTGCTGCTGCGAGACGAGCGGCCCGCACTCGACGCCCTCTTCGGTGCCGCGGCCCAGCTTGATCTTCTCGGCGCGGCGGGCCAGTTCGGCGACGAAACGATCCCGCACCGACTCCTCGATGATCAGGCGGGCACCGGCCGAGCAGACCTGGCCGCTGTGCGCGAAGGCGGCGTTCAGCGCCTGGTCGACGGCGGTGTCGAAGCCCTCGTCGGTGGCGCAGGAGTCGGCGAAGACGACGTTCGGGTTCTTGCCGCCCAGCTCCAGCGCGATCTTCTTGGCGCCCGCGACCGCGGCCGAACCGGCCTTCGTACCGCTGACCAGCCCGCCGGTGAAGGAGAACAGATCCACGTCCGGGTGCTCGGCCAGCCGCTGCCCGACCGGCAGGCCCGCGCCGGTGACGATGTTGGCGACCCCGGCCGGCAGCCCCGCCTCGACCAGCAGCTTGACCAGGTACACCGTCGAGAGCGGAGTGACCTCACTCGGCTTGATCACAAAGGTGTTGCCCGCGGCGAGCGCCGGCGCGACCTTCCAACTCGCTTGCAGGAGCGGATAGTTCCACGGCGTGATCATCGCGCAGACGCCGACCGGCTCGTGCACGACGACGCTGTGCACGTCCGGGCTGCCGGCGTCCACGACGCGCCCGCCGCTCTCGTTCATCACCAGATCGGCGAAGTACCGGAAGGCGTTGGTGACATCGTCGACGTCCACCCGGCCCTCTTCGAGGGTCTTGCCGGTGTCCCGGCTCTCTATGAGGGCGATCTCCTCGCGGTCCCGCTGGAGCAGGTCGGCGACCCGCCGCAGCAGCGCGGCCCGTTCCGCGACCGGCGTACGGGGCCACCGGCCCGCCCCGCCGTCGAACGCGCGGCGCGCGGCCTCGACCGCCGCGTCGGCATCTTCGGCGCCGCCCTCGGCGACGACTTCGAGCGTCTTCGCATCGGCGGGGTCCAGGATCTCCCGAGTGGCGCCGGATACGGCGGAGCGCCACACCCCGTCTACGTGAATCGTCTCGTTTGCCGACACGTCTGTTCTGCCTTTCGACTACCGGTTTGTTGCCACTGGTTCACACCAGCAACGAGGACCCCTCCCCGGAACCCCTTTACCTATGCCGAAACGTTCGCGGAAAGTGACCCGACTCACTCCTCCAGCCCCCTGAATACAGGTTTGCCACCCCCACACCGGGTCACTGGCCCCACCCCACACGCCCCAAACCCACCATTCGGCCCCTTCCGCACGGCCCCCGCCGTACGCCCCTCACCGATCAGTCCGGTGAAGCGGCGGTCCAGCGCCGCACGCGAAACGCCGTACGCCCCGCACCCCACCGGCCCGGCCTGCCTGACCCGCGGGGTGCTGGGCTACGCGTCCGTCTCGTCGGCCGGTTCGTCCTGAGCCGTCATCCCGGCCACCCACATCGGCATCAGCCAGTGCACGGCGAACGCCGAGATCAGCACGGGAAGGACCACCCCGCCGGCCGTCAGCCCGCCCAGCTCGCCGACCACGATCCCGCCCGCCACGGCGCACAGCAGTACGTACGTGGTCAGGCGGTGGGCCAGGGCGCGCACCCGGTCGCGCTCGGCCAGTTGGCGCTCGTCCAGGACACGGGTCCGTAGTTCGAGGAGACCGCGGGTGGCCGCGTTGATCACACCGGTGGCTATGCACCAGGGGAGCAACAGCATCAGCGGGACGAAGCTGAGCCAGACCGTGGCAGTCGCGAACGCGCTGAACAGCGCGGCCAGGCTCGCCGCGGTGAGCAGCACGTGCGCGATGACGACCGCGCGCCGCCGCCCTGCCGTCGCGTACAGCTCAACGCCCTCACGGCGGTTCATGAGGGTGTACATGTGCTCGTCGTAGCGGGTGCGCGGCCGGCGGGCCGTGGGGGTGGTATCGGTGGTCGTCATTGTTTCCTCCCGTAAACCTCGTCGGTGAGCGGGCGGAACGGCCGGAGGGAGAACAACGCCTCGACCGGCAGTTCGAAGAACTCGGCCATGCGCAGGGCGAGGTCGAGGCTCGGGTTGTACTGCCCGCGCTCGATGTAGCCGATGGTCTGGTAGTGGGCTCCGACCGCGTCGGCCAGTTCCTGCCGGGACACCTTGCGTTCGGCACGCACCATCGCCAGCCTGTTGTGCACCTGCTCGCTCATATATAAGAAGTACTACATGCCGAGGTAGCGGCGCTACGGGAGGGGCGGTTTTGGGCCACTGCCTGGCCGGGTGCTGTCGTTCAGGAGGCGCGTGGGGCGAAGTGCTCCAAGGCGGTGCGCTGGATGCGGGCCTGGGTGGGCCATTCGGCGTCGGGGCCGAGGACGAGGACGGCGAACTGGCGGCCGTCGGGGACGGTGAAGGCGCGGTCCGTGACGCGGGCGCGGACGCCGAGTTTGTCGCTGTCGTAGGCGTACACCAGCTCGGTGGCGCCGGTGCCGACGCCGACGTCGCCGACGGGGCCGAGGCTCATCTCCACGTAGCCGGGCTTGTCGGCCAGGCTCTCGGAGGTGGCCTTGAGGGCTTCGTACGGGGTGATGTCCGGTTCGGTGATCTCGAAGATCTGGAGGAGGTAGCGCTGGTCGGGGGCGGTGTAGAAGACGCCGTCCTTGCGTGCGGAGCGCTGCCAGGTCTCCGGTACGGCGAGGGTGAAGCCGGCGCTGTCCCGCACCAGCCGGTAGCCGGCCGGGAGTGCCCCCGAGGGTGCGCCGGAGGACGGGCCGCCGGTGGCGGAGCCGGCCGGTACGTCGCCCGTCCCCGGCGCCTTGTGCGGCCCCGGGGACCCGGCGGACGCCGAGGCCGACGACCGGCCGTCCTCCGCGCGGACCGCACCACTGTCGCCGCCCCACAGCAGCCAGCCGCCGCCGAAGCCCGCGGCCACCACGGCGACCGCCGCGCCGACGACGACGGGCACCGACCAGGCCACCCGCCGGGCGGGCGGCGCCCCGGCGCCGGGCGGCGGGGGCACCGGCCCCTGGTCGGGGACGAAGCCCGGCTTCGGGGGCAGCGGGCTGGTGTACGGCGCCGGGGCGGGGCCGCCGGTGTCCCAGCACTGCGCCTCGTCGTTCCAGCGCACACCGGCCGCGCCGTGGCCCTGCTCGCTCATGCTCAGCCTCCCAGCAGCCCGGCCACGGACTGGGCCACGGCCGCGCCGGACGCCAGCATGCCGGTCACCGCGCCCGCGTCGGCGAGGGCCACGCGCAGCCGGTCCAGCCGGCCCGGGGCGGTCCGGCCGCCGGTCTCGATCTCCTGCTGGGCGTCGGCCAGTTCGGCGCTGAGCAGCGTGACCTGCGGCGTTTCGATGACCCTGGCCAGGTCTGCGCGCAACTGGCGTACGGCGGCGAGCAGTTCCTCCTGGGCGGGGTCGGTGTCCGGGTTGCCGGGCGCGTGTTCGTTGTGGGTGACCGTGTTGTTGTCGCCGATGGCGAAGGCGCCGTGCACCTTGCCGATGTGGATGCCGCGGTTGCCTTCGTCAGCCGTTGCCATGTCCGCCTCCCCGTCCGTCCGCTGTCGTGCCGTACGCTCCGGCCTCCGGCACGATTGTGCCTCCGCCGCCGGCGCGCGTCCGTGTCCTTTTCACCGGTTCCCGTTCACCGGCCCCCGCCGGTCTGCCGGCCCGGCTTGGGGGCCTGCTTGCCCGCCTTGGCGGCAGCGTCGAAACCGTTGCTGATGATCGTGTTGTGGTCGCCGATGCCGACGGCGCCGTGTGCGGACTCGATGAAGACGCCCCCGTTGCCGACGTTGACGATCCGCTGTTCGAACTCGTCGGTCTGCCAGCCGGCCTCGTGCAGCGCCAGCCGCACGCCGCTCGCCACCCGGTCCTGGATGCTCTTCAGGTAGCGGGTGACGTCCATCTCCTGGAAAAGCGAGGCGTCGCCGTCGGAGCCCAGTTCGCGGACCGAAGCAGCGGGGCCGTCCGGCAGCGCACCGCGGTGGCCCCCGGTGAGCATGCTCCACGTGGAGACGAAGCCGCGCCACAGGCTCACCACGGCGCGCCCGGCGGAGCGCGGTGTCCGGGCGAGTGCCCACACGGCCTTGCCGAAGGGGTTGTTGTGGCGGTAGCGGTGCGCGATCCGGTCGGCTTCGCGGTACAGGGCCCGTACCGGCCACAGGACGTGCGGCGCGACCTCCAGCATGAGCATGTTGCCCTGCGTGTGGACCCGGACGAACACCGTCGTGACGATGCCCTCGCCCCAGCCGCCGACGCGGACGCGCAGGAAGTGCCGCCGGGTCTCGCCGCCCTCCTCGACCGCGGCGGCCCGGTGCTCCGCGAAGCCGCCGGGCCCGTACGGGGCGGCGTCCCTGGACGGCAGCCCGGCCACCGGCAGGAAGACGCACTCGTCGAGCTCCAGCTCGCGCAGCCGGTCGCGCACCGCGGCGGCGGCCTGCGGCGAGCCGTGCGCCGAGGGTTCGCGCAGCGCCGCGACCAGGGGGATGATCCGCCGCAGGACGGTGTCGTTGTCCAGCGGCAGCGGCCCGCCGCCGGCGTCGTCGTCCGTGGCCGCCGCGTCCTTGCGCGGCCGCAGCTCCACCGACAGGGACCAGGTCTCGTACGGCGTGCCCGCGCCGCAGAACGGGTCGGCCGCGCGGTACATGACCAGCGGGCCGTGCTGTTCGGTACGGATGCGGTGGCGCAGCCGCCGGAAGCGGGTGCCCTCGGCCCTTTCGGCGGGGTCGGCGGCGGCGTCCGGGAACCGGTTCCTGGACAGTTCGGTGGTCAGCACCTTGGCGACCTGGCCGTGCTGCGCGCCGACCGCCCAGGCCAGGAGGGCGGGGAAAGCCAGGGCGAGCCAGGCGTGGAGCGGCTGTGCCGCGGCCGGGCCCTGACCGAGCAGTCCGGCGGGCAGGAGCAGCGCCAGCGGGTTGTCGGCCGGGCCGGAGAACCTGCCGGAGGAGCCGTACGACGACCCGCCGGAGTCGTCGCCGCCCAACGCCATGACCAGCAGCGTCACGGCCACGCCCAGCGCGCTCAAGCGCCCGTACCAGCGCAGCACCCAGCCGCCGGCCCGCCGGTACCAGGGCGGCCGTGCGGCGCGGCCCCGTACGAAGCCGGCCAGCGAGAGCAGCAGGACCGGCAGCAGGTATAGCAGGACCAGCCCGGAGGAGAGCGGGACGGACACGATCCACAGGAGCAGTACGGCGGCGGACCAGGCCAGTTCGATGCGGCGGGCGCGCAGCGCGTGGGCCAGCACACGGGCCGCGTCGCAGCCCAGCGACGGGGCGGCGAGGCGCTCTTCGTGGACGTACAGCTCGTCGATCACCGCGTCGCGGTAGGCGGGGTCGAGGTAGGTGCCCGCGCACAGCAGCCGGGTGGCCTCGCTGGCGCCGGGGTGCCGCGGCCCCGCGGCGCGCGGGCCGTCCTGCGGGCCGGACTGCTGCGGCACGTACGTGTGTGTCACCTGATTCCCCCCAGGCACCAACCACCCCTGCGAGCGGGTGGGTTGTGTGTCACGAACGCCGCAGCATAAATGAGGCCGGTGAGCTGTGCCAGGAGCACACCCGGAAGATCACACCAAGGTGTGACACAACGAAGGTGTGACACAACGACGGAGCCCGTACGGTCCCCGAGGGGTTCCGTACGGGCTCCGGCCGTGCGGGGCGCGTCAGCGGACGCGCGCGCTGTCCGGGATCAGAGGAGACCGAGACCGCGGACGGCCTCGCGCTCGTCGGCCAGCTCCTGGACGGACGCGTCGATGCGCTCGCGCGAGAAGTCGTTGATCTCCAGGCCCTGGACGATCTCGTACTTGCCGTCCTTGGTGGTGACCGGGAAGGAGGAGATCAGGCCCTCCGGGACGCCGTAGGAGCCGTCCGAGGGGATGCCCATGGAGGTCCAGTCGCCGTCCGCGGTGCCGTTGACCCAGGTGTGGACGTGGTCGATGGCGGCGTTGGCGGCGGAGGCGGCCGAGGAGGCGCCCCGGGCCTCGATGATCGCGGCGCCGCGCTTGGCGACGGTCGGGATGAAGGTGTCGGCCAGCCACGCCTGGTCGTTCACGGCCTCGGCGGCGTTCTTGCCGGCGACCTCGGCGTGGAAGATGTCCGGGTACTGGGTCGCGGAGTGGTTGCCCCAGATCGTCAGCTTCTTGATCTCGGAGACCGGGGTGCCGGTCTTCTGCGCGAGCTGCGAGATGGCGCGGTTGTGGTCCAGGCGGGTCATCGCGGTGAAGCGCTCGGCCGGTACGTCCGGGGCGGCGGCCTGGGCGATCAGGGCGTTGGTGTTGGCGGGGTTGCCGACGACCAGGACCTTGATGTCGTCCGCCGCGTGGTCGTTGATGGCCTTGCCCTGCGGCTTGAAGATGCCGCCGTTGGCCTCCAGCAGGTCGCCGCGCTCCATGCCCTTGGTACGGGGGCGGGCGCCGACGAGCAGGGCCACGTTCGCGCCGTCGAAGGCCACGTTCGGGTCGTCGGAGATGTCGATGCCGCGCAGCAGCGGGAAGGCGCAGTCGTCGAGCTCCATGGCGGTGCCCTCGGCGGCCTTGAGGCCCTGCGGGATCTCCAGGAGGCGCAGCTTGACCGGCACGTCCGCGCCGAGCAGATGACCGGAGGCGATGCGGAAGAGGAGGGCGTAACCGATCTGACCGGCCGCGCCGGTGACGGTGACATTGACGGGAGTGCGGGTCATGGCGATCTCCTGCGCGATGTTTTCTGGGGGCAAGCCCCCTTACCGCATAGGTGGCGGCGGGAACCCCTGCCCGTTTACCGAGATCTCTTGGTATCGAGAGACCCGGCCGTCAGGCTATCGGACCGCCGCCCCGCCCGGTCGCCGGGCCGGTGTGGCACGCCTCACCGGCTGCCCGTAACCCGGCGGGCGGGCCGTTCGCGGGCCCCCGCGGGTGCGTGCCGGGCGGCCGTCCGCTCAAGGAGGGGGAGCGCGGACGGCCGCCTGATGGTGCCGCACCCGTGGGGGGGGTTGGTTATGCCCCTGCCCCGGATTCGCGCGCGCAATCCACCGTCATGCTGTCCTTCTCGCAGCGACCGGATTGTCGTAGTTCGTTCCGGGGCGGAGGGGTCGTTACCAGGCACGGGGCCGGTACGAGGTATGGGGTCGGCCCCAGGCACGGGGCCGGTATCGCGCACGGCCCCGCCGCCTCCGGGCGCGTCACCTTCCGGTGGTTCCGCCCGAGCCCGCCGGTACCGGCTTCGTGCAGCCCTTCACGCCCGTCACGGTGGTCCCGCACGCCCTGATCTTCGCCGGGTCCCCGGTCACCGGGACCATCGCGGTGTACGCGTCGCCGTCCTGCCCGGCCTTCGCCGTCTCGGTACGGCCCCCCGAAGCGATCGAAGCCTCGTCGCCGGGCACCGCTCCGGTGATACGGGCCCAGGCGGCGCCGCACACCTTGCTGTACCGCACCTCGACCAGGGAGTTCCCGGCCGTACCGCGTGCCGTGCTGTCGGCGTTCCGGCCGCCGCACCCCATCGCCTCGGGGTCCTTGCCCGTACAGTCCGCACCCGCGCACTTCACCCCGGCCGGCAGCACCGGTTTCTTGCTCGCGGACGCCGACACCTTCGGCGCGGCCTGCTTGCCCCCCTCCTTGGCGTCCACGTCCAGCAGCAGCACCGCGGCGGCGATCACGAGCAGCGCGCCGACGACACCGGCCAGGAACATCGTGATGCGACGGCGGCGCAGCTGCCGGTCGGCGGCGTCGGGGGCGGGGGCGGGGGCGGCCGGACCGGCGGCCCCGGCCCGCGGGGTGTCGTACCGGGGCGCCGGCCCGGCGGGGTCCGCGCCCCCGTAGTCGGTCATGCGGGGCCACGTCACGCGGTCGGACCGGTCGGTGCCGTCCGCGTCCGCCGGCGACGCCGCTTCTTCGGCGGCGGGTTCCGGCGGCGGCGCGGCCGGTGCCGCGGGAGGCGCGGGCGGGGCCGAGGGGGCGGGCGAGGGCTCGGGCGGCACGGTCAGGCCGGGGAAGTCCGCGCTGGACGGCACCTCGTCGCCGCGCCCCTGGTCCGGCTCGCGGTCCTGGGACTTGTCCTTGCCCCGTTCCTTGGCCTTCTCCTTGGTACGGGACTTCGCCTTGTCCGGGGCGGGGCCGAACTCCCCCAGCGCGGCCCGCGCCTGCGCCACCCGGATCGCCTCCATGGTGACGTCGTGCCGCATCTCCGAACGGCTCCAGGCGCGTTCGGCCAGCTCCCACATCGTGGTGAGGTGCCCGGCGTGCGCGCCGGTCGCCTCGGCCAGCGCCACCACCGCGCGCTGCGGCGGCAGCAACCGTCCGTTGAGGTAGCGCTCCCAGGACGTCTTGCTGTAGCCGGTACGGTCCGCGACGGCGGCCACGCTCAGTCCGCTGCGCTCCACGAGTCTGCGCAGCTGACTGGCGAACTCCTTCACCTGCGGATCGAGTTCTTCCGGTAGCGCCCTCCAGCGAGGCATTGCCTCCCCCTAACCCCCCGTATGCGCCTGCTTGCGCCTGTTCAGTGCCCTTACGTCCGCTCGTGCGCCAGGACAGACTCCCCGCCGCCTGCTCCGGTGGTTACTCACAGGGATGCTCAGAGCCAGGATGCCAGTTCCCATCTCAGGGGCGCAGGAGAGCATCAGGGCAGCGGACACGCGGTTGTGCACCCCCGTACACTTCCGCGCGCCTGCCTAACAGGGCCTCGTAGGGCCTCGGATGGCTCAGGCAGAATCCAAAGGTCCCAGAGGGTTCAGAAGGTCTCAGGTGGTCTCAGGACGTCTCAGGAAGTTTCGGAGGGGAAGTTGGGGACGTTCTCGTCGGCCATCGCCTTCTGGAGCCCTACGTCGAGTGCGTCGAGGAACTCCTCGGTGGACAGGTAGGGCTGGTTCTCCGAGACGAGCAGGGCCAGGTCCTTGGTCATCCGGCCGCCTTCGACGGTCTCCACGCAGACCCGCTCCAGGGTCCGGGCGAACCGGGTGACCTCGGGAGTGCCGTCCAGCTCGCCGCGGTGGGCCAGGCCGCGGGTCCAGGCGTAGACCGAGGCGATCGGGTTGGTCGAGGTGGGCCTGCCCTGCTGGTGGTGCCGGTAGTGCCGGGTCACCGTGCCGTGCGCGGCCTCGGCCTCGACGATCCGGCCGTCGGCCGACATCAGGACCGAGGTCATCAGGCCGAGCGAGCCGAAGCCCTGCGCCACGACGTCGGACTGGACGTCCCCGTCGTAGTTCTTGCAGGCCCAGACGTAGCCGCCCGGCCATTTGAGGGCCGCGGCGACCATGTCGTCGATCAGCCGGTGCTCGTAGGTCAGGCCCCGGGCGTCGAAGTCGGCCTTGAACTCGGCGTCGAAGACTTCCTGGAAGAGGTCGCGGAACCGGCCGTCGTACTTCTTGAGGATCGTGTTCTTCGTGGACAGGTACACCGGGTACGAGCGGGCCAGGCCGTAGCGGAACGAGGCGCGCGCGAAGTCGCGAACCGACGCGTCGTGGTTGTACATGGCGAGCGCGACGCCGGGGCCGGGGAAGTCGTGGACCTCCAGCTCGACCGGGTCGCCGCCGTCGCGGGGCGTGTAGGTCAGGGTGAGGGTGCCGGGGCCCGGGACCTTCATGTCGGTGGCGCGGTACTGGTCGCCGAAGGCGTGCCGGCCGACGACGATCGGCTCGGTCCAGCCGGGTACCAGGCGCGGCACGTTCGCCATGATGATCGGCTCGCGGAAGATGACGCCGCCGAGGATGTTGCGGATGGTGCCGTTGGGCGAGCGGTACATCGCTTTCAGGCCGAACTCCTCGACCCGCGCCTCGTCCGGGGTGATGGTGGCGCACTTGACGCCGGCCCCGTGCTTCTTGATCGCGTGGGCGGCGTCGACGGTGACCTGGTCGCCGGTGGCGTCGCGGTTCTCGATGCCCAGGTCGAAGTAGTCCAGCTCGATGTCGAGGTGGGGCAGGATCAGCCGGTTCCTGATGGAGGACCAGATGATGCGGGTCATCTCGTCGCCGTCCAGCTCGGCGACGGGCTGGGCAACCTTGATCTTGGCCATGGGGCGCCAAGCTACTCGGCGGCGGTACGCCGCGGCCGCCCCTGGGGGCGGCGCGCGGGCGGACGTCACGCGAATGGCGTGGGCGGGCCGCGTACCGCCCCGGCTCACCAGACCGTGAAGTGCACCAGGTCGTCCAGGAACGGGATCTTCAGCCACGGCTTGGGCTGCGCCATCAGGGCGAGCAGGACGATGGCCAGGCCCAGCCCGCCGTAGGTCGCCATGTCCGTGAACCGGGACCGTACGGCCAGCATGCCCACCTTCGGCAGCACCCGGCGCAGCACCGCCCCGGCCAGCAGGGACAGGCCGATCAGGAGCGTCCCGATGCGGAAGCCGTCGAGGGCGACGACGAGCAGGCCGAGGGCCACGCCGCCCATGACGGCCAGCAGCGGCCACTGCCGGGCGGGCGGCGCGGCACTGCCGGGGGCGGTGCGACCGCCGCCCTCCGGCCGCGCGGTGTCGGTGGTGATCCGCGGGAAGCGGCGCGAGGGCCGCTGCGGTTCGGAGGCGCCGTCCGCGTGCGCTTCGGCACTCATGGGTGGCAGTCCCTTTCCGTATCCGTTCCGGTGCTGCGTCGGCGGCGGTCTCAGCCTGCGGAGCGCTCGGCGGCCTCGACGACGTTGACCAGCAGCTGGGCGCGGGTCATCGGGCCGACGCCGCCCGGGTTCGGCGAGATCCAGCCCGCGACCTCGGCGACGCCGGGGTGCACATCGCCGACGATCTTGCCGTGCTCGTCCCGGCTGACGCCGACGTCCAGGACGGCGGCGCCCGGCTTGACGTCCTCCGGCTTGATGATGTGCGGCACACCGGCGGCGGCCACGATGATGTCCGCCTGCTTGAGCTGCGCGGCCAGGTCGCGGGTGCCGGTGTGGCACTGGGTGACGGTGGCGTTCTCGGACTTGCGGGTAAGCAGCAGCGGGATGGAGCGCCCGACGGTGATGCCGCGGCCGACCACGACCACGTGCGCCCCGTTGATCGTCACGCCGTGGTGGCGGAGCAGCTGGATGATGCCGTACGGGGTGCACGGCAGCGGCCCCTCGACGCCCAGCACCAGGCGGCCCAGGCTCATCGGGTGCAGGCCGTCGGCGTCCTTGGCCGGGTCCATCAGCTCCAGGACGCGGTTGGTGTCGATGCCCTTGGGCAGCGGGAGTTGGACGATGTAGCCGGTGCAGGCCGGGTCCTCGTTCAGCTCCCGTACGACGGCCTCGATCTCTTCCTGCGTTGCGGTGTCCGGCAGTTCCTTCTGGATGGAGGCGATGCCGACCTGGGCGCAGTCGCGGTGCTTGCCGTTGACGTACCAGCGGCTGCCCGGGTCGTCACCGACCAGAAGGGTGCCGAGGCCGGGCGTGATGCCCTTGGCCTTCAGTGCCTCCACGCGGACGGCGAGTTCGGACTTGATCGCGGCGGCGGTGGCCTTGCCATCGAGAATCTGGGCGCTCATACCCCCATCCTCCCGGATGAGGCCACTTCCGTTCCAATCAGGGCGCGCTATCGGGGCGCGCTATGCCCGCCGACAAGAGTGATGACCGGAGATGACCGAAATGCATTCACGGATTCGATCATTGCACTTGCACAACGCATCGCCTCTTGACTGGACAACAATAATGCGCAACTAGAAGTATTGCCGTTCAGTGCCGCAGGCAACATCGGGGGGCGGGCCACTATCGCTAGTTTTCCTCCGAGCACGCCCTGCCGTCCCCCATTGGACACAACGGAGGAAATCAGCCAATGAGCTTTGGCGACCCGAACAACCCGTACGGCCAGCCGCCCCAGGCGCAGCCCGGCCCGTACGGCCAGCCGCCGCAGGCCCCGTACGGACAGCAGGCGCCCCCGCAGGGCCAGCCGGGCTACGGCTACCCGCAGCAGCCCCCGCAGCCGCAGCCGGGCTACGGCTACCCCCAGCAGCCTCCGCAGGGCGCTCCCCAGCAGCCGTACGGCCAGCCGCAGGTGCCGCAGCAGCAGTACGGCTACCCGCAGCAGCAGGCACCCTACGGCCAGCAGCCCGGAATGCCCGGTATGGGCATGCCGCAGGGCTACGCGAGCTGGGGTGCGCGCGTCGGCGCCGCCCTGCTCGACGGACTGATCATGGGCGCGCTGCCGATCGTCCTGTACATCATCGCGGGCGTCGTCACCGCGAGCTCCACCACCTCCACGCGGCCGGACACGTCCTACTGCGGCACCAACTACCAGTGCATCCAGGACGCCTACGACGACGCCGTCGGCGTGCCGGTCTTCGCGATCATCCTGGTCGTGCTCGCCGCTCTGATAGCGCTCTGCGGCGGCATCTTCCTGCTCGTCAAGGAAGGCTCCACCGGCCAGACCCCGGGCAAGAAGGCCCTGAACATCCGCGTGGTCCGCGAGGCCACCGGCCAGCCGCTCGGCTTCGGCATGGCCCTGGTCCGCAAGATCTGCCACGCGGTGGACGCCCCGCTGTGCGGTCTCGGCTACTGGTGGCCGCTGTGGGACGACAAGTCGCAGACCTTCGCCGACAAGATCGTCGGCTCGGTGGTCGTCCGCACCCAGTAACCCGGTACGCACGTCCCCCAGGCCCCCTTGCACAAATTCGCGCGAGGGGGCCTTCTCCGGCCCGTAGGCTCTTACCGATCTCCTACATCACCCGGGACCGCCGGAACCGCGCAGCACCGGCTGACACCGGATCACACCGCTCGAAGGACACCGCTCGTGAGTTACCCGAACCAGAACCCTTACGGCCCGCCCCAGGGCCAGCCCCAGGGCCCGCCCCAGCCCCAGTACGGCTACCCGCAGCAGCAGCCGATGCAGCAGCAGCCCTATGCCCCGTTCCCCACGGGTCCCATGGGCCAGGGCGGCATGCCCGGCATACCGGCGCCGAACCAGATGCCCGGCAGCATCAAGGCCGCCCGCGTCATGCTCTACGTCCTCGCCGTCACGGGCGTCATCGGCATCATCATGATGACCGTCGGCCTGAACAAGCTGAGCAGCACCTCGTCGCAGTACAGCGGCCTGGGCGGGGACACCGAGGGCCTGCTGAACGCGGGCAAGGGCATGATGGTCTTCTGCATGATCCTCATGGCGGCCTACGCGGCGGTCGCGCTGGTGCTCGCGCTCCAGTACTCCAAGGGCGCCAACGGCATCCGCATCGGCACGATCATCTTCGGGTCCGTGTCGATCCTGTGCAGCATTCCCTTCGCCATCGCGATCTACGGCATCCCGAACTTCGTGATGTCCATCCTCATCATCGTCTTCGCGGCCAAGCAGGACGGCCAGGCGTGGTTCACGCGCCCCCGCTACTGATACGCCCGCGCCGGCCGGACACGCCCGGCGCACACGCCGAGGCCCGCCTCCCGCAGTACACGGGAGACGGGCCTTTCGCGTCGGTGCGGCTCAGTGGAACCGGGCGGCTCAGTGGAAGAAGTGCCGCGTCCCCGTCAGGTACATCGTCACGCCGGCGGCCTTCGCGGCCTCGATCACCTGCTCGTCGCGGACCGAACCGCCGGGCTGCGCCACGGCCTTGACGCCCGCCTCCAGCAGCACCTCCAAGCCGTCGGGGAAGGGGAAGAAGGCGTCGGAGGCGGCGTAGGAGCCGCGCGCCCGCTCCTCGCCGGCCCGCTGCACGGCCAGCTTCGCCGAGTCCACCCGGTTGACCTGGCCCATGCCGACGCCGACCGTCGCGCCGTCCTTGGCGAGCAGGATCGCGTTGGACTTCACGGCGCGCGACGCCCGCCAGGCGAAGGCCAGTTCGGCCAGCTCGCCGTCGGACAGCGCCTCGCCGGCGGCCAGCGTCCAGTTGGCCGGGTCATCGCCCTCGGCCTGGAGGACGTCCTTGACCTGCGCCAGGCCGCCGCCGTCGATCGGCTTGAACTCGGCGGGCGGCTGCGGGCCCTCGGGGCAGCGCAGCACCCGGATGTTCTTCTTGCGGGACAGCACCTCGACGGCGCCGTCCTCGTAGTCCGGGGCGACGATGACCTCGGTGAAGATCTCCGCGACCTGCTCGGCCATCGCCACGGACACCGGGCGGTTGACGGCGATGACGCCGCCGAAGGCGGACAGCGAGTCGCAGGCGTGCGCCTTGCGGTGCGCCTCCGCGACGTCCGTGCCGATCGCGATGCCGCACGGGTTGGCGTGCTTGATGATGGCCACGCAGGGCTCGGTGTGGTCGTACGCGGCCCGGCGCGCGGCGTCGGTGTCCGTGTAGTTGTTGTACGACATCTCCTTGCCGTGCAGCTGCTCCGCTTCGGCCAGGCCGCCGCAGCCGCCTGTGTACAGAGCGGCCGCCTGGTGCGGGTTCTCGCCGTAGCGCAGCACGTTCTTGCGCTCGTACGTCACGCCGAGGAAGCCGGGGAACTCGCCGCCGTCGCCCGCGTAGTCCCCCGCGAACCAGGAGGCCACAGCCACGTCGTACTCGGCGGTGTGCCGGAACGCCTCGGCGGCCAGCCGCTTGCGGGACGCCAGGTCGAAGCCGCCGTCCGCGGCCGCCTTGAGCACGTCCTCGTAGCGGCCCGGGTTGACGACCACGGCCACCGACGGGTGGTTCTTGGCGGCGGCGCGCACCATCGAGGGCCCACCGATGTCGATCTGCTCCACGCACGCGTCCGGTGCGGCGCCGGAGGCCACGGTGTCGCTGAACGGGTAGAGGTTGACGACCACCAGGTCGAACGGCTCCACGCCCAGCTCGTCGAGCTGCCGCCGGTGGTCCTCCAGGCGCAGGTCGGCGAGGATGCCCGCGTGCACCTTGGGGTGCAGCGTCTTGACCCGGCCGTCCAGGCACTCGGGGAAACCGGTCAGCTCCTCGACCTTGGTCACCGGGACGCCGGCCGCGGCGATCTTCGCGGCCGTCGAGCCCGTCGAGACGAGCTGGACGCCCGCCGCGTGCAGCCCCTGGGCCAGTTCTTCGAGGCCCGTCTTGTCGTAGACGCTGACCAGCGCCCGGCGGATGGGCCGCTTCGTTGCTTCGGCGGTCACGGGATCAGTACCTTTCGTCCCTCAATGCGGTAGCCGTGCCGGGCCAGACGCCCCACGACCTCGACGAGCAGCTTGCGCTCGACTTCCTTGATGCGCTCGTGCAGCGCGGATTCGTCGTCCTCGTCCCGGATCTCGACCGCTGCCTGGGCGATGACCGGGCCGGTGTCGACGCCGTCGTCGACGAAGTGGACGGTGCACCCGGTGACCTTGGCGCCGTACGCGAGGGCCTCGCGCACGCCGTGGGCACCGGGAAAACTCGGCAGCAGGGCCGGATGCGTGTTGACGGTCCGGCCGCCGTAGCGGGCGAGGAACTCCTTGCCCAGGATCTTCATGAAGCCGGCCGAGACGACGAGGTCGGGCTCGTACGCGGCGGTGGCCTCGGCCAGCGCGCGGTCCCAGGCGGCCCGGTCGGCGTGGTCGCCGACCCGGCACACGAAGGTCGGCAGCCCGGCCCGCTCGGCGCGCTCCAGCCCGGCGATGTCGTCGCGGTCGGCGCCGACGGCCACCACTTCGGCCCCGTAGGCCCGTCCCCCCTCGGCGGCGACCGCGTCGAGCAGTGCCTGCAGGTTCGTACCGGAACCGGAGACGAGGACGACGATCCGGGCCGGTGAAGCGGCGGGGACGGCGAAGGACGAGGAAGCGGAGGCCACGGCGGAGCTCTTTCTCGCGCGGTGCTGCTGTACGGCGGTGTGCGGTGTTGTGCGGTCGTACAAAACCATGGGTCGCCGGATTCCGGGGAACCCTACGAAGGCGCCGACCGTCAGCAACGATACCGGCACACCGCGCGGCCCCCACGGGACGGGGGCGCACGCGGGAGGTAGCGTCGGGCGTGAGAACGCACGCTGTTCGTGGTATCCGTCCGCCCGGCCCACCTGTCGGACGTACGGACGAGACAAGGGGAAGACACACTCCAGATGCCGGACCGACGCCGCCGCGCGGCCCTCCTCCTCCCTCCCCCAGCCTTCGCTGGGAGGTGCCCCCAGCCCGCCGCCGCTCCCGGGGCGGTGCTGCTGCGCGAGCGCAAGCAGTCCTCCGATTCCGCGGGCACCCCGGGGTCGTCGGACCGGCCGGGCTCGTCGGGCACCGGTGGTTCTCCCGGCTCGTCGGAACCGGCCGGGTCCCCGGACGCGACGGACGGGACGGACCCGGCGGGCCATGCCGGGACGCCCGCCCGGGAGCGGGCCCACAGCCGCCCCCGGGGCCAGGGCCGTAACCGGGAGCAGGACGGCGACAACCCGTTCGCGCCGCCGCCCGCCGACGCCCCCGACCAGCTGTGGCAGCCCCGCCACCCGCAGCAGGGCCAGGGGCAGGACGGCGAGCAGGAGCAGTCGGGAGACGGGCAGTCGTGGGGCAGCCAGTGGAGCAGCCGGCAGCCGGGCCGCCAGGGCGGCGGCTTCGGTACGCGGCAGGGCGGCGGCCGTGGCGGCCAGCAGGGGCCGGGCGGCCAGGGCGGCCCCGGGAGCCCCGGCGGCCCCGGCGGGCTGCGCTGGGACCCGACCGACCCGGCACAGCGCCGCGCCCGCTACGCGCTGCTCGCCGGCATGTGGGGCTTCTTCTTCGTCCTGTTCAACCTGCCGGAGATCTCTCTGCTGCTGGCCGCCCTCGCCCTGTACTGGGGCATCAGCTCGCTGCGCGCCAAGCCGGCCCGCGCGGGCGGCGGCGCGCGGGCCACGGCCGCCGACGTCTCGGGCCAGGCACCGCCCCGTACGGACGCCGCGGGCGCTTCCGCCACCGGCTCGGCGCCGACGCCCGGCTCCACCCGGCCGCAGACGACGGCGGCGGTGGCGGGCCTGGTCACGGCCTCGCTGGCGCTGGTCATGGTGGCGGCGACCTTCACGCTCCAGTTCGTCTACCGCGACTACTTCACGTGCGTGAACGACGCCCTGACCAAGTCCGCCGCGCAGTCCTGCGAGAAGCTGCTGCCCGAGCAGCTGCGTCCGCTGCTCAGCGCCCAGCAGGAGTAATCCGGCAGGTCCTGCCTACCCGAGGACGCCCGGGACGCCCAAGGACCCCCGGGAACGCCCGAGAACGCCCGAGAACGTCTCAGCCGCCGCCTTCCGGACCGGCGGCTGAGGCGTTTCCGGAGGCCGCGGCGGGTGCGGTGGCCGGTTCCTCGTACGGAAGGTCTGCCTCCGGTTCCCTCGGCAGGGCGGGCTCGAACTCCGCCATCAGGCCGCCTGACGAGGCGCGGAGCGCCGACCAGCGGGCCCGGCGGGTGCTGGCGTCGTGCCAGGGCTGCTGCGCGCGGGGGTCCGCGCCGGGGTCGTCCTCGTAGGCGCAGCCGTAGTCGGGTGCGTAGTCGCCGTCGGAGGCGTAGGCGTAAGCGTAGTCGTACGGTTCCGGGCATGCGGGGGTGCGGCGCAGCCGGCGGGCCGCCGTACGGCCGAGCGCCCGCCCGCAGAAGCGGGCCGCCGCCCACGCCAGACGCCCGGCGCCCAGGGCCGCCTTGGCGAGCCACCGCACGGCGCGCCCGATCCGCGTACGGAGCTTCACGCGCGGCCGCGGCGCAGGCTTCGGCGGCCGGGGCGCGCCGCGCAGCCACCAGGCCCGCACGACGAGGGCTCCCGGGACGCCCACGAGGGCCGTCCATCCCGTCGCCGCCGCCCCCGTCTGCCACCAGCCGGGGCCGAAGTGGGACAGCGCCGAGTTGCCCAGCGCGCCGCCCGCCAGCCCGGCGAGCACCGCCGACACCGCCCCGCAGGCGAGTGCGCCGAGCCCGGCGGCCGCGGCCGTCTCCCGCCAGCCGGTCCAGCCGGCGGCCACGGCCGTGTCCCAGGACTTCGCGGCGGCGGCCTGCGGCGGGGACGCGCCGTCCGCCGCCGGCCGGGTCGCCGCCGCGTACGCCTTCGTGGTGAGCGTGGCGTACCTGGCCAGCGCCACCCCGGCGGCGAGCGGTACGGCCGCGGTCAGCCACTGCAGCGCTCCCGCGCCGCCCGCTTCCGGGACCATGCCGAACAGCGGGAAGTGCGGCAGCGCCGGATATCCGGCGGCGCCGAGCGGCCCGGCCGTGCTCCCCGCGCCGAGCGTGAAGCCCGGGCCGAGCCCGTACGCCAGCCCCCATACGACGGCGTTCGGCAGCAGGACGAGGCTGAGCAGCAGCACGGTGCACCGGCCCGCCCAGTCGGGGGCAAGGGCGAGGAATTCGGCGCGGACCGCGGGCGCGTGCCAGCCGAGGGCGAGGAGCACCAGCAGCGCGCCGCAGAGCAGCAGCGCCAAGAGGCCCGCAGTGCCCGCGCGCAGCGCGGCGGCCAGCCGCGGGCCCTCCAGTGCGGCCCGCAGTCCGGGCGGCAGCCCCTCGCGGACACGCTGGACCGGTCCGGGCAGCGGCACGAAGGCGTCCCGGCCGACGGCGTGCCAGGCCGCCACGGCGAGGGTCACCGCGGCGGCTAGCGGTAGGTACAGCAGGGCGCTCAGCGGCTCGACGTGCAGCGGGCCCGCCGAGGCGTACAGCAGGGCGGCGGCCGCGACGAGCAGGTAGCCCGCCAGTACCCAGCCGAGGAGGAGCCGGGGGCCGGGCTCCGGGTCGACGTCGTCGGGGTGGAGGAGGCCGGGGCCGACGGGGGGCGGCGGCTCCTCGGGCCCGCGCGGGGCTGCATGGTCCGGTTCCGGGTGCGGGTCCAGGTCCAGGTCCGGGTCCAGGTCCGGGTCCAGGTCCGGGTGCGGGTGCGAACTGGGTTTCGGGTCGGGGTTCGGGTCCGGGGCCGGGGCCGGAGCCCGGGTCGGGTACGCCGGCGTGGGGCCCGCGTCCGTCTTCGGGCCCGCGCCCCTGCCCGCGCCCGTGCCGGTGTCGCCGGAGACCGGGCATTCGAGGATGTGCCGCGCCGACCGGTACAGCAGCCAGACGGGCAGGGCCGTCAGGAGCAGCGGTGTCACGGCGACGGGCGACGGGTCGCCGGAGAGCGTCACGACCCGTACGAGATCGCTGCCGTGGGCGAGAAACCACAGGTCGGCGGCGAGATGCAGGGCTCTGGACGGGTCGCTGTCCGGGTACGGGGAGGCCACCCAGAGCAGCAGTACCGCGACGGCGAACGCGCCGAGCCCGAGCCCGGCGGCCAGCACGCCGCCGAGGAAGGCGGTGCCGAGCGCGGCGGACCGCTGGGTGGAGGCGCGGCCGCGCGACGACAACGTCGGGCCGCGGTCGGTCAATTGGCTCACGCCGCCATGCTGCCAACAACACACGATTCATCCATGGAGCAGGCGTTTGCCGGACGTGTCGCTCAATATATGCTTATGCACCTTTTCACACCGCCGAGCCGCCCGAACGCCACCACCCCCTCGGACGCTTCCGCCACCCCCTCGGACGCTTCCGCCGCCCCTTCGGACGCCCCCACGGCCGCTGCGGCACCCGACGCACCGCCAGAAGCGCCGGCCACCCGCCGCACTGACGCCCCGTCACCCAGTCCTACCAGCACCGCCGCCGCTGCCTTCGACGCCCTGTACGTACGGCACGCTCCCGACCTGACCCGCCAAGCGATCGTGCTCACCGGCCACTGCCCTCTCTCTCAGGAGGCCGTCGAACGGTCGTTCCAGACGGCCTGGCAGCGCTGGCCCGAGATGGCGGTCGACCCGGACCCGCCGGGACGCATCCGGGCCATGGTCCACGAGTACGCGCTGTCGCCCTGGCACCGCATGCGCCCCGGCATGCGGACCGCACAGCGGCCGACCCCCAAGGCGCCCGCCCCACCGCCCGCCACTCCCCCGCAGCGCGCGCTGCGGGACGCCGTACTGAGCCTGCCCGCCCCGTACCGGCGCGCCCTGCTCCTCCACGACGGCCTCGGCCTGGGCCTGAGCGAGACGGCCGCGGAGATCGAGGCCAGCACGCCCGCGACGGCCGGACGGCTGACGCACGCACGGCAGGTCATCGCCGACCGGCTGCCGGAACTCGGCCTGGCCCAGGCGACGCCCGTACGCCAGGGAGAGATCCTGCGCGAGCGGCTGGCCGGGCTCGCCGCCACCCAGCCGGTGGCGCCACCGGCCGCCGGGGTCGTGCGCAGCGGCGGCGAACGCACCGTCAGCCGGATGACGCAGGGCGCGTTCGGGCTCACCGCGCTGATCGCGGTGGCGACCACCTTCACGCTCGTCCAGGAGGCGGGCACCCTCCCCGGCCCGCCGGCCGCGGGGCCCCCGGCGCTGGCCTCCTCCCCCACGCCGGGGGCGGCGGCCAAAGGCGGCCGTACGGATCAGGCGAAGGCGGCGAAGGTGCGAGCGGAGAAGGTGCGGGCCGAGCGGGCCAGGCGCGCCCGCGCCCAGCAGGCCGGGGCGCCCGGCACGGCACGCGGGAGGGCCGTGGGGGCTGGCCAGGGCGTCCCGCAGGCCCGCTAGGGCCGTTGCGCGTCCGTACGCGCACGAAAAGCGCGGGCCCGCACCCCCGGAGGGAGTACGGGCCCGCGCCGATGCGTACCTCGGTCAGCCGACCAGGATCTCGCGCGCCAGGCGCGCGGTCTCCGACGGGGTCTTGCCGACCTTGACGCCGGCGGCCTCCAGGGCCTCCTTCTTCGCCTGGGCGGTGCCGGAGGAGCCGGAGACGATGGCGCCGGCGTGGCCCATGGTCTTGCCCTCGGGCGCGGTGAAGCCCGCGACGTAGCCGACGACCGGCTTGGTGACGTTGGCCTTGATGAAGTCGGCCGCACGCTCCTCGGCGTCGCCGCCGATCTCACCGATCATGACGATCAGCTCGGTCTCCGGGTCGGCCTCGAAGGCCTCCAGGGCGTCGATGTGGGTGGTGCCGATGACCGGGTCGCCACCGATGCCGACGGCCGAGGTGAAGCCGATGTCGCGCAGCTCGTACATCATCTGGTAGGTCAGCGTGCCGGACTTCGACACCAGACCGATGCGGCCGGGCTTGGTGATGTCGCCCGGGATGATGCCGGCGTTGGACTGGCCGGGGGTGATCAGGCCGGGGCAGTTCGGGCCGATGATGCGGGTCTTGTTGCCCTTGCTCGACGCGTACGCCCAGAAGGCGGCGGAGTCGTGCACCGCGATGCCCTCGGTGATTACGACGGCCAGGCCGATCTCGGCGTCGATCGCCTCGACGACGGCGGCCTTGGCGAACTTCGGCGGCACGAAGATGACGGACACGTCGGCGCCGGTCTTCTCCATCGCCTCGGCGACCGAGCCGAAGACGGGAACGGACGTCCCGTCGAAGTCGACCTCGGTGCCGGCCTTGCGCGGGTTGACACCGCCGACGATGTTGGTGCCGTCGCCCAGCATGAGCTTGGTGTGCTTCATGCCCGTGGCACCGGTCATGCCCTGGACGATGACCTTGCTGTCCTTGGTGAGGAAGATAGCCATGGTGGTCTGAGTCCCTCTATCCCTTACTTCGCAGCCGCGGCGAGCTCGGCGGCCTTGTCGGCCGCGCCGTCCATGGTGTCCACACGCTGGACCAGCGGGTGGTTGGCGTCGCTCAGGATCTTGCGACCCAGCTCCGCGTTGTTGCCGTCCAGGCGGACGACCAGCGGCTTGTTGACGTCCTCGCCCTTGGACTTGAGCAGCTCCAGGGCCTGGACGATGCCGTTGGCGACCTCGTCGCAGGCGGTGATGCCACCGAAGACGTTGACGAAGACGGACTTGACGTCCGGGTCGCCGAGGATGATCTCCAGGCCGTTCGCCATGACCTCGGCGGAGGCGCCGCCACCGATGTCGAGGAAGTTGGCGGGCTTGACGTTGTCGTGCTTCTCACCGGCGTACGCGACGACGTCCAGGGTGCTCATGACGAGACCCGCGCCGTTGCCGATGATGCCGACCTGGCCGTCGAGCTTGACGTAGTTCAGGCCCTTGGCCTTGGCGGCGGCCTCCAGCGGGTTGGCCGCGGCCTTGTCCTCCAGGGCCTCGTGCTCCGGCTGGCGGAAGTCGGCGTTCTCGTCGAGCGAGACCTTGCCGTCCAGGGCCAGGATGCGGCCGTCCTTGGTCTTCACCAGCGGGTTGACCTCGACGAGGAGCGCGTCCTCGGCGACGAAGGTCTCCCACAGGGTCACCATGGCCTCGGCGACGCCCTCGGCCACCTCGGCCGGGAACTTCGCCTGGGCCACGATCTCGCGGGCCTTCTCGATGGTCACGCCCTCGACGGCGTTGACGGCGACCTTCGCGAGGGCCTCGGGGGTCTTCTCCGCGACCTCCTCGATGTCCATGCCGCCCTGCACCGAGGCCATGGCCAGGAAGGTGCGGTTGGTGCGGTCGAGGAGGTACGAGACGTAGTACTCCGCCTCGATCTCCGGGGACAGCTCGGCGATCATCACCTTGTGGACCGTGTGGCCCTTGATGTCCATGCCGAGGATGTCCGTCGCACGGGCGACGGCCTCGTCCGGGTTCGCGGCCAGCTTCACGCCGCCGGCCTTGCCGCGGCCGCCGACCTTCACCTGCGCCTTGACGACGGACTTGCCGCCGAGGCGCTCGGTCGCCGCGCGTGCCGCCTCAGGCGTGTCGATGACTTCACCGGCCAGCACCGGTACACCGTGCTTGGCGAAGAGGTCCCTCGCCTGGTACTCGAACAGGTCCACGCGCGTCCGTCCCTTGTCTACTCAGAATCGCCGTAGTGATCGCGGTTCGTTGTCTGCATGGGCGTGCCGCGAAGGGCAACGTGACTGCGCTGTCACTGAGGGATGCGTACACGGTGGCCGGTACGCGGCATGTCCGTCTCGCAGGTTATCCCCGCAGGACCGGGGTCCCTAAATCGCAGATCACACTGCGGCGGTGATAACAGTCACAGAGACGACGGTCACAGATCACAGAGGGGTACGGGCGGGTGGCCGCCAGGTGGACGAACCGTCCGCCCGTACGGTCCCGCACACAGCGCGAAGCCGGGCGGCTCCCTTCCCACGGGGAGCCGCCCGGCTGCTCGCTCACATGCGTCACGGGCGGCGGCGGGGGCGTACGGCGCACCACCCTGCGCGTACGCCCTGCCGCCTGCCGGTGACGGTCAGACGCCCTGCGCCGGGAGGACCGGAAGGGTCGGAAGGGCCGGAAGGGTCGAGAGGACCGGGAGGGTCGTGGCGCCCGGGAGAGTCGGCAGCGCCGGGATGTTGGCCGGGCTGGTCAGGTCGGCGGGCGCGGCGGGCAGGGTGGGTACGGCGGGCACGGCAGGCGCCCCAGGCAGGGTCTGGCCCGGGAGCACGCCCTGCGCACCCGCGGTGGCGCCACCGGCGATACCGGCCGCGTCGTTCTTCACGGTGCCGACCAGGCCCTGCGCGAACGGGGTGGCGTCCGTGGCCACACCCTGCACGAAGGTCTGCGCACCGCCCGCGACGCCCTGCACGAACGGGGTCGCCTGACCCGTCACGTCACCGGCGAGCAGGCCGACGCCGCCGACGGCACCCTGGGCGACCGGCACGACCTTGCCGACTACACGCTGGGCGACGGGCGGCAGGACGTCGGCGGTGGTGCTGTCGACGACCGGGCGGGCGGTGGCCAGAGCACCCTGCGCGGTACCGGTCACCTTGCCGAGGTCGGCGGCCTTGGGAAGGTCGGTGGTCTCGGGGAGGTCGGTGGCCTTGGGGAGGCCCTTCGTGGGGAGGCCCTTGGCGGGGAGGCCCTTGGCGGGGAGGTTCTTGGTGGGCAGGCCCTTCGTCGGGAGGCTCTTCGTGGGGAGGCTCTTCGTGGGGAGGCTGGTGGTCGGCAGGTTCTGGGTGTGGACGTCGCCGCCGGTGACCTGGCCGGCCACGCCGTCCACGGCCTTCTCGACCGTGCCGGGGAGGCCGGCGGCGTTGGCGGCGACGGAGCCCAGGGCCCACAGGCCGGAAGCGGCGGCGGCTACGACGATGGAACGACGGATGTGCGTACGCATGATGGAGGAAGTCCTTCGAATTCAGGGATCGACGGGCAGACCTGTCCCGCCCCCGCGCGGCAGGTCCTGTGCAGACGCGAGGTCTGCGGACGGGGGAACTCAGACGCTGGACGTCTGCAGGTCTGCCCTAGCCCGGGAATTCGAGGATGTCCGCGGCACGCTGCCGCGTCGGCGGCTCGGCGGCCGCGAGGACGCCTCCGGGCACCAGCCCGAAGCGCACGTGATGCGCCGGTACGGCCGCGAACTGGTCACCGCCGCGCGGGCCGTGGCCGTCTCCGGCGGTGTGTGAGGCCGACGGGGCGGGTCCCTGCGGGAGCTGACCGGGGAGGCCGCCAGGCTCCTGGCCCGGCTGCTGCTCCGATGCCGAACCGGCTCGCTGCGCGGGCTGCGGCGAAGCGTCGCGAAGCTCGCTCGCCGACGCCCAACTGGAGGCGCAGTCGGTCGCGTTGGTGTGCGCGGCGCCCTGCCGGACACCGGTTCCGGCGTGCTGCGCACCGGTGCCGGGCTGTGGCCCGGAGTCCTGGCCCGGCTGCTCGCCGTGCCCGTCGTCACCACGCCCGCTGTCCCCGTCGGCGTTGCCGTCGACACCGGGGACGCGGCCCGGAAGCTCTACGGGAAGCGAGCCCGCGCCGGCCACCTGGCGCACCTCGCGCACCACGTTCCGCACCGGTGCGGTGACCGGCTCGGCGGCTCGTTCGGCGGTCGGTGCGGTCCGTTCGGCGATGGGCCGTGCGGCCTTGCCGACCGGCGTCTCCGTCACCGTGCTTACGGCTGTCTTGCCGCCGCGCTCCAACTCCTGCCCAGCCCCGGTCACGGAGGCCCTGTCCAGGGTCTTGGCCGACGTCTGCGAAGCCGTCGGAGCCACCGCCCTGGCCTGCGCCCCCACCTGCGACTTCATGCCCATCGGGCGGTCCGCCGCATGCGCGCCGTCACCGAGCGCGAGCCCCAGCGCCACGAACCCCGCCAGGAACAGTCCCGCGAGCAGCGCGCGCCGCACCACCGCGGTGCGCGGCAGGCGCGCAGCGGCGGGAAGGGCGGGCGAAGCAGGCACGGAAAGGTCCTTTTCGGCGGGCCGGAGAACGTGTGGGAGCCAGGGCGTCACGGGAGGCCGGGCATGACCGGCTGCGGCTACGCGACCGGTGCGGGCGTTTCGGCCAACACGCTGGCAGGGCCTGATCCTTGCACGACATGCCAGGTGCCACGCAAGCCCCCTGAGGCTCTCGTTACCGTTGCTCCGTCATGTCCGGTATCGGCAGTGGCCGCTTCTCGATCGCGGCCGCCATCACCTCCGGGAAGAGGTCGGGCGTGCAGGCGAACGCGGGGGCGCCCAGGGCGGCCAGGGCCGCCGCGTGGTCCCGGTCGTACGCGGGCGCTCCCTCGTCCGACAGCGCGAGCAGCGTCACGAACTGCACTCCGGACGCCTTCATCGCCGCCACCCGTTTGAGCATCTCGTCGCGTATGCCGCCTTCGTAGAGGTCGCTGATCAGGACGACGACCGTGTCGGCGGGCCGGGTGATCCGGGACTGGCAGTACGCGAGCGCGCGGTTGATGTCCGTACCGCCGCCCAGCCGGGTGCCGAACAGTACGTCGACCGGGTCGTCCAGGTCGTCGGTCAGGTCGGCCACCGCGGTGTCGAAGACGACCAGCCGGGTCGCGAGGGCGCGCATGGACGCCAGGACGGCGCCGAACACGGAGGCGTAGACGACGGAGGCGGCCATCGACCCCGACTGGTCGATGCACAGCACCACGTCCTTCTTCACCGACCGCGCGGCCCGCCCGTGGCCGATCAGCCGCTCGGGGACGACCGTGCGGTGCTCCGGCAGGTAGTTCTTGAGGTTCGCGCGGATCGTGCGGTCCCAGTCGATGTCCCGGTGCCGGGGCCGGCTGACGCGCGCCGAGCGGTCCAGGGCGCCGGTCAGCGTGGCGCGGGTGCGGGACGACAGGCGTTTCTCCAACTGTTCGACGACCTTGCGCACCACGGCGCGCGCGGTCTCCTTCGTCGTCTCCGGCATGACCTTGTTGAGCGAGAGCAGCGTCCCCACCAGGTGTACGTCCGCCTCCACGGCCTCCAGCATCTCCGGCTCCAGCAGCAGCGCGGACAGGTCGAGCCGTTCGATCGCGTCGCGCTGCATGACCTGGACGACGGGGGTGGGGAAGTACGTACGGATGTCGCCCAGCCAGCGGGCCACGCCCGGCGCCGAGGCGTCCAGCCCCGCCGCCCGCGGGCCTCCGGCGCCCGTGCCGTCCGGTCCGCGGTTTCCGTAGAGCGCGTCGAGCGCCCCGTCCATGGCGGCGTCACGCCCCCGCAGCTCGCAGCCGGTCCCGTCGGCGTCGTCCCCGCCCAGCACCAGTCGCCACCGCCGCAGCCGCTCCTCCGTCCCGTTCATCCGGCCACCCCCGTACGCTCCGTCGTTCCGGTCTCTTCTGTCCCCAACAAGGTGCGCAGGGTGGGCAGTACGGCCGCGGCCCGGTCGCGGTCCAGGCCCGGTCCGAAGCCCGGAATCGCCGCCGTCTCCTGGCCGCCCCGCGCACCGGCAGGCCCGGCCCCGCCTGCCGGGCCGCGGCGTATCAGCTCCCCGAGCGTGCGCCGCACCCCGTCGTCGTAAGCGGCGAACGTCCGCCGCAGCAACGGCAGTACATCCGTGAAGGCATCCGGCGGTACGTGCGTCAGCCAGCCGTCCACCAGGGCGAGCAGCCGTTCGTCATGCACCAGCAGCAACCCCCCGGCGTCGCCGCCCGCGAACCCCTCGATCCAGCCCGCCGCTTCGGGAGGCGGACTCCCGGGCGACAGGGCCAGCCCCATCAGCCGTTCGGCGTCTTCGGCCGCCAGCCGCCCGTCGTCCAGCAGCAGCCGCACCGCCCGCCCCCGTATGAGGCCGGGAACCGCCTCCCGCTCGGCCAGCTTCCGCAGCACCAAGGCCCAGCGGTCCCGCAGGCCGCCCTCCGGGGCCGCCCCGGCGGCGGCGACGGCCGCGGGCGTGACTGCGGCCGGCGAGCCCTCGTCCAGGAGACCCACCGCGTGATGGGTCGCGTCCAGGTGGCGGCGCATCTCCTCGGCGCCGTCCGCGTCCAGGCTCGTGCAGGCGGGCGGCAAGCCGACGAAGATCCGCTGGGCCAGCCCGGTGGCCACCTCCCCCAGCGCGGCGGCGCCCGTGCCCCGTACGTCGCCGTAGCGCACCGAGCGGACCAGCGCGGGCAGCGCCTGGGCGAGGTGCCGCACGTCCGCGTCGAGCGCGGCCCGGTCCGACAGCACCCGCACGACCACGGGGAGCGCGTCGGGCAGCGCGGCGAGCAGGCAGCGCTCGGCGAGGGCCGTCACATCGGCGAGGGCGGTCGTCCCGAGGGCGTCGGACCGTGCCTTGGCGGTCGCGGCCGCCTCCACGGTCGTGCCCCAGACGCCTGCCTCGGCGGCCCGGACGGACAGCTCGGGCTCCCAGCGCAGCCGCCAGCTCTCCCGGAACGTGCCGGTGCTCGCGCGCGCCCGCACCGGCTCGCCCCACGGCACGCCGAGCAGCCGCAGCCGGTGCAGCAGCCGGCTGCGCCCGGCGTCCGTCTCCTTGCGCAGGTCGAGGTCCAGCTCCCGGTCCGCCGCCTCCGGTTTGAGGCGCAGCGACCGCTGGCTGCGGGCGAGGTCCCGTTGGAGCGGCACGGCGGGGGCGCCGTCCGGCACCCTGCCCAGTACGTCGCCGACGACCAGCCGGTCGTGGATCAGCGCGGACGGCGCGTCGGACCCTTCGCCGAGCACCGCGCGGACCGCGTCACCGGCCTCCGCGAGCCCGGCCAGCGGCCGACCGCGCAGCGCCGCCAGCGCTTCGGCGAGCCGGACGGCCTCGATGACGTGCGCGGACGAGACGGCGTAGTCCTCCTCGCGCAGGAGCCGGGCGACCTTCGTCATCCAGCGCTCGATGGGCCGGTCCGGCGCGCCGAACAGGTGGCCGTACCAGCCGGGCGAGGAGATGCCCGCTCCGTACCCGCTGCGGCGCGAGAGCCTGCGGTGGGTCCAGGGCACCCAGGTGACTTCGGGTTTCACCTTGGGGAGGCCCTTGAGCAGTTGACGGTCGGCGGTCACCGTCGTCCGCAGGTCCAGCGCCGGTACGTGCCACGCGCCGCACACCACCGCGACGTGCTCGCCGTACTCCCGGCGCGCTTCCCGCAGCCGGAGCCGCATATGGGCCTCGCGCACCGGGTCATGGCCGTGCCCGCCGTCGCCGTACGCCTCCCGCAGCGCGCCCATCGCCTCGGCCAGCGCCTCGAACGGCGCGAGCGGATCGGTGCCGCCCGTGGCGTCCTGCGGGCGCGCGTCACCGCTTCCGTCGGCGCGGTGCTCGATCACGTCCTCCCACCAGCGCTCCGGGTCGTCGTATCCGGCGGTCCCGGCCAGCACCGCCACCGGATCGATCCGCGCCTCGGCCGCCCGCCCGTGCCCTGTCTCCGCCGTGTCTTCCTCTCCCGGGGCCTCCTCGCCGAGCGCCAGGGAGTGGGCCGCCGGCAGGTCGATGAAGCGCACCGGTACGTCGCGGGCCAGCGCCCAGCGGATCGCCACCCACTCCGGGGAGAACTCCGCCAGCGGCCAGAACGCCGCCCGGCCCGGATCGGCGGGCACGTGGGCGAGCAGCGCGACCGGGGGCCGCATCGCCTCGTCCGCGGCGAGGGCCACCAGTGCGTCCGCCTCCGGCGGGCCCTCGACCAGCAGGGCACGGGGCGCGTACCGGTCCAGGACGGCCCGCACCGCCCGCGCCGAGCCCGGGCCGTGGTGCCGCACCCCCAGCAGCAGCGGCCGGTCCGCCCGGCGGTTCATGCCCCCGCCTCACGGCAGGCGCGGTAGAAGTCCTTCCAGCCGTCGCGCTCGCGCACGACCGCTTCCAGGTACTCCTGCCAGACGACCCGGTCCGCCGCCGGGTCACGGATCACGGCGCCGATGATGCCCGCGGCCACGTCCCCCGACCGCAGCACGCCGTCGCCGAAGTGCGTCGCCAGTGCCAGTCCGCTCGTCACCACGGAGATGGCCTCGGCCGTGGACAGCGTGCCCGAGGGGGATTTCAGCTTGGTCCGCCCGTCTGCGGTGACGCCGTCCCGCAGCTCCCGGAAGACCGTCACGACGCGGCGGATCTCGTCCGTCCCGGCGGGCGCGGGCGGCAGGCCCAGGGAGCGTCCGAGCTGCTCGACGCGCCGGGAGACGATGTCCACCTCTTCCTCGGGCGTCGCGGGCAGCGGCAGCACCACCGTGTTGAAGCGGCGGCGCAGCGCGCTGGAGAGTTCGTTGACCCCGCGGTCGCGGTCGTTGGCGGTGGCGATCAGGTTGAAGCCGCGTACGGCCTGGACCTCCTGGCCCAACTCGGGGATCGGCAGGGTCTTTTCCGACAGCACGGTGATGAGCGTGTCCTGCACGTCGGCGGGGATGCGGGTCAGCTCCTCGACGCGCGCGGTCATCCCCTGTGCCATCGCCCGCATGACCGGACTCGGCACCAGCGCGTCCCGGCTCGGGCCGTGCGCGAGCAGCTGCGCGTAGTTCCAGCCGTAGCGGATGGCTTCTTCCGGTGTGCCGGCCGTGCCTTGGACGAGCAGGGTCGAGTCGCCGCTGACCGCCGCCGCCAGGTGCTCGGACACCCACGTCTTGGCCGTGCCGGGCACGCCGAGCAGCAGCAGCGCCCGGTCGGTCGCGAGCGTCGTCACCGCGACCTCGACGATGCGGCGCGGGCCGACGTACTTCGGCGTGACGACCGTGCCGTCCGGCAGGGTGCCGCCGAGCAGGTATGTCGCCACCGCCCACGGCGACAGCCGCCAGCGCTCCGGCCGCGGCCGGTCGTCGGCCGCCGCCAGCGCCTTCAACTCGTCCGCGAACGCGTCCTCGGCGTGCGGGCGCAGCGCCTGCGCCGGTCCGTCGCCGCCGAGCCCCCCGGTGGTGTTGTCGGGCATGGTCCCCCCTCGTCGCAAGGTGTGCGGCCCGCACCCCGCCAACCGCCGGCCGCTTGCGTGAACCACCTTGCACCACGCCACTGACAATCACCGGAAAACCCGCCGTGACCTGCTACTTCGAGCGCGGCAAGGGCGATTGTCAGTGGTGGCTCGTAGCGTTTGGGGCATGAATCAGCAGGGGGAATGCTGGACGCCGGACCGGGTGCTCGCGCTCGCGCCCGACGAACCGTCGCGCAGGGCGGGCGGCGAGCTGGCGGCGTCGGGCTCGTGGCCGGAGAGCGGCATGCGCGGTGACGCGGTGTGGGGGCTGTGCCAGGGGGGCGGCAGCGGGCCGTACCAAACCGTCGTGGACATGGCCGGACCGGCCTTCAACTGTTCCTGCCCGAGCCGCAAGTTGCCGTGCAAGCACGCGCTGGGGCTGATGCTTCTGCGGGCGGGCGGCGAAGGGGGCGTCGGCGACGGCGAGCCTCCGGCGTGGGCGGAGGAATGGCTCACCGCGCACCGGCGGCACGCCCGTAAGGAGGAATGGGAGGAGGGGAGTTCGGCGCGCGGCAGCGGGCCGGAGGGTGCTCGGCGGCGGGCGGTGCTGCGCGCCCAGCGGATCGGCAGCGGGGCCGCGGAGCTGGAGCAGCGCCTGGAGGACCTGCTGCGCACCGGGCTGGCCGGTGCCGAGAGGGAGGGGTACGGCGCGTGGGACGAGACGGCGGCCCGCATGGTCGACGCTCAGGCGCCCGGTCTCGCGTCCCGAGTACGGGAGTTGGGGGCCGTAGTGGCGTCCGGTTCCGACTGGCCGTCCCGCCTGCTCGCCGACTGTGCGCTGATCCACCTGCTCGACCAGGCTTACCTGGGCGTCGACCGCCTGCCGCCCGCCCTCGCCGCCACGGTCCGCACCCGTGTCGGGCTGACCACCGAAGCGGCCGACGTCCTCGCCGGCACCGACACCGGCACCGACACCGCGACCGTACGCGACCGCTGGCTGGTGCTCGCCCAACAGGACGCCGTCGAGGGAGTGTTGACCAGCAGACGGATATGGCTGCGCGGCGAGCGGGCCGGGCGCATGGCGCTGCACCTCTCCTTCGGCGGGCCCGGCCGCGCGCTGGACCTCTCGCTGCCGCGGGGCCTCGTCCTGGATGCCGACCTCGCCTTCTACCCGGGGGCCCGACCGCTGCGCGTCGCCCTGGGAGCGCGGCACGCCGATCCGGTTCCGGGGGGCGCGGTGCCGCCGGGCGGCGGCACCGATGCCGCGCTGGCCGCGTACGGTCACGCGCTGCGCGACGATCCGTGGCTCGACGCCTGGCCGGTGGTCCTGGAGGACGTCGTCCCGATACCGGCGCGCGACGGCGAGCGGTGGCAACTGGCCGACGCGCACGGCGAGTCCGCGCTGCCCGTCGATCCGCGCTGCGCGGGGCGCGCGGGGCTGTGGCGCCTGGCCGCCATATCCGGCGGCGAGCCGGTCACGGTCTTCGGCGAGTGCGGCCACCGGGGCTTCGCTCCCCTGACCGCCTGGGACCCGGAGCCGGTCGCCTTGTGACCCCGGCGGCCGGACCGCACGCACCGCCACCCGCCCCGACACCGGCCCGCCCCTCCACCGATCCGTACCTCCACCGGTCCACCCATCCGTCCCTCCACCGGTCCACCCATCCGCCCATCCGTCCCTCCACCGGTCCACCCATCCGCCCATCCGCCCCTCCACCGATCCACCCGTCAGCTCCTCCGCCCGTCCACCCATCCGCTCCTCCGCCCGTCCGCACGATCACCGTCTGGGGGATGACCATGATCGACACCCATCACGATGCCGGAGGGCAGCACGGCGCCGGAAGCCATCACGGCACCGCCGCCGCTGCCGAGCCCTCCTGGGAAGAGCTGGTGAGCGCGGCGCTCCTCGGTACGGAACGCCGTACGCCGCCCGTCACCGCCCGCGAGGGGCAAAGTGCCGCCGCAGCGCTGCTGGACGCGGCAGCGGTCAGCACGGTCCGGCGCCGGGCCGCGCTGCGCCCGGCGCCCGCCCGGGAGCGCCCCGTACCGGCGCCGCCCGACCCGCGCCCCCCGCTGCCGCCGGCCGCGCGGCGCAGGCTCGCCCTGCTGCTCGCCGACCGCGACGGCACCGCCGGCGGCCACCGCCGCGGCACGGCCCCCGACCTGACCGAACTGCTGCCGCAGTGGCTCACCGCCGCTGCCCGGTACGGCTACCGCGCTCCCGAGGCGCTGCTGCCCGCGCTGCTCGACGCGGCCCGCGCGCGGACCGACCTGCGCCCAGCGGCTCTCGGTTTCGCCGGACCGCGGGCGCTGTGGCTGGCCCGGTTCAACGACGAGTGGAAGTTCGCGCTGCGCGGCATCGGGAGCGCGGCCGCGCTGCCCGGTTCCGACGATCCCGAGGCCGTACGCGCCCTCTGGGAGGAGGGGCTGTTCGCGGAGCGCGTCTCGCTGCTGGCGGCGCTGCGCCGCCGGGACCCGGCGGCGGGCCTCGCTCTCCTCGCCACCACCTGGGAGACCGAGCGCGCCGAGGACCGGCTGATGTTCCTCGACTCGCTGCGGGAGGGTCTGACGGCGGCCGACGAGCCGTTCCTTGAGCAGGCGCTGTCCGACCGCAGCCGCAACGTCCGCGGCACGGCGGCGGAATTGCTGTCGTCCCTGCCCGGCACCGCCCTCGCGACCCGGATGGCCGTACGGGCCCGCGCCTGCGTCTCCCTGGTGCGCACCGGGAGCGGCTCGGACGCCTCGGGTACGTATGCCTCGGGTACGGACGCCTCGGGTACGGACGCCTCAGGCACGCGCACACCGGATACGGACGCCTCCCGTACGAACGCCTCCTGGGCGCTCGCCGTCGAGGCGCCGCGTGCCTGCGACGCGGCGATGCAGCGGGACGGGGTGGTCCACCGGCCGCCAACCGGGCGCGGCGAGCGCGCCTGGTGGTTCGGGCAGTTGCTGGAGGCCGCGCCGCTGGGCTGCTGGAGCCGGTGGCTGGGCGGCCGGGAGCCGGCGGCGATCGTCGCCCTGCCGGTGGCCGACGGCTGGCGCACCGAGCTGCACGACGCCTGGTGCCGCGCCGCCGTACGCCAGCGTGACGCCTCCTGGGCGCGCGCCCTGCTCGGGTCCCCGGCCACCGGCGCCGCCGCCGGCGGCACCACCGGCGCCGACGGCGCGGCCGGTTCGTCGCGCGACCTGGCGAAGCTGCTGACGGTCCTGCCCGCGGACGAACGGGCCCAATGGGTAGCGGGGTTCATAGCGGCCCACGGCCTGTCCGACGCGTTCCGGATGCTCGGGGTCTGCGCGGTGCCGTGGTCGGAGCCGCTGGGGCGGGCGGTAGTCGACGCGCTGGACATCGCCCGGGACGCGGGCAGTTACCCGTGGAGTTTCAGCGGGGTGATGGGCCTGGCCGAACGGTGCCTGGACCCGGACGCGGCGGACCGGCTCGACATGCTCACCGCGACGCCGGACGAGCCTGCGGACGGTTCGCCCGGCGCGGTCGGCTACTGGTCGGAGGCGTTCCAGCGCCTCGTGGGCACGCTGCGGCTGCGCGCCACGATGCGGGCGGAGCTGGCCCCGTGAGCCGGCCCGCCCGCCTCCCGGGTGCCTCAGGCCGCCAGCTGGCGCACGTTGGCCCTGACCCACTCCACGATCGACGAGGTCGTCGCCCCGGGCGTGAAGATCTCCGCGACCCCCAGCTCCTTGAGGGGTGCGATGTCCGCCTCGGGGATGATCCCGCCGCCGAACACCTTGATGTCCGCCGCGTCCCGTTCCTTGAGCAGTTCGATGACCTTCGCGAACAAGGTGTTGTGCGCGCCGGACAGGATGGACAGCCCGATCGCGTCGGCGTCCTCCTGGATCGCGGTGTCCACGACCTGTTCCGGGGTCTGGTGCAGCCCGGTGTAGATGACCTCCATACCGGCGTCGCGCAGCGCCCGCGCGATGACCTTGGCCCCCCGGTCGTGCCCGTCGAGCCCCGGCTTGGCCACCACCACGCGGATCGGACCCTGCACACCCATCACTGCCTCCCAGCCCTGCCCGGCACGGGACGGCACCTGTACGGGACAGGGCCGCCGGCCGACAACCGAATAGCGGCCGCGCCGGCCGCCCCAAGCGTGAACGAACGTTATCGCCAGCATCCCGTACGCGGCCGTTTCGTGACACGGAGGGAGGGGGAAATCACACATTGGGACACGTTCGCTACGCGTTGCGTTCCGCATCGGTTCAGCCATGCGGGACGGGCGCTCGGGGAGCCGCAGTGAGGTCGCCGAGCCTCCGCGCCGTCAGCCGCACGGCACGGGGGTCCGGTTCTTGAACGCATCCGCCTTCGCATCCGTACATCCGGGCAGCAGCTCGTCCGTGGCAGCCGCCCGTTCATGTACGTGTACGTTGCCGGAATCGGCTGCCCATGAGGGCATACGGGGGACAGAGTGATCTCCCGCGTGCCATTCGGGAGGTCGGCCATGAAGGCCCTGCCCTTTCTCTGTTGTCTGGCCCGCCCGTCCGTGCTGCTGCGTGCGACGGTCGTGGAGCTGGCGTTAATCGTCGGGCACCTTCTGCTGTATCCGACCGGCATCCATCAGGAGCAGCCCAGAGCCGTCCCCGTCACAGGCCCCGGCCCCGGCCCCGGCCCCGGCCCCGACACGACCACGTACACCGGCACCGGCACCGGCACCGGCACCGGCACGACCACGTACACCGGCACCGAAGGCAACGCCGCCACCGGCACGGTCACCCCGGCGCCGGCCGGCCGGACGGCGGCACCGCCCACGGGCGACCGCGGCCACCCGCCGGTCGTGCTGGTGCACGGGCTCAGCGGCAACCGTTCCGTCTTCGTCTCGCTGCGCCGCTCACTGCTGCGGCACGGCTGGCGCCACGTGGAAGCGCTCAACTACTCGCCGCTCACCAGCGACCTCCGCAAGGCCGCCGAGCTGCTGGGCCACCACGTGGAGCAGTGCTGCGAGCGGACCGGCCGCAGCCGGGTCGACCTGGTGGGGCACAGCCTCGGCGGCCTGGTCGCCCGCTACTACGTCCAGCGCCTCGGCGGCGACCTCCGCGTCCGCACCCTGGTCACCCTCGGTACGCCGCACGGCGGCACCTGGCTCGCTCCCCTGGCGTCGGTCCACCCGCTCGTGCGGCAGCTGGGTCCGCATTCCGACGTGATCGTGGAGTTGGAGCGCCCCGCCCCGAATTGCCGGACGCATTTCGTCTGCTTCTGGAGCGACTTGGACGAGCTGATGGTCCCGTCGAAGACCGCGTGTATCGATCACCAGGATTTGATCACCCGGAGCGTGCGGGTATCCGGGCTCGGGCATCTCACGCTCGCGGTCAACGGCGCGGTCGCCGCCGGAATACGGGAGGCGTTGAGTGCCGAGGAGGAGGCGGAGGGCGGCGCGAGCAGGTCCTCGGTCGCCTGACCACCGCTTCGTCCGGCTTACCCGGGCCGCCTCGGGGCGGCACTTTCCAAGGTCGTACCCGCCCATTCGTTCTCACGGGCGGCCTCCCGGCCGATCTGCCGCGGATCGGCCGGTTGATCTTCCGTTTGTTCCCCTGCCGCCCCGGGAGGGTTCGAACGGCCCTCGAACGCGGCGCCAAGAACGCGCATAGTGTCCGCCGAAAGGCGGCCAAATGCCCGTTGTCAAGAAGCCCGAAACCTGCCGAAGATTGTCGCCGTCACGTACCGCCGGGTACAGTCGCCGCTAATTCTCCTGCTGCCGAGGCGAAAGCGAAGTGGTGGTGAACGACCGTCACTCACCGGAGTCCCCTGCTCCGGCCGTCCCCTCCACCGATGCCTCGTATGCGCATTACCCCGCCTACGAGTCCTTCGGGCACCAGGACACCCACGTCGGCCACGCCGGATACGGCGGCGGCGACGCGTTCTTCGGCGCCGCCCCCGGCCACCAGGCCCCCGGCGCGGCGTACGGCGCCACCGCGTACGACACCGCCCCGTACGGCACCGACGCCTACGCCACGGCCGCGTACCCGGTCGGCGCCTACGACACCGGCGGCTACGACGCGGGTACCCACCCCGCGGACGCCTACGCCACCGGAGCGTTCAACTCCGGCGCACACGCTCCCGGCACGCAGCCGGAGGCGGCCTACGACCCGTACTCCCACACGGCGTACGACACCGGCGCCTACGGGACCGGCGGACCGGGCGGCGCCAACGGCTACGAGGCCACCGCGGTCTGGGAGGCCGTGGACAGCGACCTGATCGCCGGCATCCCGGCGCAGGCGGGCCCCCCGCAGACCGGCGACTACGCGTACGATCCGGGCGCCAGCGACCAGTGGGAAACCATGACTTGGGCCGCCCCGGACCAGTACGGGTACGCGCCCCCGAGTGATCAGCACGAGCCCCCTTACGGGGCATTCGAGGCGCCCTCGAACGCGGACGCGGTGGACAACCGTTTCATCGCCGAGGCCCTCACCCAGACCACGCCGGCGATCACCGCCGACCACGACGGCCTCTCCCCCGATGCCGCCGACGTCACCCCCGAAGCCGGTTCCCCCGCTGACGCGGCTCCCGGCCCGCGCGCCTCGCGTTCGCGCCGCGCGTCGCAGGGCGGCGGCTCCTCCGGCCGCGGCCGCCGCCGTACGGCCAAGCGCTCCGCGCTGCTGACCGTCGCGGTGCCCTCCGTCGCCGCCATGGGCGTCTGCGCGGTGGCCGCCGCCTCCGTCACCAGCGGTGCCGGGAACGGCGCCAAGGACGCTACGACGACCCAGGCCGCCGGGGACACCGGAGCCGTACAGACAGCCGCGGCCAACAACAAGCTGGACACCCAGCTCGCCAGCCTCAGCGCGGGCGCCGACGACTTCGCCGACCGGGCCAGCCGTACGCAGGAGCGCATCGACCTCAAGGCCCGGCAGGCCGCGGAGAAGAAGCGCAAGGCCGACGAGGCGGCACGCAAGGAGGCCATGCGCCCCAAGTTCGCGCTGCCGGTCGCGCAGCACGGCCTGAGCGCGATGTACGGCCAGGCAGGCGTCAACTGGATGTCCGTGCACACCGGCATCGACTTCCCGGTCGACTACGGCACGCCCGTCATGGCCGCCACGGACGGCACCGTACGCACGCAGTTCAACTCCGCCTACGGCAACATGGTGATACTGACCGCGCCGGACGGCACCGAGACCTGGTACTGCCACCTGAGCACCGCCACGGTCCGGTCGGGCAAGGTCAAGGCCGGCGAGCAGATCGCGTACTCGGGCAAGTCCGGCAACTCCACGGGACCGCATCTGCACTTCGAGGTGCGCCCCGGCGGCGGCTCGCCCGTCGACCCGCTGCCGTGGCTGCGCAGCCACGGCCTGAACCCGACCTGACCGGCCCCGCAGCGCGCAACCGAAACCGTCCGGCACCCCCACCAGGGCGCCGGACGGTTTCGGTTCAGCGGCACTCCGTCAGAGCTTCTCCACCGGCGCGTAGCGCAGCAGCAGCCGCTTCGGCTTCTCGCCGCCGAAGTCGATCGTCGCCTCCGCGTTGTCGCCGCTGCCCTTGACCGCGACGACCGAGCCCAACCCGAAGCTGTCGTGCGTGACGCGGTCGCCGACCGCCAGCGAGACCACCTCGCGGTCCTTGGCGCGCCGGGTCGCGAAGCCGCTCGGGCCCGCCTTCGTACGCGACGAGGACAGCCCGGAGCCGAAGCCGCCGCCGCCCGTGCCCGTCATCGCGCCCATGGAGGCGGAGGGTGTCGCGGGGCCCGTGCGCCGCCAGTCGACGTACTGCTCCGGGATCTCCTCCAGGAAGCGCGACGGCGGGTTGTAGGACGGTTGGCCCCAGGCGCTGCGCATCGTCGAGCGGGTCACGAAGAGCCGCTCGCGGGCGCGCGTGATGCCGACGTACGCCAGGCGCCGCTCCTCCTCCAGCTCCTTGGTCTGGCCGAGCGCGCGCATGTGCGGGAAGACGCCGTCCTCCATGCCGGTCAGGAAGACGGTGGGGAACTCCAGGCCCTTGGCGGTGTGCAGCGTCATGAGCGTGATGACGCCGGAGCCCTCCTCGTCCTCGTCCGGGATCTGGTCGGAGTCGGCGACCAGCGCGACCTGCTCCAGGAAGTCGGCGAGGGTGCCCGGATTGTCCTCGCCGCGGTCCTGCTCGAATTCCAGGGCGACGGCGGCCAGTTCCTGGAGGTTCTCGATGCGGGTCTCGTCCTGCGGGTCGGTCGAGGACTGGAGCTCGGCGAGGTAGCCCGTACGCTCCAGGACCGCTTCCAGGACGGTGGCGGGGCCGACGCCGGACTCGACGATGGTGCGCAGCTCTTCCATGAGCGTGTTGAAGCGCTTGACGGCGTTGGCGGAGCGGGCGGCCATGCCGTACGCCTCGTCGACCCGGCGCAGCGCCTGCGGGAAGGTGATCTTCTCGCGGGCGGACAGCGCGTCGATCATGGCTTCGGCGCGGTCGCCGATGCCGCGCTTGGGCACGTTCAGAATGCGGCGCAGCGGGACGGTGTCCTCCGGGTTGGCGAGGACGCGCAGGTACGCGAGGACGTCGCGGACCTCCTTGCGCTCGTAGAAGCGCACGCCGCCGACGACCTTGTAGGGCAGGCCGACCCGGATGAAGATCTCTTCGAAGACGCGGGACTGGGCGTTGGTGCGGTAGAAGACCGCGACGTCGCCCGCCTTGGCGTCGCCCGCGTCGGTCAGCCGGTCGATCTCGTCGGCGACGAACTGGGCCTCGTCGTGCTCGGTGTCGGCGACGTAGCCGGTGATGCGGGGGCCTTCGCCGGCGTCCGTCCACAGGTTCTTGGGGCGGCGGTTCTCGTTGCGCTCGATGACGGCGTTGGCGGCGCTGAGGATGGTCTGCGAGGAGCGGTAGTTCTGCTCCAGCATGATCGTCGTGGCGTCCGGGTAGTCCTCCTCGAACTGGAGGATGTTGCGGATCGTGGCGCCGCGGAACGCGTAGATCGACTGGTCCGCGTCACCGACCACGCACAGCTCGCCGGCGGTCTCGGCCGGTCCCACCAGCTCCCGCACCAGGGTGTACTGCGCGTGGTTGGTGTCCTGGTACTCGTCCACGAGGACGTGCCGGAAGCGGCGGCGGTAGTGGTCGGCGACATCGGGGAACGCCTGGAGGAGGTTGACCGTGGTCATGATGATGTCGTCGAAGTCCAGGGCGTTGGCCTCGCGCAGCCGCGCCTGGTACATCGTGTACGCCTCGGCCACCGACTTCTCGAAACCGTCGGCGGCCTGCTGCGCGAAGGTCTCCTCGTCGATGAGCTCGTTCTTGAGGTTGGAGACCTTGGCGCTGAAAGACTTGGGCGGGAACCGCTTGGGGTCGAGGTCCAGGTCCCGGCAGACCAGGGCCATCAGGCGCTTGGAGTCGGCCGCGTCGTAGATCGAGAACGACGAGGTGAAGCCCAGCTTCTTGGACTCGCGGCGCAGGATCCGCACGCACGCGCTGTGGAAGGTGGAGACCCACATCGCGTTCGCCCGGGGGCCGACCAGCTCCTCGACGCGCTCCTTCATCTCGCCCGCGGCCTTGTTGGTGAAGGTGATCGCGAGGATCTCGCCCGGGTGCACACCGCGCGCGCCGAGCAGATGCGCGATGCGGTGCGTCAGGACGCGGGTCTTGCCGGAGCCGGCGCCGGCGACGATGAGCAGCGGGCCGCCGGTGTGCGCCACGGCGGCCTTCTGCTGGTCGTTGAGCCCCTCCAGGAGGGCAGCGGGGTCCACCGCGGGGCGGGGGGCGCCGTCGCGGTAGTACGGGTCGCGGCCCGGGCCGACGGCGTGCGGGAGGCCGCCGGGCACGTCGAAGCGCCCGCCGAACAGGTCGGCCGGGATCTCCTCCTGTGCCGGACCGTCCTCGTCCTCGGGAGGCGGCGGGGGTCCTTCGCCCGTGGGTTCGAGGTCCGCCAGGAAGCTGTCGTCAAAGAGGCTGCTCATCGCCCACCGAGTCTAGGCCGCCCCACTGACAGCCCGGCCCGAACCGCGAAAACCGGCCGTGTGACCTGGCCCGCCCCCGCCGAGGAGTGGCGGGCGTCACAGGACACGCCCCGGTCGCGAAAAGATCACGAAAAGGTTTCGGGCATATCGCACATCAGCCTTCCCAGCGGCCACACGGGTTGGCTACCGTGCTCGCTCGGGCAGCCCGCCGTCCCCGCGGTCGAACAGCGTCCGCACGGGCCGCCCCCGCCGAGTCCGGCCCTGCCGCCAGGCATCCGGAGCCGGGGACCCACACGTACCACCGGGGTGAATCGGCCGGTACGGCACACGGCGGGAGCCGAAGCGGAGCACAGCTCCGGGAGTTCTCCCGCAGCCGCACGGACCGTAGGGCAGCCTTCCGTACGCCCGAACCCTCCCCCAGTGCCTGAACGGCCTGGGGGTGCCCCCACCGCTAACCCGGCAGGCGGTCCACGGAAGGAGTCGCCGGCCTTGGCGTCGCACCGCAAGCCGCGCACCCGCATACTCACCTCGCCCGGAAGCCGCCGTACGGCCGCCGGGCTCACCACCGCCGCCCTCGCCTCCGTCACCCTGCTCTCGCAGAGCGCCGAGGCGGCGCCACGGCAGCCCGCACCGACGATCGAAGAGGTCAAGCAGAAGGTCGACGACCTCTACCGCCAGGCCGAAGTGGCGACGCAGAAGTACAACGGCGCCAAGGAGCAGGCCGACCAGCAGCGCGGCACCGTCGACCGGCTGCTGGACGAGTCCGCCCGGCGTACCCAGAAGATGAACGACGCCCGGCGCGAGCTGGGCGTCTACGCCTCGGCCCAGTACCGCACCGGCGGTCTGAGCCCGACCGCGCAGCTGCTCCTCGCGCGAAATCCGCAGCAGTTCGCCGACCGCAGCCATCTCATGGACCGGCTGACCGGCAGGCAGCAGCAGGCCGTCGCCGACTACCAGGAGCAGCAGGCCGCGGCCGGGCGGCAGCGTGCCGAGGCGTCCCGGAGCCTGGAGCGGCTCACCGAGACGCAGGCGTCCTTGAAGGCGTCCAAGAAGGACGTTCAGGACAAGCTCGCCGAGGCCCGGCAGCTGCTGTCGCGGCTGACCGCCCAGGAGAAGGCGCGGCTGGCGGAGCTGGAGCGCAAGAAGGAGGCCGAGGCCAAGCGCAAGGCCGAGGAACTGGCGCGCAAGCAGGCCGAGAAGGAGCGCAAGGAACGCGCGGACCGCGACCGGCACGACGGCCCCGGCCCTGGCACCGGTTCCGGATCACCGGACGGCGGCTCCGGCGGCGGCCAGGCCGACGGCGGTACGTACTCCGGCAAGGCCGCCAAGGCCCTCGCGTTCGCCCGCGCCCAGATGGGCAAGCCGTACGTGTGGGGCGCGACCGGGCCGAACTCCTTCGACTGCTCCGGCCTGACGCAGGCGGCCTGGAAGGCGGCGGGGGTGTCCCTGCCGCGTACCACCTGGGATCAGGTGAAGGCGGGCGACCGAGTGGCGACCAAGGACCTCAAGCCCGGTGACCTGGTGTTCTTCTACGACGACATCAGTCATGTCGGCATGTACGTCGGCGACGGCAAGATGATCCACGCCCCGAAGCCCGGCGCGAGCGTACGGGTGGAGTCGATCTACTACATGCCGATCTACGGGAGCGTGCGGCCGGCATGAGAAGAGGGCCGTGGGGCGCGCCCCACAGCCCTCTCCAGTTCCTCAGCGGCCGCCGCTCACGTCCACAGCAGCGCGATGAAGATGTTGACCACCGTCAGCAGCCCCACCGCCAGGAAGAAGGGCTTGTCCACCTTCTCCTCGTCGCGCTTCACGTAGACCAGGCCCAGGATCACCACGAGTACGGCGAGCTTGACGCCCAGCTTGACGTTGTCGAGCGAGTGGTCCTGGGCCTGGTTGAGGCCGACCAGGGCGACGCCGGTCACCAGCATCGTCAGCGCGCCGTGCAGCATGGCCGGCGTGAAGCGGGCGGTGCCCGCGCTCATCGGCTTCAGCTGGGTCAGGAAGCCGCCGAGCAGCGACGCGATGCCGATGATGTGCAGGCCCACGAAGACCTTGGTTACTACGTCCATAGTGGTGGATCGTAGCCCTCGCCTATCACCGCTCCGCACTCAGGTACGCCTCATCCGGCGCTTCGGTCGGAGCCCGTACCCGACCCTTCCTCATCGCATCCCGCCGCGGTCATCCGCGCTCACCGGAGCACCGAAAGCGGGCAATGCCCGGCAACCGTTCACCTTTAGGGGGCGCCGAGGTTTAGCGTCCTCAATCAGGCGGTCGACTCCCCACCGCCGCCGGATTCCGCCCCGGCGGTCGTCGGCCGCCCCCGCCGAGAGGAAAGGCGGCGGCCCGCTCCCCCTGTTACGGGCCGCCGCCGGACCCATCCGCCCGTGCAGCGGCCCGCCGTAAGATCGGCCGCATGAACCTCCCTATAGACAACCCCCCTATAGACACGGCCGGTTCGCACTCCACGCCCTTCCCCGCCGCCCACCGGGACACCGTCCGGACCTGGGTGTACGGCTGGGCCCGCTGCCGCGGCACCGCGACCCCCGTCGCCGTCCCCGGCGGCTTCCACATCGACATCGGCCTCCCGGAGCACGCGGGCCGTTACGTCCTCCCCGCCGCGGACCCCGGTCTCCTGAGGGGCCTCGCCGCCTCGATCACCGTCCCCAACCTGTGGATCAAGGTCTGCGCCCCGCGCGAGGAGATCGCGCCGCTCCTGCCTCCGGCCTGGGAGTTCGCCGAGCCGCAGTTCCTGATGTCGGCCGCCCTGCCGGTGTCCGCCGGCCCGGTGGTGCCACCGCCCGGCTACCTGGTCGAGACGGCCGACAAGGACGGCACCGGCGTCATCGACTGCCGCGTACTGGACGCCGCCACCGGCGAACCGGCCGCGTGGGGCCGGGCCGCGCTCACCCACGCCTCCGCGCCCCCCTCGGCGGTCTACGACAAGATCAACACGGCGCCGGCGCACCGCCGCCGCGGCCTGGGCAGCCTCCTGATGCACGCCCTCACGGCCTACGCCGTCCGGCTGGGCGCCACCCACGGCATCCTGGTGGCCAGCCCCGCAGGGCGCTCCCTCTACCGCTCGCTGGGCTGGCAGTACCACGCCCCGCTCACGGCCGCCCGCATCCTCTCGCCCCCAAAGCCTTGAAGGCGTCGGGCGCCGCCCGCCGTCAGGGCTTGACCACGCCGCTCAGCCACTGGAAGACCTCCGGGATCTGGTTCTTCCACACGGCCGTGCCGTGGCCGCCCGCGCCCGGCGGGATCAGCTTCACCTTGACCGTCGTCGGCTTCTTGGAGAGCTGCTTGAGGTTGAGCCCGGCCTCGAAGCCGTCCCCGGCGGCCCCGGAGATGAAGAGCGCGGTACGCGGCGGCTTGCCCGCCTTGTTGGCGGTCTTCAAGATGGTGACCGGGTTGCTCTCGACGCGCAGTTTGGGGTCCTGGCCGGCGAGCGAGGCGGGCTCGATGGCCGGGTCGTTGAAGCCGGAGAGGCCGACGCCGGCGCGGTAGCGGTCCGGGTGGGCCAGCGCCAGCTTCGTCGCGCAGTGCGCGCCGGCCGAGTAGCCGGCCACCGCCCAGGAGTCGGCCTTGTCCTCGGCCCGGAAGTTGTCGATCACCATCTGGCGTACGTCGACGGACAGCCAGCTGTCGGCGTTGACCTTGCCCGGGATGTTGACGCAGCCGGTGTCCACGTTGCCCAGGAGTGTGGTCCGCGGCGCGACCAGGATGAACGGCTTGACCTTGCCCTGCCGCATCAGCGGCTGCACCTGCTCGGCGACCTTGAGCGTGCCCAGCCAGGACTTGGCCGAGCCGGGGAAGCCGGGCAGCAGCTCGACGACGGGGAACTTCTTGTCCGCGTACGCCGGGTCGTCGTACTGCGGCGGCAGCCATACGTAGACCTCGCCGCTCACCCCGGAGACCTGCCCCTTGAACTCGGTCTCCTGGACGCCCTGGCCGACCACCGGGTCCTTGGCCGGCCCGAACTTCGCGAGCTGCTTGGGCGCGTCCTTCGCCTGCAGGCCGCCCAGGCCGTCCGGCCCGAGGTCCTTGGCGGCTTCGACGTGGTCGGACGTGCCGAGCAGGTCGTCCCAGTTGTCGTAGAGGCTGTTGGCGTTGTTGACCACGACGAACACCATCGTGATCGCGGTGACCTGCGCGAACAGCAGCATGGCGAAGCGCGACACCGCCCGCACCACCTTCGGGCCGCGCACGCGGCTCCACAGCGCGAACGGCAGCACGACCGCGATGACCAGCAGCACGATCACAGTGAGGAAGAAGGGCGTGCCCGTCAGGCTCATCGGGGATCTCGCTTCCGGGACAGGTGGGGCGGCGTGGGCGTGGTTCTGGCCCTGCCGTCGGCAGCGAGCCTCTCCGAGGCATTAGATGGTGATACGACACGCCCTGGTTGCGCCTCGCGGGGCCTTCTTTCCGCGGGTTCTTCACCTGACGGGCAAAGTGTGGTACGGGTCACACTCCACGCGCGGCGGCGTCGGCGAGAACGGCCTCAAGCCGGGCCCGGCACTCGGCGACGAAGGCCGGGAAGGTGTGCCAGTAGTACGAGAGTCCGCTGACGCCCACCGCGATCGCCCAGGCGCGGGCGCGGGTCCAGGTCACGTCGTCGAGATCCAGGGCGTCCCGGTAGACCTGTCGTGCTTGTGGGGGCAGGTCCCAGACCGTGGAGTGCTCGGCGTCGGGAAAACCGACCGAGAGGGCTCCAAAATCGATGACTGCGTGGAGCCTTCCTTCGCGGACCAGGAGGTTGGACGGCTTGAGGTCGCCGTGGAGCCACACGTGCGGTCCGCCGGGCCCGGGGAGTGCGAGCGCGTCTCGCCACAGCCGTCCGAGAGCGTCGATGTCGAGCTCGGAACCCACGAGGGGCCGGCAGTCGTCGAGACATCTGCCGACCCACTCGTCGCATGGTTCCAGGCCGCCTCCTCGGTACCAACCGAGGCCATCTGCGCGAGTCGCGCCCATGAGATCAATGCCATGGAGTTCCCTCACGACCGCCGCCAGATCGGCTCCGAAAGCGGCCCAGTCCCGGACGGTGTCCTGGCGGACTTCGTCCCCGTCGATCCATCGGTAGACCGACCAGGCCACGGGAAAGGCACCGGTGGGCGTCCCGGCGTGGACGGGCTCGGGCACCACGCACGCGAGGAGGGGCGCCAACCGGGGCAGCCACTCCTGCTCCTTGCGCACGGACCGCGCCGCGCCGGCGGTACGCGGAAGCCGTACGAGCAGGTCGCCGCCCAGCCGGTACATGGTGTTGTCCGTGCCGGCGCCCGCGGGCGAGAGCGGCAGCTCGGCCAACTCCGGGCACTGCGCCTTCAACAAGGACCGAACCAGCGTCTCGTCGACGGGGATTTCGTTCTCGTGAAGCGTCACGCCGGAAGTGTCACCGCTGGGCGGCACGAAGGGCCAATGATTTTCCGGGCGTTGCCGGGCGGCGCTTGAACCCGGCGGTCGCTGCGCTAAACCTGACATGCGTCATACGAACGTGTGCACGATCTTGTCCTCAAGGCTGATGCCCGGGGGCGGCGCGGCCGGGAACATCGAAGTCGGCGAAAGATCGCCCGAATACGAGACCCGCCCACCACAATCCGCCCACCGCCGACCGCCCGCCGCCGGCTCCGCGCGAGCCCCCGGTCACGACCTCACGGAGACGCATCATGCACCTGCCCGCCACGAGCCGCCGCCGGACGAGACTGGCCGCGACCGGCACGGCCGTCGTACTGGCCCTGTTCGCACCGGCGACCGCCGCCACCGCCGCGCCCGCCGCCTCCCCCTCCGCCCCGGCCGCTGCGGCACACCACACCGGCCTGGACCGCGAGGCACTGGCCCGGACGCTGGAGAAGCTGCACGACGCGGGCATGCCCGGCGCCTACTCCGCCGTACGGGACGGCGCCGCGTCCTGGCAGGGCGCCTCGGGCGTCGCCGACCTCAAGACCGGCCGCCCCGCGACGCCGCAACTCCAGCACCGCATAGGCAGCGTCACCAAGACGTTCACGGCCGTCGCCGTGCTCCAGCAGGTCGGCGAGGGTCGCATCGAACTGGACGCGCCGATCGGCCGCTACCTGCCCGACCTCGTCCCCGGCGAGCGCGGCCGCAAGATCACCGTACGGATGCTGCTCAACCACACCAGCGGCATCGCCGACTACGGCTACGCGCTCTGGAAGAAGCCGGAGGACCTGGAAACCCAGCGCTTCCACCGGTGGGACCCGCGCGAGCTGGTCCGCCTGGCCCTGGCGGCACCCCCGACGGGCAAGCCCGGCGAGGCCCACCACTACGCCAACGCCAACTACGTGCTGGCCGGGTTGCTGATCCAGAAGGTCACCGGCCAGGCGCCGGAGACGTACATCTCCGACCACGTCATACGCAAGGCCGGGCTGCGGCACACCTACTTCCCGCGCTCGGCCCGCCTGACCGGACCGCACTCCAAGATGTACGAGAAGCTGTTCGGGCTGTTCGACCCGCCGCGCGAGTTCAGCGTCTACGACATGTCCTGGGCGGGCACCGCCGGTTCGCTGGTCTCGACCATGGACGACCTCAACCGCTTCTACCGGTCCCTGCTCACCGGCAAACTGATCGACCAGGCCGAACTGCGCCAGATGAAGACGACGGTGCCGACCGGCACGCCGGGGATGCGGTACGGCCTCGGCCTGCTCTCGTGGGACTGGCCGTGCGGGCAGTTCTGGGGCCACAACGGACTGGTCCCGGGCTCCGAGACCATGTCCCTGTCCACCGCGGACGGCAGCCGGCAGTTCTCCCTCGGCACGAACCTGACCCGCTACAACGAACTCGACGCGAACGACAAGCCGAAGCTGCACCCGATCGACTACGCCAAGGAAGACCTCTACGCCCAGGCCCTGTGCAACACCACCCCGAAGCGGACACCGGCACTGCCGGCGCCTCCGACGTCATGAACGGCGCTCCCGGGTCAGCCACAACCCGGTACCGGCACCGATCACCCCGAGGCCGGTCCCGACGCTCAGCAGGATGCGCGGTGCCCCGTCGGCAACCGTCATGCTGACGGCCACGTTGGCGAACAGGCAGCCGACGAGCAGCAGCCAGAGCAGAGCTTTCATGGGGTTCCTCCGTGGAGCCGGGTCCGGTAAGAGTCACCTCGACTCTCCCGCCCGGCACCCCCAGAAACGAGAGGGCCAGCCCCCCACTCGAAGGTGCACCTGACTGAACCCTCACAATGAGGGACAGATCCAGTACGACCCGGGGGATACGGGCACCATGCTCAAAGCGCTGACACGCTACAGGACCCTCTCCCCCGGCAGTCGGCGCGAGAAGGTGGAACTGGTGGCTGCCGGGCCGCGCCGCCGTCTGAGACGCCTGGGGCGGCGCGTGGTTGCGGGGGCCTGGTGGCTGGCCAAGAGCGTGGGGGGCTATGCCCTGGCCGCTGCCGTGGTGCCGCCCTTGGTTTCCTTGTTGCTTCCCACGTACCGTCTGGGTGCCGCCTATACGTATTCTCCCTACTTCGACGCAGTGCTCAGAACGGCGTCGCATACCTGGTTCTTCATACTGCTGTCGATCGTGTGGGTCCTGCCCGTCTTGTGCGTCCTGCTGGCGCTCAGGAAGCGGCTGGAGACGGCGACCCTTCGCGGGCTCGCCGCGTTCCTACTCTGCGCGCCGGCCTTGCTGACGGCCATGGTGGGCGGCGGGTCGGCCATGCTCGTCCACGTGATCACGAACGTGACGTACGCGGTGGTTCTTCTGCCGGTTCGTAGGCGGTGAGGGTGAGGTGGTCGGTGTCTTTTGCCGGTGCGACGTTGACCAGGATTTGGTTGGTCTCGTCGAAGTGCAGGGTGAAGACCGGGTCGAGTTGCATCAAGGTGTCGAAGACGTCCTGGTCGTCGTTCGTCAGGGGGGTTACGTGGGTCGCGTCGCAGGTCCAGTTGTCGTTGGTGGCGCTGATCGTGACGCGTACGTCGAAGCCTCCCAGGCTCGTTGAGCGGTTGGCCCACCACTCAAGTGTCGCGATGCCCTCGTAGGTGTCCATGGTCCGAGTATCGCGGGCAGCCGGGTGTGTTGTTCATGTGCGGGCGCGGCAGAGGGTGGCGTAGTGGTGGGTTCGCTGGGCCCGGAGGTGGTCGGCGGTTGGGTTTGGGGGTGGGGTGTCGCCTCGGCAGGGGCGGCAGAGGCCGCCCGGGAGGGCTTCGGGTCGGCCCGGTACGCCGCACCCGGTGCATTCCATGATGCGGGTGGGGGTGGGGAGAGGAGTCGATACCGGGGTGGGGGTTGGGGGCGGTGGGAGTTTGGTGGTTAGGCGGGTGCGGGCCAGGGCGCCTGGGGAGTGGACCTCGGGTGGCAGGCCGGCGGTGAGGGCTGTGACGAGGTACGCGCTCGTCGCGCCGCGCGCCAGCCATTGCGCGGCCAGGTCTTCGAGCGCGGCGCATTCGGCGGCGGAGAGGATCATGCGCGGGTCGGCGGTACCGAGGGCGGCGAGGGCCGCGTACGCCGGGGAGGCGGCCGGTGGGGCCGGGCGGGGGTTGGCGTGTGCGACGGGGCGGGAGGGTTCCGGCTGCGGCGGCGGTCGCTCGTCCGGTTGAACCTGGGGGTGCGTGGCGCCCGTCAGGAAGCGTTGCCACCAAGCGTCGTCGCGGGCGGTGCGGGTGAAGTACGTGCGGTAGACCCACTGGGAGCGCCCGTTGCCGATGGTCTCCTGGACGCGGCGGAGGTGGCCTGCGGCGGAGAGGTGGGTGAGGGCGGAGCGTACGGCTTGCTGGCCGTAGCGGGGCTGGGCGGCGGCGAGCGTCTTGACGTCCATCGCGGCGCCGTCGGGCAGCCGGTCGATGAAGGCGGCGAGGAACGCTTCGCGTTCGGGGAGGGCGGCGAAGTCCCCCGGCCGGGGCCGCGTCTGCCCCGGGGCGGAGCGTTTTCCGTAGCCGGAGGCGGCGCGGGGGTGGGGATGGCGGGGGTGAGGGCGGGGGGCTACGGGTGCGCAGGGCGCCGTAGTAGGTTTGGCTGTAGCCACGAGATCGCTGCTTTCGATCTTGGAGGTCAGACCCCGGTTCGGTGTTGGTAGCACCAGCCGGGGTTGTTTTGTGTGTTGAGCGGGCTTGCTGTCGCGACGGTAGAGGGTGACGACGGTCGGTGGCAAGCCGGTCACGCGAAGTGATGCGCGCTGGTGCGTGCGGGGTTGGGAGGGTGGGTGGGTTGTTCCATCCCGCCCGTTCCTTAGAGGAGGAGCTCGGGCCTCGGGGCCCGAAGCTCGGGTCTCAACCCCCGGAGGCGGCGAGGGAGATGAATGCCGCCCAGGCGTTGGCGGGGAAGGTGAGGCGCGGCCCGTCCGCGCACTTGGAGTCCCGGACGTGGATGACCTGGGGTCGGAAGGCTAATTCCACACAGGCGGCGCCCTCATCGTCGCTGTAACTGGACTTGACCCATTGGCACTCGGCGCTCATAGCCTTTTTGCCGCCTCCCTGATGAACTGCACCGTCTCCTCCTCACTCAGGGCTTGCATGCGGATCGTTCCGTACCGCTGGGAGTGGCTGCTGGTCTTGTCCGCAGCTGCGCTCAGGACGCTCGTGCCGTGCGCCTCGACATAGGAGTACACCTCATGGTCAGCCGTCTCCAGCAACACCAGCGGGCCACTGAGCGCCGCGGATGATGGCCGCCCAGCAGGCAGCACCTGAACAGATACGTTCCGCGCTTCGGCCACCTCAAGCAGTCGGTCAAGCTGGCGCTTCATCACCTCGGCGCCTCCCACCATGGTCCACAGCGCGGCTTCGTAAATGATGAAGTTGAACAGCACTGTCGGCTTGTCCGTGAGCACCTTTTGGCGCTCCAGCCTGGCGGCCAATCGAGCATCGATCGTCTCGTCATCCAGCGGCGGACAGTGACCAGCCATCAGTTTTCTCGCGTACTCCTCGGTTTGCAGCAGGCCCGGGATGAGGAGGCTTTCGTACCAATGGATCGCGATTGCCTCAGCCTCGATTCGCATGAACTCATGCGTACGCTCGGGATACCGCTCCGGCTTCAAGAAATCCTGCGCCGCCTCCAACATCCCATGTGCCCCGCACATCTGATCAGCAACCTGGAGCATGCGCAGCGTCGGGCGCCGGCGGCCCTGTTCCATGGACTTGACGTACTCGGCGTCGTAATTCGCTTCCTCGGCGAGGGCCTCGCGGGAGATTCCCGCGTACGTGCGCCACAGCTTGAGTTGGTTTCCGCAGTAGCGCCATGCCATCGGCGGTTGGGATGGTTCGTTCGTCACCGTGCCCACCTTTCGTCGGCACGACTGGTACAGCCTGGTGCGTACCCTTGTCGCGGCTGCTGACGGTACGCCCGCGCCGACATGCTCAGTGTCGTGAACGACGGAAATTCCCCCCTTCAGAACGAATGGTGGCTGCCGCGCCACCCCCGGAGCGCACGGCGGGCCCGCAAGTACCTGCGGGAACTGGCGGAGGTATGGCAGTTGCAAGCCGAGGTGACGGACACGGCCGTGCTCGTGCTCAGCGAGCTGGCGGCCAACGCCTGTGTGCACGCGCGGGTTTCGCGCGGGCGTTACGTCAGGGTGAGGTGCCTGCTGCACGCGGGACGGCTGCGCGTGGAGGTGGCGGACGCCGGTTCCGCAATGCCCGAGCCCCGGGTGGCGGGCGTCGACGACGAGGACGGGCGCGGGCTGGCGCTGGTCGCGGCGCTGGCGGACGAGTGGGGGGCGTACCCGCGTCCGTACGGCATCGGAAAAGTGGTGTGGTTCGAGCTCAAGGTGGCGGCTTTCTTGAACGAACGGTCAAGTATCGCCTAGGGTGCCCGCATGGGCAGAACCAAGGAGTTCGACCCGAGCGCCACCCTCCAGGCCGCCCTGGAGCTGTTCTGGCGCAAGGGGTACGAGGCGACGTCGATGCAGGACCTGGTCGAGCACCTCGGGATCAACCGGGGCAGCATTTACGCGACGTACGGCAGCAAGCACGAGCTGTACCTGCGCGCGCTCGACCGCTACTGCGAGAACGAAGGCGTGGTGGCGCTGGAACGACTGAACCAGCCGGGGCCTGCGCTGCCCGCCGTGCGCGCGTTCCTGCGCGCGTTCGCCGACGAGTCGCTGGCGGACCAGGACCGTAAGGGATGCCTGGTGACGAACACGGCTGTGGAGCTGCTGCCGCAGGACGCCCGCGCCGAACGACGTATCGAGACGGCGCTTCACGAAGTGGAGTCGGCCATCGCCGGCGCGCTGATCCGGGCCAAGGCGCAGGGCGAGCTGGAGGAAGGGGCGGATGTGCGGGCGCAGGCCCGTTTTCTGGTCACGTTCATCCAGGGGCTGCGGGTCGTCGGCAAGACGGGTGACGAGCGGCGGATCAACGACGCGGTGGAGCAGGCGATGACCGTGCTGCGCTGACGCGGTCAACTCGCAAACCCCCGCCCGCGCGGGGTCTCGCACGCCCATTTATTGGAACGATCGGTTAGGAAAAGAGGGGGAACGATGCGCGTACCACGCGCCGTGTACGTCCTGGCCCTGGGCATCTTCGCCATGGTGACCAGTGAGTTCGTCGTCGCCGGGCTGATGCCGCAGCTGGCGGCGGGACTGGGCGCCACCGTGCCGCAGATCGGCTATCTGATCACCGCGTTCGCGGTGGCGATGGCCGTCGGCGGGCCGTTTCTGACGGTCGGCGTCATGCGGCTGCCGCAGAAGCGGGCGCTGGCGGTGCTGTTCGGGGTGTTCCTGGCGGGCAACGTGCTGGCGGCCGTCGCGTCGGACTACTGGGTGATGCTGGTCGCGCGGGTCGTCACCGGCGTGGCCTCGCAGGCTTTCTTCGGGGTGGCGCTGTCCCTGTGCGCCCAGTTGACGCGCCCGGAGGTACGCGGCAGGGCCGTCGCCGTGGCCATGAACGGGCTGATGCTCGGTACGCTGCTCGGCCTGCCGATGGCCACGCTGATCGGCGAACACCTGGGCTGGCGCGCGGCGTTCTGGGTGATCGCCGTCCTCACGGTGGGCGCGGCGGTGTGCACGGCCGTGGGCGTGCCACGACCGGACGAGCGCACCGACGCGGGCGGCGGCATACGGGAGGAGCTGGGCGCGTTCCGCAATCCCCGGCTGTGGCTGGCGCTGTCCACCAGCACGCTGATCATCGGGGCGACGTTCTCCGTGTTCAGCTACTTCAACCCGATCCTCACCGAGGTCACCGGGTTCGGGGCCGGAACCGTACCGCTGCTGCTCGTGGCGTACGGGGCGGCGACCGTCGTCGGCAACACCGTCGTCGGGCGGCTCGCCGACCGGCACACCGTCGCCGTACTGCTCTGCGGACTGGTGCTGAATCTGGGGTTTCTCGTCGGGTTCGCGCTGCTCGCGCAGCTGCCGGTCCCCTCGGTGGTGTTCATGATGGGAATCGGGCTGGTCGGGGTCACCATGAACCCGGCGATGGTCACCCGCGTCCAGCGCGCCGGGAACGCGCGGGCGCTGGTGAACACCGTGCACTCGTCGTTCATCACGCTGGGCGTGATCGTGGGCTCGCTGGTGGGCGGGATGGCCATCAGCGCGTACGGGCTGCGGGCGCCGATCTGGCTGGGGGCGGGGCTGGCGGCGCTCGGGGTCGTCTCGCTCGTACCGGAGCTCGGGCGGCGGAAGCGGCGCCGCCGTACCAGCCTCGTCGTCGCGGGGGCCACCACCACGCAGACGCCGGCCCCCGCCGCCTGCGTTACACCAACCGCCGGGCCGTAGCCCACCGCGTCAGCTCGTGCCGGTTGGAGAGCTGGAGCTTGCGCAGCACCGCCGAGACGTGCGACTCGACCGTCTTGACGGAGATGAACAGCTGCTTGGCGATCTCCTTGTACGCGTAGCCGCGCGCGATCAGGCGCAGCACCTCGCGCTCGCGCTGGGTCAGGCGGTCCAGGTCCTCGTCCACCGGCGGGGCATCCGTGGAGGCGAAGGCGTCCAGGACGAAGCCGGCCAGCCGCGGGGAGAAGACCGCGTCGCCGTCGGAGACCCGGAACACCGCGTCGACCAGGTCCTTGCCGGTGATCGTCTTGGTGACGTAGCCACGGGCGCCGCCGCGGATGACACCGATGACGTCCTCGGCGGCGTCCGACACGGACAGCGCGAGGAAGCGCACGGGACGTTCGGGGTCGGCCATCATCGCGGCGGAGCGGCGCAGCACCTCGACACCGCCGCCACCCGGCAGGTGCACGTCCAGCAGGACGACCTCGGGGCGGGTCGCGGTGATGACCGTGACGGCCTGGTCGACGTCGGCGGCCTCGCCGACGACCTCCACACCCGTCTCGTCGGTGCGGCCGATCTCGGCCTGGACGCCCGTACGGAACATCCGGTGGTCGTCGACGAGGACGACCCGTACCGTGCGGGTGGGGCCGCCGGTCGGGTCATCCTGTGCGGCTGCGGCGTCGCTGCTCATCTCGTCCGTCCGTCCGTGGTTGGCGTGGGTGCGGGTGTGCGGGGTGGTGCTGGTGGGTGTTGGCTCCGGCCCGTCTCTCAATCATCCGTCATCTGTCAGCCGCCTTCCGGCGCGCGCTCCATTTCCAGCTCGACCTCGGTGCCGCCATCCGGCGCGGAACGCAGCCGGGCCGTGCCTCCGTTGCGCTGCATACGGCCGATGATCGACTCCCGTACGCCCATGCGATCACCGGGGACCGCGTCGAGGTCGAAGCCGGGACCGCGATCGCGTACGGAGACGAAGACGGTACGGCCCTCGACCTCGGCGTACACCTGCACGGCGCCGCCCTCGCCGCCGTACTTCGCCGCGTTGACCATGGCCTCGCGCGCGGCCTGCAACTGCGCGCTCAGCTTCTCGTCCAGCGGGCAGTCGCCGACGACCACGACCTCGATGGGCACGCCGTGGTGGTCCTCGACCTCGGCGGCGGCCTTGCGCACCGCCTCGGCGAGGGTGTCCGGCTCCTGCGCCTCGTCCTTGCCCCGGCCCTCCGGCTTGTAGAGCCAGGCGCGCAGTTCGCGTTCCTGGGCGCGGGCGAGCCGCGCCACCTCGCGGGGGTCCTCCGCGTTGCGCTGGATCAGGGTGAGCGTGTGCAGGACGGAGTCGTGGACGTGCGCGGCAACTTCCGCGCGTTCCTGCGCGCGGATACGCATCAGCCGCTCCTCGGACAGGTCCTGCATCATGCGCACGAGGTAGGGGCCCACGAGCAGCGCGATGCCCACCACGACGGCGATGGAAGCCTGGAGCACCGCACCGAGATGACGGACCGAGCCTTGGAGGACGAAGATACCGGTCACGCCGACGCAGACCAGCACCACACCGGCCGCGCCGCGCAGCACCGGCAGCACGCCCTTGCGGCGGCCCATCTCCAGCCACTGCGCGCGGCGCGCGTTGTCCGCCTGCCGCCAGACGAGCGCGACACCCGCGCCGATCAGCAGGACCGGCCACACATAGGCGTTGGCGCGGCCCAGCTCGAACCTGGACGCCACGATGGCCGCGCCCGCGAGCAGCGCGAACAGCGCGAAGACCTGGCCCTTGTCGGCCTTGCGCACGGCCGCCAGGCGGCCACCCCGCTCCGACGGCCCGCGCCCGGGCGCCACGTGCACGTTCACCCGGGACGCGTCCACGCCCCCGACGCCCAGCGGCACGATGAACCAGAACGCGGCGTACAGCAGCGCGCCCATGCCCTCGGCCATGAAGAGCGCGATGAAGACAACCCGCACCCAGGACACCGGCAGCCCGAGATGCCCGGCCAGCCCGCGTGCCACACCGCCCAGCATCCGGCCGTCGGCACTGCGGTAGAGCTTGCGCAGGGGCGCGTCGTCGGAGTCGGACGCCGGGGCATAGCTCGCCTCGGGCCGGGATGGAGCGGTGGTCATGACACCGATCGTCACATGTGAGGCGGGGCGGTGGCATCAGGGTCGACCCTGACGGCACCCCTGACAGTCGGACAGCCGGACAGGCGGCAGGCGGCACACCGGGCGGTCGGTCCGGGGCTGCCCCGGCAGGTCCCTTACTGCTGCTGGTCCTCGGGCAGCACGATGCCCGCCTGGACGTCGTCGAAGACCTTCTTGTACTTCTCCCACTCGGCGGCCGGCGCGGAGAGGTAGATCGCGTACTCCTTCTCTCCGGGCTTGCCGAACCCCAGGTCGATGGCGCGGTACTCCCGCGCGCTCCCCGCCCACTTCCACTCCCACAGCGCCGCCGGCTGCCCGCGGAAGGCCGTGCGGTGCATCCGCAGCTGCTGGTAGCCGGGGAACCTGCCCTCCTTGAGGGCCGCCTTCTCGTTGTCCTTCCAGTGCTGGAGGGCGTCGGTGTTCGCGAAGTCGAGGACTTCGATACGCAGGCTGACCAGCGGGTTCGCCGGATCACGGTAGTTGGAGCCGCCGCCGCCCTGCTTCTCCGTGCGGGTCCAGCCGTTCGGCAGCGGGAAGGGGAGGCCGGACGCCGGTTCCGTGACGCGGTGGTACCCGCTGGGTACCGGCCGGGTGGGCTTGGGCTTGGGCTTCGGGGTGACGGGCGACGTCTCGGGGTTCTGCGGAGCGCCGTCGGACGCCTGGACGCCGTCGCCCTGCCAGAGACCGGCGGAGTACAGCACGCCGCCCGTGACGCCCAGTACGACGACCACGGCGACGGCGCTCCACAGGAGCGCGCGGCCACGCTTCTTGGTGGGGGCGGGGGTGGCTGGGGTGGTGGCGCCGGCGGGGGCAGCGGTGGCCGGGTATGCCAGGGCGGGGTGGACCGAGGCGGTCGCGCCGTCCGCTCGGGCCGCTCCGGGGGTGCCGCCGGTCGCGGACGTATAGGACGTATAGCCGGTCGCGGGTCCGAAGCCCGTCGCGGACGTGACGCCGGTGGGGTTCGTGCCGCCGGTCGATTTCGTGTCGTCCGTACGGTCTGTACGGTCTGCGGGTTCCGTACGGCCCGTATGCCGCGTATGTCTCGTGCCGCCCGTATCGGCCATACCGTCCGCGCCGGCGCAGGGCGCCGACGGGTTCGCCCACGTCGTGTCCGCGTCCGCGGCCGGTACGCGCAGCGCCTGCTCGACGGCCTGGGCCGTGGGGCGGTCCGCGGGTTCCTTCGCGAGCAGCGCCTCGATCAGCGGGGTCAGCGGGCCGGCGTTGCGCGGCGGGTCCAGCGGGTCCACGGCGATGGAGTACGCCGTCTCGACCGCCGTCAGCTTGCGGAACGGCGGCCGCCCCTCCAGCGCCTGGTAGAGCGTCGCGCCCAGCGCCCACAGGTCCGAGGCGGGGCCCGGCGTACCGCCCTTGACCCGCTCAGGAGCGAGGTAGTCGATGGAACCGACCAGCTCGCCGGTCTTGGTGAGGGTGGACGTGCCGGAGGCGACCGCGATGCCGAAGTCGGTGAGGACGACCCGGCCGTCCTCGCCGAGCAGGACGTTCCCCGGCTTGACGTCGCGGTGCAGGACACCGGCGGCGTGCGCGGCGCGCAGTGCGGCGATCATGCCGCGGCCGATCCGGGCCATCTCGCCCAGCGGCACCGCGCCGTCCGCCGCGGTGGCCTCCTTGATGACGTCGCCGAGGGTGACGGAGGGCACGTACTCCATGACGATGCACGGCAGCCCGGCGTCGTCCACGACGTCGTGGACGCTGACCACGTTGGGGTGGTTGATGCGGGCGGCGGCCTGGGCCTCGCGGCGGGTGCGCTCGTTGCGCCGGGCCAGCTCGTCGGCGTCCAGCTCCGGGGAGACGTGCAGCCGCTTGACCGCGACCTGCCGGCCGAGCAGCTCGTCATGGGCCAGCCAGACGGTGCCCATGCCGCCCCGGCCTATCTCCTCGACCAGGCGGTACCGCCCGGCGACCAGTCGCCCGTCGTCCACCGCCGCCTCCGTCACCGCGCCGCGCCCCTTCGGTTCCCCCCGTACAGATGTCCGGCGCAACGATAGTCGTCCGAGGGCCGCCGGAGGTGGGCCGGGGCGCGGTCGCCGGACGCGCGCCAGGGCCTTTTTCACGCAGCGCGCCGCGTTCGTGCTGGTCTGTGCCAATCGCTCAGCCGAGCGGTGCGGCGATCTCCGCGCGTTGGCTTTCGTTGTCGGAGAGGAACGACGCCAGCGCCTCGGCCTCGTCGGCCACACCGGTGCGCTCCGCCCGGGAGAAACGGCGCAGTGGGGTGACCGTCACGGTGCCGTCCGTGACGGTCCAGGTCGCGGCGACCCGGCCGTCGACCAGGACGACGCGCGCGCCGGTGACCGACAGGCCGCGGTGGGCGTCGTCGATGATCCGGCTGCGGTCCTGGTAGCCGAGGATCGCGTTGTCGAACGCCGGCAGGAACCGCACCGGCGCGGGTGTGCCGGGGTCGGGGCGCGGCGCGTCGGGCAGGTCCAGCAGCTCGCGGCCCCGCTCGTCGCGGAAGGTGACCAGCTCCTCGCGTACGGCGGCGACCGCGGCCGGCAGCCCGGCGAGGCCGCACCAGGCGCGCAGGTCGGCGGAGGCGGCAGGGCCGAAGGCGGCCAGGTAACGCCGTACCAGTGCCTCACCGGCAGCGTCGGAACCGTTCGCGCCGGAACCGTTCGCATCGGAGCCGTTCGTATCGGAACCGTTCGCATCGGAGCCGTTCGCATCGGAGCCGTTCGCGCCCGGCGGGTCGATGTCGCGGCCGAGCCAGGTGGCGAGCGGGACGTTGCGTACGCCGCCCTTCGTACGCCAGAGCCCGCGCGGTGGCAGCTGCACCATCGGGATCAGGGCGGCGACCAGCATCTCCCCCAGCGGCCGCGGCCCCGGCTCCGGCCAGCGCCCGGCGACCGCCCGCGCCAGCTCGGGCATCGAGCGGGGCTCGCCGTCGGACATGACGGCCAGGCCCGCCGCGGTGAGTTCGTCGAGGTCCACTCCGGCCAACTCGCGGCGGTAGGTGGCGAGGACCCGTTGGCGCAGCATCGCGTCGTGGCGGGCGCGCCAGGCCAGGACGTCGTCGGCGGTGAGGAGGTGGACGGTGCGGCGCATGAGGTGGGTGCGCACCACGCGCCGTCCGGTCAGCAGGTCGGAGAGCGTGGCCGGGTCGAACGCGTGCAGCCGCGACCAGAGCCCGACGAACGGTTCCTGCGGTTCCTGCGCCTGGAGGCCGCACAGGTGCGCGACGGCGTCGAGGACCGGTACGTCGGCGCGGTCCAGGAGCAACTGCCGGGCGAGCGTGGCGCGGTTGAGCGCCCGGGCGTCGAGAACGGTCACTGCTGCTTCCCTGCTTTCGATCACGTGGTGTACCGGATGCCGGGTGCCGGATGCCGGGTGCCGTCACCTTGCCTGGCATCGAGGACAGGGCGTGTCCTCTTTGAAGCGCCCGGACCGAGCCCGGACGCCGTTTCGGTGATCTCAGGGACCAACCAGGGTTCCCACCGATGCCGCCCGCCCGTAGCGCTTGCCACCATGGGCGCATGAACGATGCTGCCCCCGCCGACGAGACGACGGGCCCCGCCGGGGCCGCGTCCTCCCCCGCCGGCACCCCACCGGACTCCGATGCCGCGGGCCGCCCTGAGCCGCAGGCGCCCCTGCGCCGCAGCCGGCGGCACAAGGTGGTCTCCGGTGTGTGCGGGGGCCTGGGGCGGCACTGGGACCTGGACCCGGTGATCTTCCGGATCGTACTGGCCGTGCTGGCGGCCTCGGGCGGCATCGGCCTGATCGTGTACGGCTTCGCCTGGCTGCTGATCCCGCTGGACGGCGAAGACGAGAACGAGGGCCGCAAGCTGCTGTCCGGCCGGGTCGACGGCACGGCGCTGACCGCGCTGCTGTTCGCGCTCGTCGGCTGCGGCTTCTTCCTGACCTCCCTGGCCAACCGCGGCGTGCTGACCTTCACCGTCATGCTCGCGCTGGCGGTGGGCGGCTCGGCGTACTGGTCGCGGCAGCGCCGCGCCGCCGGTACGGAAGGGCCGGGCGCCGCCGACCCGGTGACCGCGCAGGCCGTCGCCGACGCGCCGCCCGAGACGACGGCGCCGCCCACGCCGAACAGCCCGTCCTGGTGGCGCGACCCGCTTACCAAGGAGGGGCTGCCCCATACGGGATACCTGTGGGGGCCCGGCGACGCTCCGGCCGCGTACGGGGACGGGTACGGCGCGCACAGGACGCGCGCGGGGGCGACCGCGTGGGCCGGGCCCAGGGAGCGGCGGTGCTCCGTACCGGCCCGGCGCCGCCGCACCGGCCGTTCGATCGGCGGCTGGACGTTCCTGCTGGCGCTGGTCGCGGGCCTGTCGGTGGCCGGCGCCGCCTCGAACGACCACCGCCTGTCCACGATCCTGGTCGCCGGGCTGTCCGCCGCGCTCGTGGTCTTCGGCCTCGGGCTGGTCGTCAGCGCCTGGTTCGGCCGGACCGGCGGCGGCACGGTCTTCATGGTGATCCTCACGTCCCTGCTGCTGGCGGGCGCCGCGGTGCTGCCGAAGAACGTCACCGCCGACTGGAGCAACCAGACGTGGATCCCGCTGGACGCCGCCTCCGTACAGCCGAGTTACGAACTCGGGGCGGGGCGCGGGGAGCTGGATCTCAGCGAGGTGCCGTTCAAGAACGGGCAGACGGTGCGCACCCGGGCCTCGGTCGGCGCCGGGCAGCTCCAGGTGGTCGTGCCGGCCGGCGTCACGGCGCGGCTGCACATCGACGTCGGCCTCGGCGACGTACGGCTGCCGGGCGAGACGTCCAGGGACTTCCACCTGGCGGCCGACCAGGAGCAGACCGTCACGCTGCCCGCCGCGGGCTTGAAGAAGGGCGAGAAGCCGCGCGGAACGCTGGACCTCGACTTGGAGGTCGGCGCGGGCCAGGTGGACGTACGGCGCGCCGCCCCGTCCGCGGCCCCCACCCCCACCCCGACCCCGCCCGCGACGCCCACCCCCGGAGGACAGCAGTGAAGCGCCACCCCTTCGAGCCCGCCCGACTGATCACGGGCCTGACCGCGCTGGGCGTGGGCGGCGCTTACGGACTCGAAGCGGCCGGGGCGTGGGACCTGCCGGGCGCGGTACCGGTACTGGCCGTACCGGCGGGGTTGTGCCTGTCGGGAATCACGGCGGCCGTCTGGGGCGCGGTACGCAGGCGCCGGGCGAGCGCCACCCAAGGTTGAGGACCAGGGCGTTTCTGCGGAGGTCCGTCAGAAGCGCCCTAAGCGGCGAGGTAGTCGAAGACCGGCTCGGCGGGGGCGAGGGTGAGGTCGGTCAGGATGTGGCTGGCGTCGACGACCTCGCGTACGGGCAGGTCGGCGAGGGGCGCCATGACGTGCTCGAAGAGTTGGAGACGGGCCGGGCCGCGCCAGGCTTCCTTCACGGTGATGTCGGTGATCCGCATGCGGACCAGGTCGCAGACGCGGGGCCGGAAGTCGTAGCCGGGGACCGTCTTGACGGCGTAGGTGGGCACGGTGATCTGGGCGCGGGCCTCTTCCGGGTCGAGGGGCTGCCACTTGTAGGCCATGGTGGCGGTGGCGACGCGCTCGCTGCCGTAGTCGAGGGTGCCGACGAGGGCGCCGCGCTCGTGGCGCAGCGCGGGCTCGCCCGCGACCTTCGGGTAGGCGCTCAGTTCGCGGCCCGCGGCGGTGGCGCCGAAGGAGTCCAGGTACATGACGTGCAGGTACTCGCCGTGTTCGGCTCCGTGCCGGACCGGGATGACCTGGCCGCACTCCGTGTAGGGACCGTAGCCGTCCACCTCGCCCATGCGCATGACCTCGAAGCGCACGAGGGGCTCGTCGATCTCCAGCGGCTCCGGGACCACCGCGCGCAGGGCGTCGGGGTCGGTGCGGTAGACGACGTTGAAGTACTCGCGGTCGGTGAAGCGGGTGGGGCGCGGGGGGTAGAGCGGGACGGTCAGGGGGGTGGTCACCGCGGCGGTCACCTGGTCGGCGCGCATGGGTTGCTCCTCGGGTCGCTAGGGCGGCGGGCGCCCCTCCAGTTGCATACAAGGTGTATCGGATACACACTGTATCCAGAAGTTGGGCGGTACATCCACCCGCGTTCGCCACTCATCCCCACCCGCGTCCGGCCCCGCTCCCGCCCCCGCGGGGCCACGAGACAGGAGCAGCAGAGCAGCCATGAGCTTCACCCCTCCCCCCAACCACCAGGACCGGCCGGTCGCCGTCATCGGCGCGGGCACGCTCGGCCGCCGCATCGCCTTGATGTTCGCCACCCGCGGCGGCCTGGTCCGCATCTACGACCCCGCCGCCGAAGCGGGCGAAGCAGCCTGCGCCTACGTGGCCGGCGAGCTGCCAGAGGTGGTGCAGACGATCGACGGCGGCCGGCCCGGCACCGTCGAGGCATCGACCGACCTGACGCGCGCCCTCGCGGACGCCTGGCTCGTCGTCGAGGCCGTACCGGAGCGCCTGGACCTGAAAAAGCGCCTCTTCGCGGACCTGGACGCGCTCGCCGAGCCGGACGCCATCCTGGCCAGCAACTCCTCCTCCTACGCGACGAGCCACCTCGTCGACAGCGTCCGCACCCCCGAGCGCCTGCTGAACCTGCACTTCTACATGCCGCCCCGGCAGAACGCCGCCGACGTGATGTCCTGCGGCCACACCGACCCCGGCGCCATCGGACTGCTGATGAAGGTGCTGCCCGACTACGGCATCCACCCGTTCGAGGCCCGCCGGGAGAGCACCGGCTTCATCTTCAACCGCGTCTGGGCCGCCATGAAGCGGGAATGCCTCGCCGTGGTCGCCGACGGCGTTTCCACGCCGGCGGACATCGACCGCATGTGGCAGGTCAACACGGGCGCTCCGGCCGGCCCTTTCCGCCTGATGGACGCCATCGGCCTGGACGTCGTCCTGGACATCGAGAACCACTACGCCGCCGAACGCCCCGGGCTGCCCGAAGGACCCCGTGAGCTGCTGCGCACCTACGTGGAAGCGAACCGCCTCGGCGTCAAGACCGGTGCCGGCTTCTACGACGACTACCAGCGGCAGGGCTGACGGCAGGCCCGGAACGGGCGGGCACGTACCCTTCGGGAGGAACCATCACCTGCAGGGAGCGGTACGTGCCCAAGTCACCCACCAAGCGCCGGCCGGCCACCGTCGCCGCGCTCACCGACAGCGCGCTCACCCTCTTCGCCGAGCGCGGCTTCCACGCCACGTCGATCAGTGACATCGTCCAGCAGGCCGGCCTGACCCGCGGCGCCTTCTACTCCAACTTCCGCGACAAGGAAGAACTCTTCCTCGCCCTGTACGACACGCACACCGACCGGCTCCTGGCCGAACTGCGGCGCCAGGTCGAGACCTTCACGGACGACGCCGACCCGGTGGCGCGCGTCTTCGACCTCCTGGCGACGCACGACGCGCAGGAGCGTTCCTGGTTCCTGGTCTCCATGGAGTTCACGCTGCACGCGGCGCGTCACCCGGATGTCGCGCGAGCCCTCGCCGAGCACGAGGAACGTCTCAACGCCGGTCTGGCCGAGATCCTGGACCGCTGCCTCGCCTCCTCCGGGCACGCCGCCGACGTCTCCTCCGCCGCCCTCGCCCGCCTGGTCGTGGCCCTCTACGAGGGCCTCACCGCCATGCGCGTCACCCACCCCACCGCCGACACCGACCCCACCCCACTGGCCCGCCGCGCACTCCCCCACCTCGTACGCGCCCTGGGAACACCCCAGACCTGACGGCGGCTTCGGCACGGACCGGGCGTCGCGCCGTACAGTCCCTGATCAAGCCCCGGTCGGCTCCGTCGGGTACGGCCCCGAGTCGATCGACGGCATGGCGGCGCCCCTTCCCGGCCTATCCGAACAGCTGCCGCCCCTGCCTGCTGCGCCGTGCCGCCAGGGCCGCGTCCAGGGACAGCATGGGCGCGCCCGCCAGTACCAGCGGCAGCCACGCCATCAGGTACGCCAGGTCGTTGCCGTAGTAGTACGGCTCGGTCGCCCAGCTCACCGTGAGCCACAGGCTCAGCGAGATCAGCGCGCCGCCAAGCGCGGCGAGACGGGCCACCAGCCCGAGGAGCGTGGCGATGCCGACCGCCAGTTCGCCGGCGGCGATGGCGTAACCGAAGCCCGCCGGGTTCTTGAGGGCGAAGTCCACCAGTTGGGGCACGGCGGAGGTGTCCCGTACCTGCCGCATCAGCTCACCGACCGAGCCGGTGCCGCCCGACGCGAAGAAGGCCGGGTCGGTCAGCTTGTCCAGCCCGGCGTAGACGAAGGTGACGCCGAGGAAGATCCGCAGCGGCAGCAGCGCGTACTGCCCCATCGCCCGCCGCGGCCCGCCACCGCGGCCCGCCCCGCCCAGCCCGGCACCGACCGCACGATCCGCGTGGCTCATGGCATCCGCCTCTCCGTAGCCGCCGGACGCGGACGATGGTGCCCGCGCCCCCATGCCTCACAAGGGATACGGACGCGTTTGTACCCGGTGTTCAGCCCCAGGGCCGTCAGGCCGGGCCCCCGCGCGGCGGGCCCGGCGTCAGTCCTGCACGTCGATCGTGCAGGCGTTCGTCTCCACGCCCGCCGCCGTCACGACCCTGACCTCCACCCGGCCCGGCTCCACGTCCGCCGGTACGGGCACGGTCAGCACGCCGTCCGTCGGATTGCCGAAGCCGCCGGCGACCGGAACGAGCGGCACGTGCACGTGCACCGCGCCGATCCGTACGACGGTGCGCGCCAGCAGGTCGGGGTTCTCGGCGCCCGGCGGGACGAACCCGGCGCCGCGGATCTCGATGTCGTCTCCGGTCCTGATGGGCGCGGCCAGATCGCCCGGCTCCCGGGCCCGCACGACCGACAGGACGACCGGACGGCCGCCCTCCGCGTACTTGCCCGCCAGGTACATGAGCGACCCGATCACGACGACGGCGGTGCAGGACCACGGCAGGTCCGGGAGCCTGGACGGGTCGCGGGCCAGCCTGACCAGGGCGAACGACACGGCCGCCACGTTCAGCAGCAGGTACTGGATGTCGGTGAGGCTGCCGCGCCCCGCGTCGTCCGTCAGCAGGTCCCCGGCGCGCGGCCGGTCGGCGCGCACCTTCTGGAGCCTGCGGGCCTGGATGCGTACGGCGACCACACGGCGTACCAGGACGGCCACCGCGCAGGTCACCGCCAGTACCGTCAGCAGCCCGGCGCCGCGCGGCAGTTCGAGGCCGTCCAGCAGGGCACGGCGCTCGTCCGCGTCCGCCGCCGCCAGCTGGAAGGCTTGTACGAGGACGGCGTACGCCACCGGCAGCAGCCAGCCCGCCGCGACCGTGCGCGAGGTCGACAGCCGGTTGTCCTCGCCGACCAGCGGCGCCAGCGCGCCTCCTCGCGCGCGGTGCCGCCACGCCGCGACCGTCAGCGCGAGCGCCAGGACCACGGCCGCGGCCAGGCCCGCCGTACGCGCCACCGTCCAGCCGGTGCCGATCGCGGTGAGGGCCTGCACGATCACCAGGGCGCCCACGCCGCCCCACAGCACCAGCAGCGTGTACCGCCACACGGCGTCCAGCCAGGCCGTGCCCTCGGCGGCGGCCCGCTCGGCGACCGCGCGGGCCGACAGCGCCAGTTCGTCCGAGACCCACTGCCGCGCCGCCCCGGCCGAATGGGCGAGCGCCGCCGGGACGCCGCGGCCGGCGGCGTACTCCTCGCGCAGCGCCACGAACGCGGCGACCGCCCTGCGATGCCCCTCGCGCGCACCGCGCGGGCACCTCCCGCAGGTGCACTCGCCGTCGCCGCCCAGCTCACCGGCCCCGGAAGCCCCGGCCACCGGGAACCCTCCGGGCCCACCGGCACCTCCGGTCGCTCCGGGCGTCCCAGGCGATCCGGACGCTCCTGCCACACCGCCCGCCGTCTCCACCGACACTTCCGCTCCGCCCCGACTCCGGTCGCCGCCAACTTCACCGTACTGAGAGGGAATTGTGCCGTACGTGGCGGACGTGCGGAGCCGGACGCCCGGCCGTACGGGCGGTGACGCGTGTACGGCGGGTTGACGCGGGCCCCGGAAGCCCGCCCCGGCCGGCGCCGGTCAGCCCAGCAGGTCCGGTTCGCTGCGCGTGATCTGCTGGTACAGCGGCTGGTAGTTGATCCACGCGACCAGGTCGTTGCCCAGCTGCTCGCGCGTGTGCACGGCGCTCTCGTGGTCGATCAGCACGGGCTTGCCGGCCGCCCGCGCGGTCAGCTGCACCTGGCAGGAACGTTCCATCGTGATGAACCACCAAGCCGCCGCGTCCACCGAGTCGCCGACCGTCAACAGGCCGTGATTACGCAGGATCACGGCCTTGTGCGGCCCGAGCGCCGTCGCGATCCGCCGCCCCTCCTCCTCGTCCACCACGACGCCCGTGTAGCTATCGAAGAGGGCATGATCCTCGTAAAACGCACAGACGTCCTGCGTGATCGGATCCAGCAGCTCCCCGAGGGTGGAGAGGGCCCGCCCGTACACCGAGTGGCTGTGCGCCGCGGCGACGACGTCCGGACGCGCCTGGTGGACCTGCGAATGGATCGCGAAAGCCGCCTGGTTGACGTGGTAGCGCCCCTCCACGACCTTCCCCTCGTGATTCACCAGGATGAGATCGCCGACCGTGATGTGCTTGAACGACATGCCGAACGGATTCACCCAGAAGCAGTCGGCGAACTCCGGGTCGCGGGCGGTGATGTGGCCCGCGACGCCCTCCTCGAACCCGAACCGGCCGAAGAGCCGCAGCGCCGCGGCGAGCCGTTCCTTGCGGTACCGCCGCTCCTCCTCGACGGTGGCGTGCTGCGGCGGCATGGCGAAGTGCAGCCGGTCGGTGGGCACCGGCGCGGGCGGCGGAACGGACGGCGTCTGCTCGGACATGGCGGCTTCCTCCTTGCGCGGACGTGCGCGGACGTGCGCGAATCGCTCCTAGCGGAAGCTACCTGCCGGTAGCGGAGGTGGCCAGGGGCCTGACGCGGTCCCCCGGCCGGAATTCGTTTCTTCCCGCAGGCACGAATCAGTACCGTGCTGCCATGGCCGCCACCACCGGTACCCCCCTGAGCTACGACCGCTACTGCGCCGAAATCGTCCACCAGACCGACCTGTTGAGGTCCGCCGTCAAAGACGCGGACCCCGCCGCCACCGTGCCGACCTGCCCCGGCTGGAACCTGGGGCAACTGATCCGGCACGTCAACGGCGCCCACCGCTGGGTCGACACGATCGTACGGACCCGGGCAACCGAACCCGTCTCCGACGAACTGGTCAACGACACCCCCCGCCTTACCGGCGAAAACCCCGCCGAACTGGACGCCCGCCTCGCCGAGGGCGCCGCCCGCCTCTCGGAAACCCTGCGGACCGCCGGACCCGACACGCCGGTATGGACCGTGGCCCCCGGCGGCACGCCGGTGTTCTGGGCCCGCCGGATGACCCACGAAACGGCGCTCCACCGGGCCGACGCCGTACTCGCGGCCGGCGGGACGTACACCCTCGACGAGGACGTCGCCCGCGACGCCCTCGACGAGTGGATGGGCTTCCACGAGGTCGAAGAGATCGCCGAGGACCAGCCCGGCGCGCCCGCCCTCCTCGGCCCCGGGCGCACCCTCCACTTCCACGCCACCGACGCGCCGGCGGAGTGGTTCGTCGACCTCACCGGGGACGCGCCCGTCTGGCGCCACGCCCACGAGAAGGCCGCGGTCGCCGTCCGCGGCACGCTTACCGACCTGGTGCTCTTCCTCTACGGCCGCCCCGCGGTCGCCGGAGGCATCGAAACCCTCGGCGACCGGCAACTGCTCGACATCTGGCTGGAGCGGACCCGCTTCTGGCTCCAGTGACACCGCCATACGGATTACGTCGTGAGAGCGTCACGGGTACACGTCAATGCTCACAGGGTGTCGATCGCGGTCAGGTCGATGTCGATGTCGAAGGGAGCGCCGAGCTTCACCTGCTCCCGGAAGGTGTCGACGGGACAGTAGATCCGTGTCTCCAGGTCCAGCTCGAAAGCGTGCACCACCGGGTGTTCGTCGGCCCCCGCCATCTCGAAGCGCCAGAAATGCGGGATGCCCGCGTTGGCGTATTTGTGGGGCTTGGTGTCGCGGTCCCTGGTCTCGGACTCGGGGGAGACGACTTCTACGGCGAGCAGCACATCCCGCACCCGGTAGTACGACTGAGCCCGGCCGCGCGCCGCCGCGGCCCGCACGACCGTGATGTCCGGCTCGGGCGCGTTCCGCTCGTCGATCACCACGGTCATCTGACGCCGCACCCTCGCGTCGGGCGGCGCGGTGCTGCGCAGCCCGTTGACCAGGAGGTCGGTCATGACGCTGTGGAAGTACCGCTGCGGCCCGTCGGACGACAGCCACCCGTCGATCAGCTCCACATGCGCGGGGATGTCCGGCGGCGACAGCAGGTCGTGCACGGTGTAGCCGTCCGGCGGCGGTGCCGTCGGGTGCTGTGGCGCGCCGAGGGTCATCGGCGCGGGTTGATCGTGGTGAGGTCGATGTCGAGGCCGAACGGCTCGGCTAGTTTGAGGCGGTTGTGGTGGATCCCGGTGGGGACGTAGGCCCTGGTGGCGGGGTCGAGTTCGTAGACGTACACCACAGGGAAACCCTCGCTTCCTTCCTCCACCCGCCAGAAGTGCCGGATGCCGTGGGCGGCGTACTTGCGGGGTTTCGCGTCCCGGTCACGTTCGACGGAGTCTCGCGAGACGACCTCCACCGCCAGGATGACGTCCTCCGGCCGCTTGAGGTAGGTCTGTCGCGGGCCGACATCGGCGCCGAGTGGGACCACCAGTACATCGGGCTCCGGGCGGTTCCGCTCGTCCAGTTTCACGCTGAATTCACGCAAGACGTCAAGGCCGTCCGGCGCCTGGGCCACCAGAGACCACTCCAGGAGTCGCATGGCACGCAAATGGAAGAGGGTTTGCGGACTCACGAAGACGAGGCTCCCGTCGATCAGCTCAGTGTGCCTGGGCAGATGAGGGAGCTGGTCAAGGGCGTCCGCAGTCCAGCCTCCGGGCGGCGGAACGGGGTAGGTGCACTGCGCGTACCGCTCGTAGTTCCAGTCCTGCTCGTCTTCGGATGCGGCACTCATCATGCTTGCTCCCATGCGACGGAGTCTCGCGCGTACGGCCAGCGTACCCACCGGGAACGCCGCAGCCGCCGCTCAAACTGATGAGCGACGGCTGCGGCGTTGACCTGGGTGGGGGCCCGCTAGGGGGTCACTCCCACTCGATGGTGCCCGGGGGCTTGCTGGTGACGTCGAGGACGACGCGGTTGACGTCGGCGACCTCGTTGGTGATGCGGGTGGAGATGCGGGCCAGGACGTCGTACGGCATGCGGGTCCAGTCCGCGGTCATCGCGTCCTCGGAGGAGACCGGGCGCAGCACGATCGGGTGGCCGTAGGAGCGGCCGTCGCCCTGGACGCCGACGGAGCGGACGTCGGCGAGGAGGACCACCGGGCACTGCCAGATCTCGCGGTCCAGGCCGGCCGCGGTCAGTTCCTCGCGGGCGATGGCGTCGGCCTCGCGCAGGAGGTCGAGGCGGTCCTTGGTGACCTCGCCGACGATGCGGATGCCGAGGCCGGGGCCGGGGAAGGGCTGGCGCTGGACGATCTCGTCCGGCAGGCCCAGTTCGGCGCCGACCGCGCGGACCTCGTCCTTGAAGAGCTGGCGGAGCGGCTCGACGAGCTCGAACTCCAGGTCCTCGGGGAGGCCGCCGACGTTGTGGTGGGACTTGATGTTCGCGGTGCCGGTGCCGCCGCCGGATTCCACGATGTCCGGGTAGAGCGTGCCCTGGACCAGGAACTTCACGGGCTCGCCGGCCGCGCCGGACTCGGCGACGATCTCCGCCTGGGCCTGCTCGAAGACCCGGATGAACTCCCGGCCGATGATCTTGCGCTTCTCCTCCGGGTCGGAGACGCCGGCCAGCGCGTCCAGGAAGCGCTCGGCGGCGTCGACGACCTTGAGCTGGACGCCGGTGGCGGCCACGAAGTCCTTCTCGACCTGCTCGGTCTCGCCCTTGCGCATCAGGCCGTGGTCGACGTACACGCAGGTCAGCTGGTCGCCGATGGCCTTCTGGACGAGGGCGGCGGCGACCGCGGAGTCCACGCCGCCGGACAGGCCGCAGATCGCCCGCGCGCTGCCGACCTGCTCGCGGATGGCCGCGACCTGCTCGTCGACGACGTTGGTGGTGGTCCACACCGGCTCGATGCCCGCTCCCCGGTAGAGGAAGTGTTCCAGGACCTGCTGGCCGTGCGTGGAGTGCATCACCTCGGGGTGGTACTGCACGCCGTACAGCTTCTTCTCGTCGTTCTCGAAGGCAGCGACCGGCACCATGTCCGTGGACGCGGTGACGGTGAAGCCCTCGGGCGCGGCGGAGCAGGCGTCGCCGTGCGACATCCACACGGGCTGCTCGGCCGGGGTGCCCTCGAAGAGGGTGGAGGCGTTCTTGGAGACGTGCAGGTCGGTACGGCCGTACTCGCGGGCGCCGGTGTTGTCGACCGTGCCGCCGAGGGTGGTGGCCATGAGCTGGAAGCCGTAGCACATGCCGAAGACCGGGACGCCGGCCTCGAACAGGGAGCGGTCCAGGCTGGGCGCGTCCTCGGCGTAGACCGACGACGGGCCGCCGGAGAGGATGATCGCCTTGGGGTTCTTGGCGAGCATCTCGGCCACCGGCATGGTGGACGGGACGATCTCGCTGTAGACCCGGGCTTCGCGTACGCGGCGGGCGATGAGCTGGGCGTACTGCGCGCCGAAGTCGACTACCAGGACGACGTCGGGGGCGGCAGCAGGTGACGCTGATGGCACTTCGGCGGCCTTCCGGCGGTGGTGGTGCAGGGGTTGGACTTTCGATTCTAACGGGCTCATACTGAGCGCCATGTACAAGCAGCTGACCTTCGTCTTTACCTATGGCACCGGCCCGTCCGGCTGCCATGGTCGTGCTGCTTGATCAACTGACGAGCGACTTCCCAGGCGCCCCGGGCCGGTACAGGCCCGGGGCGCTCGGTTTTTCTGCGGGTGGCGGCGGGCCGCAGGCGGTGCGGACGGCGACTGCGGGGTCATGATCCGTAGGAGTGACGGACATGAGCGGTATCCAGGCGGTCACGGACCCGGCGGTGGTTCCTGTGGCCAAGGCCACGGCGAAGCCGGAGACGGGCGCGCGTACCGAGGCGGCGGCCGGTGTGATCACGAACGCCCGCGGGCGGATCGACGATCTCGACGGCCGGATCATCGGCCTCGTACAGGAACGCATGGCGGTGTCGGCCGTCATCCAGCGCGAGCGCATCGGCTCCGGCGGGCGCCGGGTGAACCTCTCACGCGAGATGGAGATCCTGGAGCACTACAGGAGCCAGCTCGGCCGGCCCGGCACCGCGCTCGCGATGACGCTGCTGGAGCTGTGCAGGGGCCGGATCTGAGCCGCGGGCGGTACGCGCCCGTGTCACCCGTACGGCGCCGTGACCGGCCGCCGCCGGGCTTCGTTGTTCCGGATGCCACGCCAGCCAGGTGCGGTTCGCAGGACTACGCGTAGACGCCGCCCCGTGGGCGGACCCGCCGCAGTGATGAGACGCCGGCCGAGTTGAAGCGGTCCGCGTCGTGGGACCTCGCTGTGGCGCCGTGACCGGTCAGCAGGGGACAGCAGCCCGGTCACATCCGATGGGGCGGTCGGTCCCGGGGACGCCTGGGACCGACCGCATCCGGTCGGAGCGTCGGAGATACCGCGCCGGACGCGGTGCGTCCGGCGCCGGGGCACCCACGGCCCCCGACAACTTGAGAGCCAGCGGCGCTCCCCCCGGCGCCGCCCCTCGGTGCCGCCGCTGCCCTGACGCCGGCGCCGAACGCCAAGGGCCCCGTGACCGTCCGCGTTCCCGCGCGGACGGCGTCCCGGGGCCCTTAAGGCGTTTCCCCGGCGTCAAGGCGTTTCCCCGTCGTCAGGGCGTTTCCCCTGCGTCAACGTTTCCCCGACGTTCTGTGACGGGAGTCACTGCGGTGGCCCGTGCCGGGTCGCGCAACCTTTTCCGGATACGGCCGGTCAGTATCTGCAATCGCCGGCCCTACCGCGCCCCACCGCGACGGCCCTCACGAACTCGTGCCGCGGCAGCGGCACTTCGTCCCCGAGAGGTCTTCACGATGAAGCTCCGCCGTGCCCTGGCCGCCGTCACCGCGACGGCCGCCCTCGCCCCCGCCGCCCTGCTGGCGGCGCCCGCCGCGTACGCCGCCGAGCCGCCCGGCGCCCCGGCCGCCACACCCACCGCGACGCCGACCCCCAGCCCTTCGCAGACCGCGACCACCCCGGCGCCCGGCCGGAGCAGCCCGGCGCCGCAGACCGGGGAAACCTCCGGCACGGCGACTCCCGGGCCGACGGCGTCGTCCGCGGCTCCGGGCCCCGGCAAGCAGGCCGGGAAGGCCGAGCCGACACCCACGCTGCCCCAGACGCCCTCCGAGAGCCCGGTGTGCGAGGACTTCTCCGGCGAGCGGGCGATCAAGACCGAGCTGCTCGGCCTGCCCACCAAGATCGTGGCGGGGTCCGGCTGGGTGGGTTTCACCTTCCGGGCCACCAATGTCTCCGGCAAGCACGTCAGATCCGTCGACGCGTTCGCGCAGGCGTACGCGCTGGACAACAAGACCACCGACGACGTCTCCGGGCACCTGGCCTTCGAATGGTTCGACGCGCGGGCGGGTGTGTGGAAGCGGGTTGCCGGCCCCGAGGAAGGTGACGGGTACTTCGCCCAGATCGCCGGTGCAGACGGCCTGCGCCCCGGGGAGTACGCGGACGCCAAGCTGCGCATCAAGGCCGACGCCAAGACGCCCGCCAGCTACGGCGGCGCGGTCAGCGTCGGCTGGTATCTGAACGCCGACCTGGAATGCGGCTACTCGGACGCCTCCGACTACTCCTTCGACATCCTGCCCGCCGGCAGCAGCAAGCCCGGCCACGTGCCGGACGCCCAGGGCAAGCCCGGCAAACGCCCGAACCGGCCGTCGCCGCAGGGCGGTTCGAAGCAGCAGGCGCAGCTGCCGGTCACCGGGAAGCTCGCCGAGACCGGCGCGTCCTCCGCGCTGCCGGCCGTCGCGCTGTCCGGCGCGGCGGCGGTCGCGCTCGGTGCGGGCGCGGTGTTCGTCGTACGGCGCCGCAAGGGGTCCGGCGTCTCCTGAGCACGGCAGGGGTGCGGGCCGTACCCGCCCGGAGCGGTGCGGCCCGTACCCCTCGCGTCAGCTTTCCGCCGGGGTCGCGGCTCCGGTCTTCCGCGGGACGGCCGGTACGGGCAGCAGCGGCAGCCGCAGGGCGGCGAACGCGTCGTCGGGGACGGCCGGGGAGCGCGGCGCCACCGCAGCCATGCGGTGGTACGGGCGGCCCGGCGCGGGGCGCGCGTCGCCCTCGCCCTTGTTGGGCCAGAACGCCATCGCCCGTTCCGCTTGCGCGGTAATGGTCAGCGACGGGTTGACGCCGAGGTTGGCGGAGACCGCCGAGCCGTCGACCACCGAGATGCCGGGGTGCCCGTAGAGCCGGTGGTACGGGTCGATCACGCCGTGGTCGGCGTCCTCGCCGATCGGGCAGCCGCCCAGGAAGTGCGCGGTCAGCGGGGTGCCCATCAGCTCGCCGACGTTGCTGCCCGCGAAGCCGTTGATCTCCTGGGCGATCAGGGTGGCGGCCCTGGTCGCCTCGGGTATCTGCTGGGGGTTGGGCGCGCCGTGGCCCTGGCGCGCGGTGAGCAGGCCCTTTCCGAGGCCGCCCGGTTTGCGGTACGTCGTCAGGGAGTTGTCCAGGGTCTGCATGACCAGCCCGATGATGGTCCGCTCCGACCAGCGGCGGTTGGACAGCGAGCGCAGGAGCAGCAGCGGGTGGCGGACGCAGTTGGCCGCCCAGGCGAGGGCGCGGGGCGCGCGGGTGGCGACCGGGACCTGGAGGATGGACAGGCTGCCCATCGCGTTGGACCCCTTGCCGTAGCGGACCGGCTCGATGTGGGTGCTGTCGTTCGGGTGGATGGACGAGGTGATCGCGACGCCGCGGGTGAAGTCGGCCTTCGGCGCGCCGTGCGCCTTGCGGTAGCGGCGGTCGTCGGTCTGCGCGCCGACCAGCGCCTCGGAGTTGGTGCGGGTCAGCTCGCCCAGCCTGGCAGAGACGCGGGGCAGCAGGCCGCTGTCCTTCATGCGGTGCAGGAGCGTCTGGGTGCCGTACGTGCCGGCGGCGACGACCACCCGCCGGGCCGTGAAGGTACGGCCCTTGCCCTTGCGCTTGTCGTCGGTGGGCAGCGTGCCGACGGCGAAGCCGCCGCGCGAGTCCTCGGTGAGGGTGACCACGGAGGTCAGCGGGTGGATGACGGCGCCGGCCCGCTCCGCGAGGTAGAGGTAGTTCTCGTTGAGGGTGTTCTTGGCGCCGTGCCGGCAGCCGGTCATGCACTCGCCGCATTCGGTGCAGGCGCTGCGGGCCGGGCCGGCGCCGCCGAAGTACGGGTCCGGTACCTCGGTGCCGGGCGCGGCCTTCGCCGTGCCGTCGGTGTCCTTGCCGTCGCCGAAGAAGACGCCGACCGGCGCCAGGTGGAACGTGTCGCCGACGCCCATCTTCTCCGCGGCGGCCTTGAGGTGGACGTCCGAGGGGGTCATGGTCGGGTTGAGCCGTACGCCGAGCATGCGCTGCGCCTGCCCGTAGTACGGCCGCAGCTCGTCCTGCCAGTCGGTGATGTGCCCCCACTGCCGGTCCTCGAAGAACTGCTTCGGCGGTACGTAGAGGGTGTTGGCGTAGTTGAGGGAGCCGCCGCCGACCCCGGCGCCCGCGAGGACCATGACGTTGCCGAGCAGGTGGACGCGCTGGATGCCGTAGCAGCCGAGGGCGGGCGCCCACAGGTAGTTCTTGATGTCCCAGGAGTTCTTGGGCAGGGTCGCGCGGGTGAAGCGGCGACCGGCCTCCAGGACGCCGACGCGGTAGCCCTTCTCGGTCAGGCGGAGCGCGGAGACGGAGCCGCCGAAGCCCGAGCCGATGACGAGCACGTCGTAGTCGTACCCGTCCTCGGGGGTGGCGCGCTGTTTTCGGGCAGGGTGGTCCTGGGGCACTGGCACTCCCTTGTTCTCGGGCGGGCTCGCGGGCCCGTGTCTCGGCGGTGGCGTCCCGGCGGTGGCGGCTCGGCGGAGGCGGCTCAGCGGAGGCGGAACGCCTTCATCGCGCGCAGGCTGCGGTTCATGAACGCCGCGTACTTCTCGTCGTCCATGCCGAACGCCGGGGCGAGCGGCATGAGGCGCTGGTGGGCGACGGTCTGCGCCTCGGTGTACTTGAGGATGCCCTCGGAGCCGTGGCGGCGGCCGAGCCCGGAGTCGCCCATGCCGCCCATCGGGGACTGGACGCTGCCGTAGCCGGCGGCGTACGCCTCGTTGACGTTGACCGTGCCGGTGCGCAGGCGCGCCGCGACGGCGCGGCCGCGGCGGCCGTCCTTGGTCCAGACGCTGGAGTTCAGGCCGTACGGGGTGGCGTTGGCGCGGGCGACCGCCTCGTCCTCGTCGCGGAAGCGGTAGACCGCGACGACCGGCCCGAAGGTCTCCTCCTCGCACACGGCCATCGGGGACTCGACGCCGTCGAGGATGGTCGGCTCGTAGAACAGCGGGCCGATGTCGGGGCGGGCGCGGCCGCCGGCGACCAGCTTGGCTCCCTTGGCGACGGCCTCTTCCACGTGCCGGGTGACGATCTCCAACTGCCGTTCGCCGACGAGCGATCCCATGTCGGCGCCGTAGGCGAGGACGCTGCCGAGCCGCATCGCCTTCGTGCGGGCGGCGAACCGCTCCACGAAGGCGTCGGCCACGGACTCGTGGACGTACAGCCGCTCGATGGAGACGCACAGCTGGCCCGCGGAGGAGAAGCACCCGCGCACCGCGCCCGCCGCGGCCTTGTCCACATCGGCGTCGTGCAGCACCAGCATGGCGTTCTTGCCGCCGAGTTCGAGGGAGACGCCGACCAGGCGGGCGGCGGCGCCCTGGGCGACCTCGCGGCCGGTGCGGGTGGAGCCGGTGAAGGAGACGTAGTCGGCGTGCTTGACGACCTCGGGGCCGACGACCGGGCCTTCGCCGAGGACGATCTGCCAGACCTCCGGCGGCAGTCCGGCCTCGATGAGCTGTTCGCGGGCCCACAGGGCGGTCAGCGCGGTCTCGGTGTCGGGCTTCATGACGACGGCATTGCCTGCGGCGAAGGCGGGCAGCGCGTCGCCGACGGACAGTTCGAAGGGGTAGTTCCAGGGCGCTATCTGCCCCACGACGCCGCGCGGCTGGCGCAGTTCGGTGACCTTGGTGAGGGTCGGCACGACGCCGGTGTGGCTCCGGGGCCGCAGGTACGCCGGCGCCTTGCGGCCGTAGTGGCGGGCCGCGACGGCGACGGCCTGGATCTCCTCGTGGGCGTGCAGCCGGGCCTTGCCGGTCTCCAGCTGTATCAGGTCCAGCACCTCGGCCTGGCGGCGCAGCACGAGGTCGTGGAAGCGCAGCAGGACGGCGGCGCGCTGCCGGACGGGCACGTCGGCCCAGGCGCGCTGGGCGGCGCGGGCGCGTTCGAAGGCGGTGGCGACGTCCTCGGGGGTGGACTCGGGCAGGTCCGCCAGCTTCTCGCCGGTGAACGGCGTGTGATTGGCGGTACGGCCGCTGCCGGTCACGCCGCGGGCGAGGCGGGCGGCCAGGTGCGGGGTGACCACGTCGGCCGCGGTACGGGTACCGGCGGCGGCGCGGACGACGGGGTTGCCGCCGGCGGGCGCGTCCTGCGTGGCGGTGGCGGAGGGGCTTGTTCCGGTGTCCTGCGAGTCCGTCATGCGGGCGAGCGTATGACGCGTCGGACGCTTTGGGTACCCACCGGTAACGAGTTTTCACGCGGTGGGCACAAACGCGCCAGTATTCACTGGCCACAAGGCCGCTGTTCTGGGATCTTGCGACTGCCCGGCACTCCGGCGACCCCCGTCGGGCGGCGTCCGGGGCTTCCCGGGCGCGGGCCGGGGTCAGCCGCCCTGGCCGGGTCGCACCACCTGGAAAGTACGCAGGGCCACGGTGAAGTGCCGTTTCGCCTGAGCACGTTCACCGAGCGGCGCCGAGACCCACACGTCGTACATCTTCCCGCTCTCCTCCCAGCTGAGTTCGTAGGTGTGGCGCGCGCCGCCGTCCCCGGGACCGCCGTCCCAGGTGAACTCCCACAGCGCCGCCGGCAGGCCGTGGTGCGTCGCCTTCATGACCGTGCCGTCGCGGTAGCCGGGGTAGTCGTCCGGGCCCTTCGCGTCGGCCTCGCGCAGCGTGCCCAGCGGCCCGGCCGGGACCTGCTTCTGTACGTGGACGCCGAGCCGGTAGCGCTTGCCCGCGGAGTAGTAGTAGACGCGCGGTTTCTCGTACGAGCGGGAGAAGCCGTTCGGTACGGCGAGGACGAAGCCCAAAGGGTCGCGCACCATGAGGTAGCCGGGCGGGGCGGTGGCGCTCTTGCCCCCGCCGCCGGACCCGCTCGGATGCTCCTGCGACCGCGTGGCGCCGGGGCCGCCGCCCTTGCCGTCCGCACCACCGTCGTCGAGAACCAGCGCCGCGATCCCCAGGCCCGCACCGGCCAGCACACACACGGCCAGGCCCGCGAGGAACGCGATGCGCGCGCGGCCGGTGTGCGGGCGGGCTGCGGCGGCCAGCGCGCGGTCCGCCAGGGCGTCCGGTATCGGAACACCGTGCGGACGGCCGGTGGCGGCGGGTGCGTGCGGCGGCCGCTCGGGGGCGGCGGACGGCCCCGGCGGCGTACCGTGCGGAGTCCCGGGGACGCGGCCCGACTGGAGGTAGCCGCGCAGCAGCCGCTCGGCCCCGGTGATGTCCAGCCGCCGGTCCGGGTCCCGCTCCAGCAGGCCCCGGACGACCGCAAGGAGGGGGCGGGCCGGCTCCGGCAGCTCGATCTCCTCGTGCACGACCGCGTTCATGACGCCGCCCAGCGAGTCGCGCCGGAACGGCGACTCGCCGCTGAGCGCCGCGCACAGCAGCGCGCCGACCGACCACAGGTCCGCCGCCGGGCCCGCGTCGCGGCCGGACATCCGCTCGGGCGCGGTGTACTCGGGCGAGCCGACGAAGCCGCCGGTCTCGGTCAGCGTCGGGCCGCCGGGAACCTGGGCGACGCCGAAGTCGGTGAGCACGACACGGCCGGTGCCCGCCTCCAGCAGGACGTTCTCGGGCTTGATGTCGCGGTGCAGCACACCGCGGGCGTGGGCCGCCCGCAGCGCGCCGAGCAGCGCGATCCCGATCCGGGCCGCCTCTCGGGGCGCGACCGGCCCGCCGCCGGCCAGCCGGTCGGCGAGGGAGCCGCCGTCGACCAGTTCCATGACGATCCAAGGGCGTTCGTCCTGTTCGACGACGTCGTGGAGGACGATCACGTTCGGGTGCCTGATCCGGGCGACGGCCCTGGCCTCGCGCATCGTCCGCTCGCGCCGGTCCGCCGCCTCGGGCCCGGACGGGCCGGCGGGCACGCCCGGCCGGTCGGGCCCGTTCGGTCCGTTCGGTCCGTTCGGTCCGTTCGGTCCGTCGTCCAAGTGCAGTTTCTTCACGGCGACCTGACGACCCAGCAACTCGTCGGTGGCGCGCCAGACCGTCCCCATACCGCCGCGTCCGAGCCGCTCTCCCAGGCGATAGCGGCCGGCCAGCAGCCGGCCCTCGCCCCCGAAGCTCCCCATGGGGTCATCTTGCCCCACCGGCCACCGAACCGACCTCGGCAGACGGGGGACGGGCGGGGCCGGGAGACAGGTGCCGGCGTGCCACGCGATTGCCCGGCGCGGCCCGGGGCAGAGGGTGTAGTGCCCGGAGACGGGCGGTGCGCCGGTCACCCGGTGTACGGCAGTGCCCCACGACACACGGAAGGGAACCTCCGCCGCCTCCGCCGCCGTCCTTGAAACAGTGAGGCGGCAGTAAGAACTGGGCACACGACACAGGGCAGTCGGCCGTATGCGGGCCGAAGCGGGCGAACACGGCACGGCGCGGCGGATCGGGGGTCGGACATGGTGATGCAGGACGGCGGTGTGGTGGACGTCCGGCCCGGCCCCGGCCCCGGACGGGCGGCGGCCGAGCACGACCGGGCCTACCGCACGGCGGGCGCGGCCCTCGGCCTCTACGGCGCCGTGCTGACCGCCTGGACGGTGTACGGCATCGTGCAGGGCGACGGCAGCGTCTGGGACTTCTTCGAAGGGCTGTTCAACCCGCGCGCCTCCTTCTTCATGTGGACGCTCGGGCCCGGCGAATGGGCCCTGGTCGTCGCGCTGCTGGCGGTCGCGGGCTGCGCGCTCGCCCGGCGGCGCGTGGCACGTACGGGCGCGCTGCTGCTCGGCTGGGTGATCCTGGCTCAGTCTGCGCGCGAGATCGTCGGCCTGTGCCACGCCGGCTACCGGCGGCTGTACGCCGTGGAGCACCTCGGCGGCCTGGTGCTGGCGACGCGCGCCCTGGGGCTGGTGGCGGCCCTGGTCGTGGTGGTTTCGCTGCTGCCCGCCGCCGAACGGGCGGACGCCCCGGGGGCCGACTCCTGGTGGCGGCGCAGGCTCTCCCGTATCTGCGGAGTGCTCTTCCTGGCCCTGGGCGCGGTGCGGCTCGCCTGGACGGCCTGGGGCATGGCCCAGGACCGCCTCGACGTGGGCCCCTATCTGCACCGCGCGGTGGACGCCTCCCGCAACGCGTCCGTCCAGCTCTCCAACTCCACCGAGTTCACCACCCTGTCGTCGGTGATCGTCCTGGCGGTGCTGGGCGTTCTCGCCGTACGCGGCCGCCGGGACGTGCGCGGCGCGCTCCTGGTGTTCGCCGCCGTGGAGCTGTACCTGACCGTGCGCACGGTGGTGCTGCTGACCGTCACCGGCTTCTTCGGGGGCCCGTTCGTGACCGGCGAGAGCGTGGTCTCGCTGGTCACGACGGCGTACGAACTGGCCGCCACGACCTCGGTGGTGGTCCTGGCGACCGGCCGTTCGTTCAGTGCGTACGGTGCTCCAGGGCCGCAGCGGAGCGGCCCGTATGGCGGTGGAAACCCTCGATCATGGCCTGACGGCCGGGCAGGTTGAACTCCCGGCCCAGGGTCCGCATGATCGAGTCCTGGGTGGGCCGGTAGAGGCCGCGCGGAAAGTAGCCGCCGCCCTCGTACGCGCCGACCTTGCCGCCGTCCGGCGACTCCTTGCCGAGGTCCCGGTACCACTTCGCCTTCTTGGCCTTCAGCTGCGCGGCGGTCATCTTGGTGATGTTGGGCGCGCCCGGCTCGGGGCCGCTGTACGTGCCGTTGGTGTCGTACACGTACTCGTCGGCCAGCTTCCCGAGGGAGTGCCCCGTCTCATGCACCGCCACCTGCGCGGAGTCGGGGTGGTCGGAGGAGGCGGTCGCGATGCCGTCGTACCCGACGGGCGAGGTGATGTCGTTGTAGCCGGCGCCGCCGTACTTGGCGGAATTGCCCAGGACGATCACCAGGTCGGCGTCCGGGGCCTTGGCGGCGTACGACTCGACCTTGGCGGTGTCCACGCACAGCAGGCGCTCGATGTCGTCGCACCAGAAGCGGGAGTCCAGCGCGGTGTCCTTGACCACGTTCTTGGCCGGGTCGCCGGAGACGCCGGACTGCTTGGAGACGGCGTCCACCGTCCAGACGTTGAACAGGGCGCGGTTCGCGGCGTACGGCTCGACGGCGGAGATCTGCGCCCACTTCGCCTTCGCGTCGGCGTGGAAGTCCTTCTGCTGGGCGAGCGTGTAGCCGTCGCCGATGAAGACGACGTCGACCTTCTGCGCGGTGGGGCCCTTGCGGACGAGCGAGGTCACCTCGCCGTCGGCGGCCAGTTCGGCGGCGGACCGCGCCCGGTGGGCGCTCGCCAGGCTCTTGGGCGTGGCGGCCGGGACGGTGGTGTGGCGGGGGTGGCCTTGCGGGCCGGTGAAGTACTCGACCTGCTGGGTGCGGGAGGCCGAAGGCGGCGGGGCGGCGGGGGAGGCCGAGGCCGTGGGCGCGGTGACGGCCAGGCCGCCGACGAGCGCGAGGCCGGCCGCGGCGGCGGCCACGCGGATCGCCGTACGGCTGCGGGCGCCGGACCGCTGTCGTATTCGGGCCCGTATGGAAGTGCCGGGCGGTGTGGGGGTACGCCGGGGTCTGTGCACGAGGCTGCCTTCCGAAGCGATGCCGAGCCGTGCCCCGGGAAGGGGCCGTGCTCCGAGGGGGTGGCCCGCGCGACGCCCAACTGGCGGGCGTGCGGCGGATCGCGGACAACCTAGAGGCGGCAGTGACGGGAGACAACGGGTGGGACAGAAGTTGTCCGGAGGTGAGCGGACGGGGGCGCGAGTCGGCCTGGATGCGGGCCTGCGGTCCGGGGTCGCGACGGGCCCGGATGCGGGCCCGCGGAGCTACCGGCGACGGCCGCCGCGTGTGGGGGTCGCGGCGGCCGTCACTGTGAGCTGCACCGCGTGGTCGGCTGGTGGCCTGCTCGGTGGTGCAGCATGAGAGGCACTCTGCCCGCGGGCGCCGCTGCTCGGCATCCTCCGCAGGTCGTGCCTCGACCCCCGCCGACCGGCGGGGGTCGGCCGCGACGCGCGGCGGGCAGGTCCGGGACGGCGCGATGCAGAGAGGGGCGGCCGGTGATCCGTGTCGCGGTGGTGGACGACGAGCGGCTGGTCAGATCCGGTCTGCGGATGATCCTGGGCACCGCCCCGGACATCGAGACGGTCGCGGACTGCGGCGGCGCCGAGGCCGTGGACACGGTGCTGGGCAGCGCGGCGGACGTCGTCCTGCTCGACATACGGATGCCCGACGTGGACGGGCTGACCGTGCTGCGCGGGCTGCGCACCGCCGCGGCGCCGCCCGCCGTCGCCATGCTGACGACGTTCGACGCGCAGGAGTACCTGACGGAGGCGCTGCGCGAGGGCGCGGCCGGGTTCCTGCTCAAGGACTCGGACCCCGGGCAACTGGTGGGGGCGGTACGCACGCTGGCCGCGGGCGGCAGCGTGCTGGACCCGGGCGTCACCCGGGCCGTGATCGGCGGCTTCCTGACCGCCGAGGACCAGGCCGCGGCGGCCCGCGCCGTACAGGCGCTGACACCCCGGGAGTCCGAGGTGCTGGCCCTGCTGGGCGAGGGCCTGGGCAATGCCGGGATCGCGGCGCGGATGGGGCTGGCGCCGAGCACGGTCAAGGATCACGTGCGGGCGCTGCTGGGGAAGCTGGGCGGGCTCAACCGTGTGCAGGCGGCGATCCTCGCGGACCGGGCGGGCCTGGTCTCGGGCGGGCCCCGGTGAGCGCGCGCGGCGGCATACGGACGGCCGTGGCCCTCGTCGTGCCGGTGCTCCTGTCCATGGTGGACGCCTTCCTCGTCAACGGCCTCGACCTCGGCCTGGAGTTGGCCGTCTCCCTGGTCGCCGCCGCCGCGCTGCTGCTGCGGCGCCGGCTGCCGCTCGCCGTCTTCCTGGTCACGCTCCCCGGCCTGTACATCGGCTACATCTGGTTCGCGCCGATGATCGGCCTCTACACCCTCGCCGCGCTCCGGCGCGGGCGCGTCCGGCTGGGCGCCTGCGCGGGCCTGCTGATCGCCGCGCACTTCTTCCCGTATCCGCTCTCCGACCTGGACCCCGCCGCGTACCGCGACAACGCGCAGGTGCTGATCGACGCTGCGGTGACCTCGGCCGCGCCGATCGCGCTGGGACTGCTGGTGCGCACCCGCCGCGAACTCGCCGCCCGGGTCGACGACCTGACCCGCAGCCTGCGCCGCGAGGACCGGCTGATCGCGGACCGGGTCCTGGCGACCGAGCGGGCGCGGCTGGCCCGCGAGATGCACGACGTGGTCGCCCACCAGGTCAGCCTGATCAGCCTGCAGGCCGGGGCGGTGCAGGTCAGCGCGGAGGAGGAGGCGGCGCGGGAGTCGGCCCGCACGATCCGCGAACTGTCCGTGCGGACCCTGGAGGAGCTGCGGCACATGGTCGGCATCCTGCGGGCGGCCGGCGGCGGCACGGCGGACGCCGGGGAGCTGGCGCCGCAGCCTGACCTGGCCGAGCTGCCGCGGCTGATCGAGATGAGCGCGCTGGACGTCACTTACGAGGACGAGGTGCCGGCCGGTGCGTGCGGGGCGAAGGCGGTGGAGCGGGCGGCGTTCAGGACGGTGCAGGAGGCGCTGACGAACGTACGCAAGCACGCGCCGGGGGCGCGGGTCCGGGTGCGGGTCGCGGCGGTGGGTGCGGCGGGCGGCGCCGCGGCGGAGGAGCCGCTCGGGTTGCGGGTGGAGGTGCGCAACGGGCCGCCGGACGCCTCGGCTCCGGCGCCGGCGCTGCCGGGCGGCGGCCACGGGCTGGTCGGCCTGCGGGAGCGTGCGCAGAGCCTCGGCGGGCTGCTGGAGGCCGGGCACACGGCGGACGGCGGTTTTCTCGTACGGGCCGAATTCCCGCGCGACGGGGGCGACGAACCGGTACGCAGTAGGTCAATCACCCAGAGTGAGGCATAGTTCCGGGCGGCCGTTCTTTTCGGCGGCGCGGGGCGCTCGATTCACGCGGAAAGGGGCGCGGCCGCTTCGTCGACGGCCGTACTGAGGTCCGGGTAGACCTCGAAGAGGCGGCGCACGCCGAGCGCCGCGAGCACCCGGTTGACGTGCGAGCCGTCCACCGCGCCCTGCGCGGGCAGGATGAGCCGCAGCCGGCCCTGGCAGGAGCGCATCAGGCGCCGCGCGGCGATCAGTACGCCGACGCCGCTGGAGTCGCAGAACCGCACCTCGGAGAGGTCGAGCACCAGGCTGCGGCGGCCTTCGGCGACCGCGTCGTGCACATGCTGGCGCACCGCGGGCGACGTGACCAGGTCCATCTCGCCGGAGACCTGCAGTACGGCCCAGCGGCCCTGCTCGCCCTCTGCCACCTTCAACGACACGCGCTCGAAGCCTTTCGCTCGCTTGCGGACCAAACACTCCCCGGAACCAACCGGAATGCGCCCTTCCCGCCTCGACTGCCCGGCCGTTCTCCCCTGAAACTCTTCAGAATTCTTTGCGCAACGGGCCGTTCCCTTCCAAGGCTATGCCCACTTGACGGTGAACTTTCCCCTGGAACCGGTCACACACGGGTAACACATCGGCAGATACATAAGCGAACGCTCTGCTTCGATCGCCGCTCCGCGGGCATTACCACCACAAAGTGACCGTCTCCATACCATCCGTCAGTCTCACGAGAGCGGATTTGCCGCAAAGAGACGTCATTGTCGGACCGGCCGACTACATTCGATGGCACGGTGGAGAGCGGGGCCGCACCGGCGGCACGGCGGCGTCGAGGGATGGGGGCCAGATGGGACATGACGCACCACCGCGCTGGGACAGGCGGATGCAGCAGCGGCTGGCGCGCGGCGAGGCGGCCGCGCTCGGCGAGCTGTACGACCGTTTCGCTTCGCTTGTGCACAGCCTCGCCCGCCGGGTCCTCGACGACGAGTCGGCCGCCGACCGCATCACCCGCGAAGTCTTCGGCTACATATGGGAGAACCCCGACTCCTACGACCCCAAGCAGGGCTCCCTGCGCTCCTGGGTCGCCCAGCTCGCCCACCGCCAGTCCGTGCACCGGCTGCGCCAGTCCGAGGCCGCCTCGGCCAGGGACCGCGGCGCGGACGCCCCCGCGCCCGCCGAGGTGGAGCGCCAGATCCGCGAGGCGTCCACCGCCGCCCGCGCCGACTACATCGTCACGTCCATGCCCGCCCCGCTCCGCGCCGCGCTGGAACTGGCCTACTTCCAGCGCCGCGACTACCGCCAGACCGCCGCCGACCTGGGCGTCACCGAGGACGAGGCCCGGCGCAGGCTGCGCCTGGGCCTCCAGCTGCTGTCCACCGCGCACAACCACCAGGCCCTGCCGCCCGCCGGGCCGCAGGCGTCCCCACCGCACGGCACCGGTTACGGACGGACGCCGTGAACGGCCCGGAGGAGTGGGACCACCACGACCCGGAAGATCCGCTCGGCCCGGACGTCCCGCCGGGCCGGGACACCGGCGGCGCGGACCGCCCCGACGGCCGGCCACGCATCCCGTCGCCGAGGTCCGCCGCCGAGGACGACGGGCCGCTGCCCGACGCACCGCCCGCGGCGCCGCAGTCACCCGCCGACGGCACGGACACGCCGGCGAACGGCACGGACACACCCGCGAACGCCGTCGACACGACAACCGACGGCACCGGCGAGCCCGGGCCCGTGCCCGGCCCGCCGCCGCACCGCGTGCTGAAATCACTGCTCGGCGCCTGGGCTCTGGCCGCCTGCTCCGCCGAGGAGACGGCCGCCGTCGAAGAACACCTCACCGACTGCGCGGCCTGCGCCGACGAGGCGCTGCGCCTGCGCGAGGCCGTCGGCCTGCTGCGCCCCGCCGCCCCGCTCGACCTCGACCCGCTGCTGCGCTCGCGCGTCCTGGAGGGCTGCCTCGGCCGCCGCCCGGCCCGCATCCCCGTACCGGACTGGGCGGCCCCGTACGACGCCGAGGCGGCGAAGCTGGACGCGCTGCTGAGCGACATGGGCGAGGCGGAGTGGCGGGCGCCGGTGCGGCTGCGCTGGTTCGAGGGCGACCGGCCGGCCGAGCGGCGGACGACCGTCGCCGGCGTCCTCGGGCACCTGATGGCCGTGGACGGGCTGGTCGCCACGGCGCTGGGCCTCGGCGACCCGCTGGGGGCCGCGGCGCCGCCCGCGCCGGCCGGGCCCACCGCCCGTACGGAAGCCTGCTGGCAGGCGGTCACCGGCGAGCGCGCCCCGTTCGCCACCCGCTCCCCGTGGCGCGACCAGAGCCACACCCTCATCCGCACGGTGTCCTTCGCCGGCCGCGGCGTCGCCGAACTGGCCGTTCCGTACGGCGACTTCCGGCTGCCGCTGCGCGACTCCTTCCTGGACCGCGCCTTCGAGTGCTGGGTGCACGCGGGCGACATCGCCGACGCCGTGGACTACCCGTACGAGCCGCCCGCCCCCGGGCACCTGGGCCTGCTGGTCGACCTGGCGGCCCGGCTGCTGCCCGGCGTGCTCGCCGCACGGCGCAGGGCCGGGCTGGCGTCGCCGCCGCGGCGCCTGGTCGCGGCGGGCGCCCCCGGCCGGACGCTGCACCTGGAGATCGAGGGCTGCGGCGGCGGCCACTGGTACATAGCCCTGGACTCCCCGGCCGCCCTCGGCACGCCGGACCGCACGGTCGCGCACATCGCACTGGACAGCTTCGAGTTCTGCCAGCTGGCGGCCGGGCACGTCCCGCCCGAGGAGGCGGTCGCCGGGCAGCACGGCGAGCCGGAGGCGATCCGCGAGGTGCTCTTCGCCACGGCGTCGCTGTCGCGCCTGTGAGGGCCGCTACGCGAAGACGACGGTGCGCGTGCCGTTGAGCAGGACGCGGCGCTCGCTGTGCCACTGCACGGCGCGCGCCAGGGCCCGGCACTCCACGTCCCGGCCGACGGCCACGAGCTGGTCGGGCGTGACGCCGTGCCCGACGCGCTGCACCTCCTGCTCGATGATCGGGCCCTCGTCGAGGTCCGCCGTCACGTAGTGCGCGGTGGCGCCGATGAGCTTCACACCGCGCGCGTGCGCCTGGTGGTAGGGCTTGGCGCCCTTGAAGCTCGGCAGGAAGGAGTGGTGGATGTTGATGATCCGCCCGGACAGCGCCTTGCACAGGTCGTCGGAGAGCACCTGCATGTAGCGGGCCAGCACGACCAGCTCGACGTTCTCCTCCCGCACCAGCTCCAGCAGCTGCGCCTCGGCGGCGGCCTTGGTGTCCTTGGTGACCGGGTTGTGGTGGAAGGGGATGTCGTACGAGCCGACCAGCTCGGCGAAGTCGGTGTGGTTGGAGACCACGGCCGCGATCTCGACCGGCAGGGCGCCGATCCGGGAGCGGAAGAGCAGGTCGTTGAGGCAGTGCCCGAACTTGGACACCATCAGGACGATGCGCATCTTCTCGTCGGCGCGGTGGATCTGCCAGTCCATCTGGAAGGAGTCGCCGATCGCGGCGAAGCTGGCGCGCAGCTTCTCCAGGCTGACGGTCGCGTCGGCGCCGAAGTGCACCCGCATGAAGAAGAGCCCGGTGTCGTGGTCCCCGAACTGCTGGCTGTCCTCGATGTTGCAACCGGTCATGAAGAGGTAGCTGGACACCGCGTGCACGATGCCCTGCTTGTCCGGGCAGGAGAGGGTGAGGACGTACTGGTCGGGGGTACTGGGCTGCGAGTCGCTCATGACCTCATAGGGTCGCACATTCCCGGCCGTGATCCGTCCCGCGCCCGGAAAGCCCGCGCCTAAACCGGCGCCTGCCGGCCCCGCGTCATGATCGCCAGGACCTCCAGGGAGTGCGGCGGCACGTCCGGGTCCTCGCCGTCCGCCGCCGCCATCCGTACGTGCGCGTCGCGCGCGGCGCGCACCGCCTCCGGCCAGCCGTGGTGCTCCAGGTACGCGGTCACCGGCGCGTCCGGGCCGACCTGGTGCATGATCCGCAGCACCCGCAGCACGGCGACGTCGACGAGGGACGCCTCCTGGGAGTCGCGGAAGATCGTGCCGACGTACTTCTCGGCGGACCAGTTGTCCAGCCAGGTGTCCTCGACGAGCCGGTAGACGGCGTCGGTGACGTCCCCGTACCCCGGGCGGCCCGCCAGCCAGGTGTCCCGCTGGAAGCCGGGGTCGGAGAGCATGTGCAGCGCGGAGCGCACATTGCTGCGCCAGCGCCACCACGGCATGTCGTTGAGCGGCATGGCGCCCATGGTGGTCGAGCGACGGCCGCGACGGGAAGACTTCTCCGAACCTTGCACAGTATTCGATCGTACGTTCTCGGCCGGTGATCATCGCCGGCCCCCTGGAGTTCACCCCGCCGTCACCGTTCGTTGCGCGGACGTCACTCGCACGTTCCGGACGAAGCGGAAGGCTCCGTGCACATGACCGGACGGCGACGCCCCTCCCCCCGCCCCTTCCCCCGCGCCTCCGCAGCCGCCACGGCTGTCACGGCCTGCACGGCGGCCCTGGCGTCCCTGCTCTCGGCCTGCGGCTCCCTCCCCGGCACCTCCGGAGGTTCCGGGGAGAAGGAGCCGCTCACGGTGATGACGTGGGCGCCGGTGGACACCAAAGCGACCAATATGCCGGGTATGCCCGCCATGGCGGAGGCATACGCGCGCTGGGTCAACGCCCAAGGCGGCCTCAACGGCCACCCCCTCAAGGTCCTCACGTGCAACGAGCACAACGACTCGGTGGCCGCCGCGCGCTGCGCGCAGCGCGCGGTCGACGCCAAGGCGATCGCGGTCGTCGGCTCGTACAGCCAGTTCGGCCGCTCGTTCATCTCGCCGCTGGAGCGCAACGGCATCCCCTACCTGGGCGGCTACGGCGTCTCCGACGAGGAGTTCGCCAGCCCGCTGTCGTACCCGGTCAACGGCGGCCCGGCCGCCCTGCTGGCGGGCAACGGACGCCAGTTGTCGAGCGTCTGCGAGCGGGTCGCGCTGGTACGCCCCGACACCATCCAGGGCGACCAGATGCCGGCCCTCCTCAGCGCGGGCCTGTCCGACGGCAGCCGCGGCGCCGCCACGGACGTCCGCGCCCCCGAGGACGGCACCGACTACAGCGAAGCGGCCCGGCGCGCCCTGGACGGCGTGGGCGCCTCGGCGGGCGTGCCGAAGGGCGCGGGCGGCTGCGTGACGGCCGCCCTCGGGGAGCGCACCGACACGTTCTTCGACTCCTTCCGGCGGCTGACGCCGGGCGGCTCGAAGGTACGCATCGCCTCGGTCCTGGGCAGCGTCGGGCAGGCGCTGGTGGACCGCACGGGCGGCCGGTACGGGCCGCTGGAGGGCGCGTACCTGACCGGCTGGTACCCGGTCGCGAGCGACCCGCGGTGGAACCCGATGCGCAAGGTCGTCCGCGACCACGCCTTCAACGACAACCGCATCGACCCCGCCGACCCGGGCGTGCAGACCACGTGGATCGCCTACACGGTCCTGCGCGCGGTCGTCGCACAGCTCGACGACAAGGGCGTCGGGGACATCACGGCCCACTCCGTGCAGCAGGCGCTGGACCAGGGCGACCGGGCCGTGGACACCGGCGGGCTGACGCCGAAGCTGCGCTGGCGCTCCGACGACATGCTCGCGGTGCAGGACTTCCCGCGCATCGTCAACGGCCTGGTGACGTACCAGGCCGTACGGGAAGGGCAGTTGGTGGCGGCGAAGGAGGGCTTCGTGAACGTCACCACGACGCTGGAACGGCCGCGCGCCGACAGCTGAGCCGCCGGGAAGCGCCCGGCCCTCGCGGCGCGCACCGCGGCCTGCTCAGAGCTGTTCCGGGCGGCGTTCCGTCAGGCCGTACTTCTGCGCGATCGGGTTCCACAGCTTCGCCGCCTGCTGCTTGGCCTTCGTGGCCTGCCCGCTCGCCGCGTTGCCCTTGGCGGCCTCCTTGCCGCCGCGCGCCTTGCCCTTCGGGCAGCCCTTCTTGCCCTTCACCTGGGCCGCCCAGTCCGCGTAGTGGTTGTCGGCCGCCGCCGAGGACTTCCACGCCTCGTTGAGCGCCGCGGTCAGCTCGCCGCTGCCGGGCAGCTTGTCCACGGAGAGCTTGCCGAGGCGGTCCACCATCTGGTTGCGCTGCCCGGCGGCGTCCCTGAGGTTCTTGGCGGCCGCGTCGAGGTCGTCGCAGGACTTGATGCTGTTGACGGCGTCGATCACGGCGGAGCGGCTGTTGTTGCTGTCTTTCAGGAGCGTGTCGAGGTCCTTGGCCTGCGTCGCCACCGGATCGGCGGCCGACGGCTTGGCTTCACCGCCGCCCTTGGCACCCTTGTCGCCCTTGTCCGCGTCCTGGGAACTGCTGCCGGTGCTCTGCTGCTTCTTCGTCTCGCCGTCGTCGCCGCCGCTGATGGCCCAGCCCACGCCCAGCCCGGCGCCCACGAGGGCGACCACGCCGATGCCGATGACCGCGGCGGGCGCGAGGCGCCGGCGGCGGCCGCCACCGTCCGCGTCGTGGCCCGGCTGCGGGGCGTGCTGGTCGTACTGCTGCTGCCCGTAGGGCTGTTGACCGTACGGGCCGCCGGGCCGCGGCTGCTCCGGCTCGTCGAAACGGGGCAGCTGCGCGGTGGCGTCCGGGACTCCGACGGGGTTCGCCTGCGGCACGGCGCCGCCGGGCCCGGAGCGGAACAGGCCGTCGAACTCGGCCGGTGTCGCGCGCTCGCCGGGCGCGCCGGGGCGTCCGCCGAAGGGGGCGGCGGGCGGCGGCGCGGACGGTCCGGCGCCGGCGGGCGCGCCGCCGGCGACCGGCGGCAGGAACTGCGTGGCCTCGGAGTCGGCACCGGGCGGCGGCGCGGACGGCTTGATCGCGCGGAGCGTCGTGGTGGACTCGCCGGCCGTCTCGGGCCGGCCGCTCACCGGGCGCAGCAGCGCCGTCGATTCCGGGTCACCGGCGGCGGGCGGCATCGGCGCGCCGGCCTGCGGCGTGGCGCGGACGAGCTGCCCGTGCGGCGCCTGCTGTCCTCCGGCGGGCGGCGCCTGGCCGGCCTGCTGCGCGGTGAACGGGGGTAGCAGCGCGGTCGCTTCCGCATCCGGGACGGGGGCGGGGCCGTGCGCCGGGGGTTGAGGCTGGGGCTGGGGCTGCGCCGGGGGTTGGGGCTGCTGCTGGAACGGTGGCTGCGGCTGCTGAGCGTAGGGCTGCGCCTGGGCGTAGGGCTGCTGCTGGCCGTAAGGCTGTCCGGGAACGTTCTGGGCGGGAGGCTGCTGCCCGCCGTACGACTGCTGCTGGAACGGCGGCTGCTGAAACGGCTGCTGTCCGGGCGCAGGCTGCTGTTGCCCGGGCGCCGGCTGCTGGAACGGCGGCTGCTGCCCAGGCGCAGGCTGCTGGCCCGGTGCCGGCTGCTGCCCCGGCGCAGGCTGCTGGCCCGGTCCCCACGGCTGCCCCCAGGGCTGGCCCGCGGGCGGCGCCGCCTGCTGGTCGGGAGCCCACGGATCACCGTGCGCGGGCAGCACAACGCCCTCTCGCGCGGGCTCGCCCGCAGGATTGTGCGGGTCGCTGCCCTGTCCGCTCTGCGTCACCGGGACTCCTACGATCTGCTGACTTACGGAAGCGCGCTCACGCTACCGGGTCGCAGTCGCGTTCGACCATGTCCCCTGGTCACCGCCGGTTCGAGGCCGTTCGGAGCGCCGGGCGGGCCCACGCGGCCCGCCCGGCCGGAGGACGAGGCGGCCCGGGCGCCGGCGAGCCCTCCCCCCGGCTGCCGCGGGCCGCGAGTTCCGTTACGCGGCTGCCCGCAATTCCAGCCGGGCACCGAACTCCCGCACCACCGGCTCGTCCCGGTACGGCTCCAGCCGCAGCTGGAAGTCCTCCAGGTACTCCGCGCCGCGGTTCGACCGCAGCCCGCTCAGCAACTCCACGGCCTGTGTGCCGGTGTGGCACGCCTGCTCGATCTCGCGCTGCTGGACCTGCGCGCTGGCCAGCAGGACGAGCCCGATGGCGCGGCGCCGCGCCCGCCCCTCGGGGTGCCCGTCCACCGCCTCCTGCGCACGCTGGCGCGCCGGGCCAGGCTGGCCCAGGTCGCGGTGGCAGTGGGCGAGTTCGTCGGCGAGGTACGCCTCGTCGAAGTGCGTGATCCACACCGGGTCGTCGCCGGGCCCGGCGGCCGCGCCCGCGCGCTCCATCGCGCCCACGGCCCGGCCCGCCACGACCTGGAAGGCGCGCGCGTCGCCCATCAGGGCGTGCCCGCGCGCCTCCGCCGCGAAGAACATCGCCTCCACCCGCGGCGTGACGTGCCCGCGCGCGCCTTCCTGCGCGGCCTTCGCGAGCTGCGCGATCTCCCGCGGGTTGCCCAGCGACGCGGCGAGGTGGCTCATGCTGGCGGCCAGCACGTACCCCCCGTAACCGCGGTCGCCGGCCGCTTGTGCCAGCCGCAGCGCCTGGATGTAGTAGCGCTGTGCCAGCCCCGGCTGGCCGGTGTCGACGGCCATGTAGCCGCCCAGTTCGGTCAGCCGGGCGACGGCCGCGAACAGTTCGCGGCCGACCGACTCCCGGTACGAGCCGGCCAGCAGCCCGGAGACGACGCTGTTCAGGTAGTGGACGACGACCGGCCGGACGTGGCCGCTGCCGTAGCGGTGGTCCAGCTCGCTCAGGGCGGAGGTCATGGCCCGTACGGCTTCGACGTCCGAGATCCCCACGCGGGCCCCGGCGTTGCGGGCGACCTGCGGGTCGGCGCTGGTGATGAGCCAGTCGCGGCTCGGTTCGACCAGTGCGGAGGCGGCCACGGTGGAGCCGCTGAGGAAGTCGCGGCGGCCGACGTCGCTGCGCCACAGCTCACAGACCTGTTCGATCGCGCCGAGGACCGTGGGCGAGAACTGCAGGCCCACGCCCGAGGCGAGGTTCTTGCCGTCGGCCATGCCGATTTCGTCGATGGTGACCGTGCGCCCCAGTTTGCGCCCCAGCGCCTCCGCGATGATGGCGGGGGCGCGGCCGCGCGGCTGCTGGCCGCGCAGCCAGCGGGCGACGGAGGTCTTGTCGTAGCGCAGGTCGAGTCCGTGTTCGGCGCCGCACATGTTGACGCGGCGGGCGAGTCCGGCGTTGGAGCAGGCGGCTTCCTGGATGAGCGCCTGCAGCCGTTCGTTCGGCTGCCGCGCGACGAGTGGCCTGGCGGCCATGCTGCACCCCCTGATTACTGCTGCGCGTTCACCAGCGAACGCCGTACCCGTTGATCGATTCCCCGCGCATATGCCGGATATCCGGGATATCTCGGATGTGCGTGATGTCCGCCCGAGGGTTGACATCTGCCGTCCGGAGCCTGCGGACCGGCCGGCCGGCGGATCGCTCCGCCGGATTGCGGTGTCCGGCACGTCCCTGCTGCCCCGGTCTCCCGGTGGTCCTGCTGCGCCGTTCTTCGGTGGAGCGGTGATCTGGGGAATCGAGACGGGACCGGGCGGTCTCTCCGCCCGTCACGCAGGTGGCTACCCGTTCTCCCGGCGCTACCCCGCACGCGCCCCCGGGCATGCATCCATGCGCCCCACGTGCGGGAACGATGCGCCGGGGTGGTGCACATGTCGGCCGTAACCCTTGGTGACAGGGGAAGTTGTCCAGCACGTGGAAGACACCATCGGAGTCACAGGAGCCTCTCAGGTCCCCAAGCAGCGTGGCGAGCTGTTGATCGAAACTGCGGTGCGTTACGCCGAAGAGCGGCATTGGGACGTATTGCCCGGCGCATGGCTCGTGGACGACGGCGGGACACCGCGCTGCTCGTGCGGCGCGGCGGGCTGCGCCGCGCCCGGCGCGCACCCCACGGCAGCCGGTTGGGCCGCCCAGGCCACGGGCAGCGCGACGGCCGCCCGCCGCCTGTGGGGCAAGCAGCCGCACGCCTCCATCCTGCTGCCCACAGGCCGTACGTTCGAGGCGCTCGACGTGCCCGAGACGGCCGGCTGCCTGGCGCTGGCCCGTATGGAGCGCATGGACCTGCCGCTCGGCCCGGTGACCCGCACCCCGCACCGCCGGATGCTCTTCTTCGTCCTGCCCGGCGCCTCGGTCAAGGTGCCCGACCTGGTACGGCACCTGGGCTGGCCGCCCGCGACGCTGGACCTGGTCGCGCGGGGCGAGGGCGACTACGTCGCCGCGCCGCCGACGCGGGTGGGGGCGCACGGCGCGGTGCAGTGGGCGCGTCAGCCCACCGCCGCCAACCGGTGGCTGCCGGACGCGGAGGAGCTGATCAGCCCGCTGGCGTACGCCTGCGGGCGGGAGGTTGCAGCCGCACGCGGGCGGTAAGCGCCCCGGACGTGTGCCCGCCCGTATGGTGGAACGACGGACGGGGGCACGACCGGCCCCTGCGGGGACGTTGAAGGGCAGGGCCGGTGGCCAGCGAACCGGAACAGACCGACCAGGCGGCCGGAACCGGCATACGGGCGGACGCGCCGTCCGCCCGGCAGGACGGCGCGGCGCCGCCCGCCGTCCGCGTCCGGGGCCTCTGGAAGAAGTACGGCGAGCAGATCGCCGTCGCGGGGATCGACCTGACGCTGCCCGCCGGCCGGTTCATCGGCCTGGTCGGGCCGAACGGCGCGGGCAAGACCACCACCCTCTCCATGGTGACCGGCCTGCTCAGGCCGGACGCGGGGCAGGTGGAGATCGGCGGCCACGACGTGTGGCAGGACCCGGTCGCGGTGAAGTCCCGGATCGGCGTACTGCCCGAGGGCCTGCGCCTGTTCGAACGGCTTTCCGGCCGTGAACTCCTGTCCTATATAGGGCGGCTGCGGGGGCTGCCGGGCGCGGAGGTCGACAAGCGCGCCGACCAGCTTCTGGAGGTGCTGGACCTGTCCGGCGCCCAGAACAAGCTCGTCGTCGACTACTCGACCGGCATGCGCAAGAAGATCGGGCTGGCGGCGGCGCTGCTGCACAACCCCGAGGTGCTCTTCCTCGACGAGCCGTTCGAAGGCGTGGACCCGGTGTCGGCGCAGACCATCCGCGGCGTCCTGGAGCGCTACACCGCCTCCGGCGCCACCGTCGTCTTCTCCAGCCACGTGATGGAGCTGGTGGAGTCGCTGTGCGACTGGGTGGCGGTGCTGGCCGGCGGGCGCATCCGGGCGGACGGGCCGCTCGCGGAGGTACGCGGTGACGCGCCGTCCCTCCAGGACGCGTTCCTCGAACTGGTCGGCGCGGGCGGCCGCGAGGCCGGGCAGAACCTGGACTGGCTGGGCGGCGGAGGCGCCCGATGAGCACCTCCCGCACCGCGCCCGCCCGCACCCCGGCCGGCGCACCGGCCGCGGCGCCCAGCGTGTCCCTGACGCCGATCCTGGTCCGCCTCAAGCTCTCCCTGCTCCGCAACGGCCTGCGCCAGTCCTCCGGGCGGACCGCCGTGTACGTGGCGTCGCTGGTGGTGTCCCTGCTGTTCGCGGCGGGCATCCTGGCCGGCCTGATCGCACTGCGCAACGTCGGCCACGCGGGCGCGCTGGGCGTACTGGTCGCCGGGGTCCTGGCGCTGGGCTGGGCGGCGATGCCGCTGTTCTACCCGTCGGGCGACGAGACCCTCGACCCGACCCGGCTGGTCATGCTGCCGCTGCGGCCCCGGCCGCTGATCACCTCGTTGCTGCTGGCGTCGCTCGTGGGCATCGGGCCGGTCTTCACCCTGGCGCTCGTCGTCGGCTCGGTGATCATGCTGGCGCACGGCGCCGCCGCCACGGTCGTCGGCGTGCTCGCCGTCGTCCTGGTCGTCCTGGTGTGCGTGGCGCTGGCGCGGGCCGTGGCCACCGCCAACGTACGGCTGCTGACCAGCCGCCGGGGCCGCGACCTCGCCGTGCTGAGCGGCCTGTTCGTCGCGATCGGCGCGCAGGGCGTGAACATCGGCGCCCAGAAGCTGTTCGGGTCGGGGGCCGGGCTGTCGGCCCTGGAGCCCGCGGCCGGCATCGTGCGGTGGGTGCCGCCCGCCTCGGCGATGGACGCGGTACGCGCGGCGAGCGAGGGCTCCTACGGCCGTGCCGCACTCGGCCTGGCGCTGACCGCGGTGGCGCTCGTCCTGCTGCTGTGGTGGTGGCAGCGCACCTTGACGACGGTGATGACATCGCCCGACTCCTCCACGCTCCAGGCCGTCGAGAAGGACAGCGCACGCAAGCAGCGCTCTTCGGAGGGCGGCCTGCAACGGCTCCTGCCCGACGGCCGTACGGGCACGGTCGTACTGCGGATGATGCGCTACGCGTGGCGCGACCCGAAGTCCAAGATGGCCTGGGCGACGGCGCTGGGCGTGGGCCTGCTGGTCCCGGTCGTCTCGGCCCTCCAGGGCGGCGGCAGCATCTACACGGCGTTCTCGGCGTCGGCCCTGCTGGGCATGCAGATGTACAACCAGTTCGGGCAGGACACCTCGGCGTTCTGGATGGTGGCCTCGACGATCTCGTCGCCGCGCGACGCCTATGTGGAACTGCGGGCGCGGGCCCTGGGGCTGGCGCTGATCGGTGTGCCGTTCGTGACGGTGGTCGTGGTCGGCGCGGCGGCCTTCCTCGGGCCGTGGTCCGCGTTCGCCGACGTCTACGGCATGTCGCTGGCGCTGCTCGGCGCCATGGTGGCGACCGGCGCGCTGGCCTCGGCGCAGTTCCCGTACTCGATCCCCTCGGAGGGCAACAAGAACTTCGCCCCCGGGCAGGGTGCCATCGCCTGGTTCAGCCTGTTCGGCGGCATGCTGGCCAGCGCCGTGTTCGTCGCGCCGATGCTCGGGCTGCTGGTGTGGCTGCACGTCGCGGGGCTGCACGGCCTGTTGTGGGTGCTGCTGCCGGTGGGCGCGGCGTACGGGGTCGGCGTCGCGGTCCTGGGCATGCGGGTGGCCGCGCCGCGGGTGGCGGCGCGGCTGCCGGAGATCCTCACGGCGGTCAGCAAGGGGTGATCCCGCGCTCCGCGGCTCGCGCGGCCTGCGCGGCTTGACCTCAAGTTTGGTTCGGGTCCGAGGGTGTGGGTGATCGGCCGGCCATGAGGGCCGGCCGGTCCGCCACGAGGGGAGCCCCGCCATGCCCACACCCACGCCGCCACCGGCACCCGCCGGCACGGACCCCGCCCTTCCCCGCCCCGCACGCGCCCCGGGAGGGCGACGCGGCCGCCGGGACCACGGCGTCATGGCGATGGCGTCCGTCATCGTCCTCGGCTCGCTGATGACGGTCCTCGACACCACCGTCGTCAACGTCGCGCTCAACCGCCTCTCCGAGGACTTCCACGCGCCGCTGGCGGCGATCCAGTGGGTGGCCACCGGCTACACGCTCGCGCTGGCCACCGTCATCCCCGTCACCGCGTGGGCCGCGGGACGCTTCGGCACCAAGCGCCTCTACATGCTCGCCATCGGCCTGTTCGCCCTCGGCTCGGCGCTCGCCGGACTGGCCTGGAACACCGCGTCGCTGATCGCCTTCCGGGTCCTCCAGGGCCTGGCGGGCGGCATGGTCCAGCCGGTCGGCATGACGATCCTCCTCCAGGCGTCCGACCCGGCCCGCCGGGGCCGGGTGATGAGCGTCCTCGGCATCCCCGTCCTGGTCGGCCCCCTGGTCGGCCCGGTGCTCGGCGGCTACCTCGTCGACGAGGTCTCCTGGCGCTGGATCTTCCTGATCAACATCCCCATCGGCCTCCTGGCGTTCGTCCTCGCGGCCCGCGTCTTCCCGCGCGACACCCCCGCACCGGGCCGCCGCCTGGACCTCCCCGGCCTGCTGACCCTCTCCCCCGGCCTGGCGCTGCTCATCTACGGCCTGAGCACGGGCGCGGAGCAGCGTTCCTTCACCACCGCCGGCGCCCTGCTGCCCACCCTCGCGGGCGCGGTCCTGATCGCGGCGTTCGCCGTACGGGCCCTGACCGCCGAGTCCCCGCTGATCGACCTGCGGCTGCTGCGCGGGCGCCCGTTCGGCCCGGCCGCGGCGACCCTCGCCCTGTTCGTCTGCGGCTACTTCGGCTCGATGCTGCTCCTGCCGCTGTACTACCAGGTCGTACGGGGGCAGAGCGCGACCGGCGCCGGGCTGCTGGGCATCCCGCAGGTGCTGGCCACCGGCATCACCATGCAGTTCGCCGGGCGGCTGGCCGACAAGGTCCCCGCCGGCCGCCTCGTCCCGGCCGGCGCCGGGCTGGCCGCGGCCGGCTTCCTGGCCTTCACCACCCAGGTCGCGGCCGACACCCCCTACTGGATACTGGCGGGCGCGCTCGCCGTGATGGGCGTCGGAGTCGGCACGACGATGATGCCGACCATGGCCGCGGCCACCCGCACCATCGACCAGGCCCGCCTGCCGGCCGCCTCCACCACGCTGAGCATCATCCCCCAGCTCGCCGGCTCCGTGGGCGCCGCCCTGATGTCCATCCTCCTCGCGAACGCCATGGCCACCCGCCTGCCCGCGGCCGACGGCGGCAGCGGCGGCCTGGAAACCGTCCACACCCTGCCCGCCGAGTCGGTACGCGCCCTCGCGCCCCGACTCGCCGACGCCTTCCAGCACACGTACGTCTGGGCAGTGGCCCTGGTCGCCCTGGCCGTGATCCCCGCACTGCTGCTCCCGCGCCGGCAGCAGCAGCCGGGGTGACGGACGGGCAGAGGCGCGTCAAGTGCGGGCGGAGAGGGCCGCGTGTTCTTGTTCGGGGGTGTAGCCGAAGGGCAGCGGGGGCTCGCCGCGGGCGCGGTCCCAGGCCAGCACGTCGGCGGCCGTGACCTCCAGGGGCGTTGCCGGGAGGCCGGCCTCGCGGGCGCGGGCCGCGCTGCGTTGCTGGGTGGTCCAGTCCGCGCGGACGAGCGGGAACATCCGGGGCGCGCCGTCGGGCGACACCGGCACGATCTCCACCTGGGTGCCGGCCGCACGCGCACAGGTCTCGATCAGTTCGCCGAGTGTCGTCGGCTCGGCCGGGCCGACCGCGTGGAACACGCCGGGGCGGTCGTCGGCGAGCAACTGCACCACCAGACGGGCGAGATCGCGGGAGTCGACGACCTGCACGGGCTGCGCGGGGTCGGCCGGCAGCGCCACCCGGCCGCCGCGCGCGGCACGGCGCACCCAGTACGTGAACGTCTCCATCGTGTCGTGCGGCCCGGCGACCTTCCCCGGCCGCACGATCGTCGCCCGCGTCCCGTAGCGGGCCAGCACGTCGTCCTCGCAGGCCACTTTGAGCGGCCCGTACGTGGCCTCGTCGAGTTCCTCGGTGTCGCGTACGGGCGGGCGGCGCGGGGTGTTCTCGTCGCTTCCCGGGGCCACGCCCGTGCGTTCGTAGACGGCGTGGCTGGAGATGAACAGGTACCGGCCGACGCGGTCGCCGAGGGCGTCCATCGCCTGTCCGACGTGGCGCGGGACGTAGCCGCTGACGTCCGCCACCGCGTCCCAACTGCCGCCTTCCAGCGCGGTGTAGTCGCCGGTGTCCCGGTCGCCGATGAGCCTGGGCACCCCGGGGAACAGCTCCGGATTGGTCCGGCCCCGGCCGAACAAGGTCACCTCGGCACCCGAACGCAGGGCGTCTTCGACGATGGCGCGGCCGACGAAGGACGTGCCGCCAAGAACGAGAAGGTGCATGGACGGGACACTACCGACGCGTCAGGGCGGCAGGACGGATTCGAGGAAAGGTCCGAGCACGCCCCGCCACTCCTCGGGGGCCTCCCAGGGCAGCCAGTGGCCCGCGTCGGGGATCTCGGCATACACGCCGTGCGGGAGGACGCGGACCATCTCCTGGGCCTCGGCGCGGCCCAGCTCGCCGTCGAGGCCGCGGACCACGAGTGTGGGGCACCGCACCAGGGCGAGGTCTTCCCAGTGCGCGTCGTGGACCCACGTCTCGCGGGCGGTGAGCATCTGGTGGCGGGAGAAGACCGGGCGCCAGCCGTCCGCGCGCTCGGCCATGACCTCGGCGAAGAACTCGCCGCGTGCGGGCGTGGGGCGCTCCAGGGTCGGGTCCTCCTCGCCGAACCACCTGCGTACGTCGGCGAGCGTGGCGAACGGGACCGGCCAGGACCTGAACCAGTCCGCCCATTCCTGCTGCGAGGCCGCGCCCAGGGCCGAGGCGCGCATGTCGCAGACGACCAGCGCGCTGACGAGGTCGGGGCGGCGGGCCGCCACCTGCCAGGCCGTCAGGGCGCCCATGGAGTGGCCTATGAGGACGGCGGGTGCCAGCCCGAGCTGTTCGATGGCGGCGATGCCGTCGGCGACGTACGCCTCGCGGTCGTACGGACCCTCCGGGGGCTTCTCGCTGCGGCCGTGGCCGCGCTGGTCCAGGCCGACCGGGCGGCACCGGGAGCCCAGCCAGCGGGCGGTCTCGGCCCAGTGGGACGCGCGGCCCATGAGGCCGTGCAGGAGGAGCACCCCGGGGCCCCGCTCGCCCTCCTCGCCGCCCCGGCCTGCCTTCGGGGGGTCGGTGAACTCCCAGGCGGCGAGCCGCACGCCGCCGGTCCCTGTCACGTCGATGCGCCGCACCACGGGCCCTGGCACCCCCATTCGGTCCTTGAGCAGCCCCACACTATCGAACCCCTATTCGAATAGGCTGTTTCTGCGCCCAATAACCCTCGTACGGGTGACCACGCTCAAGGATTGCCGGTCTGCGCCGAGGGGAGACACGTAGCGGGAGGCGGGCCCCACCGGGAAGGGGGCCCACGGGGAAAGACCCTGGGAGCTCGGGGCTCCGGGTCTTGGCGGGGGGACATGGGGAGGCGGGGCCCCGGCTGCTCGCAGCGCCGGGGCCCTGGTTGTTCTCGGGGCCGGGAAACGTGCCGAAGTCGTCAAGAGCCGCCCCAGCCCTCACCCCAGCCCCCTTTCGACCCGGGAGGGCCGCGGCGGGCACGGCATGCCCCGTCCGCCCGCGGCCACCTGCTCCCAGGTCTCGGCGCCACACGTCGCGTTCCCACTGCCCGCACACATACGTCCGGACGCCTTCGCGGCCGGCCGCACGCATGCTCAGCGCCAGCGTGACACGCCTCGGGACGCACCGCTCGCGTTCCGCCAACTCCGCTGTCGCGCACCGGAGGTGACGGCCCGGCGGGACCGGCCTCCGCGCCAGGTCAGCCCGGGGCCGGCGGGGTGCGGCGGGTCAGCGCTTGGCCACGAAAACGTGCGCGGCGATCTCGGATTCCAGCTCCGCGGCCTCACCGCTGCTGCCGATGAGGACACCCGACGGCGAATCGGTCACGCTGACCACCGCGCCCGGCTGCACACCGGCCCGCCGCAGCGTGTACATGAGCTGGGCGTCGGCCTGGATCGGCTCGCCGATGCGGCGCACCACGACCGTCTTGCCGTCCGCGCCGGCCTCCAGGTCCATCAGGCTGACCATGCCCGCGTCCAGGAACGGGTCGGCCTCGGCCTTCTCGCCCAGCTCCTCCAGGCCCGGGATCGGGTTGCCGTACGGCGACTCCGTCGGGTGGCGCAGCAGCTCCACGACGCGGCGCTCGACCGCCTCGCTCATCACGTGCTCCCAGCGGCACGCCTCGGCGTGCACCTGCTCCCACTCCAGCCCGATCACGTCGACGAGCAGGCACTCGGCGAGCCGGTGCTTGCGCATGACGCGGGTCGCCAGCCGGCGGCCCTCCTCGGTGAGCTCCAGGTGGCGGTCGCCCGCGACCGTGAGCAGGCCGTCCCGCTCCATGCGCGCCACGGTCTGGCTGACCGTCGGGCCGCTCTGTTCGAGCCGCTCGGCGATCCGGGCGCGCATCGGGACCACACCTTCCTCTTCCAGTTCGAGGATGGTGCGGAGATACATCTCCGTGGTGTCGATCAGTCCGGACATGCGTGCCCCTTGATGTGTCGTGCGGTGGCCCTGACCTCAATTCTGACGCATCGCACCGACAACGGTCCCGCGTCGGCCGCCGCCGCGCCCGCCGGAGTCCCGCGTCGGCACCCCCGGCCCGGCGGCCGGGCGGCACCCGGGCGACATCCGGGCGGCCGGAAGGTGTCCACCCGGTCGTCGTCCGGCGCGTTCACCGTATTGACAGGGCACTGGTCCAGACCGCAACGTGATCCGCGCCACGGAGAAGTACAGAGAAGTACGAGAACCAACGTACAAGATCGTTGGACACCGACGAGAGGGGCCCCGCGGCGATGGGCGAGAGCAACCGGTTGGCCGGGAAGTACTTCGACGCCGCGATCGACCTGCTGCGCCGGGTGCGCGACGAGGAGGACGAGCGGATCGGCGCGGCCGGGACGCTGATCGCCGACACCGTCGAGGCCGGCGGCCGGGTCTTCGCCTTCGGCGCCGGGCACTCCTCCCTCGCCGCGCAGGACACCGTCTACCGGGCCGGCGGACTCGCCATCATGAACCTGCTGACCGTGCCGGGCGTCGTCGGTGTCGACGTACGGCCGGCGACGCTCGGCAGCGCGCTGGAGCGGGTGGACGGGCTGGCCGGTGCCGTGCTGGACACCAGCCCCCTGGAGGCCGGTGACGTACTGATCGTCGTCTCGCTCTCCGGGCGCAACTCCCTGCCCGTGGAAATGGCCGTGAACGCGCGGGCGCTCGGCCTGAAAGTCATCGGCCTGACGTCGGTGGCGTACGCGGAGCAGACCAGGTCCCGGCACGTGTCCGGCACGCACCTGAGGGACCACTGCGACATCGTCCTGGACAGCAAGATCCAGGTGGGTGACGCGGAGTTGACGCTGCCCGGCATCGAGGCGCCGTTCGCGCCCGCCTCGACGGTCGTCACCAGCGCGATCATGCAGTCCGTCGTCGCGACCGCCGCCGGCGTGCTCGCCGACCGCGGCATCGACCCGCCGCTGCTGCGCTCCGGGAACGTGGACGGCGGCCACGACTGGAACGGCCGGGTGATGCGGGAGTACGCGGACCGGATCTACTACCGGCAGTAGGGCGCCCCGGGCCCGCCGCGTCACCGTGGCGCCGGAAGACCCGCCAGGTCGAGGGCCGCGGCGATCCGGGAGGCGACGTCTTCCGCGTACGCCGCGTCCGCCCGGTCGAAGGGACGGCGCGAGGGCCCGCGCAGGAACGTCGCCACGCCCAGCGTCCGGCCCCGGCTGCGCAGCACCACGCACAGGCCGTGCACCGTGCCGTCCGGCCACTTGCGGGCCGCCGCCCAGCCCTCGGCGATCCCGGTGCCCGCACCGGCCCGCACCGAGCCGCACCGCTCCAGCGCCTGCCCTGCCGGGTGGCCCGCCGCGTAGGCCACCGGGATGCCGGTCGCCGGTACGGCCTCGGAGGGCCCCGGCGCACCCGCCGGCGAGGCGATGGCCCGTACGAGTGACGGCGTGCCCTCGGTGGAGGCGTCGGCGGCACCGCCCGGCCGCTCGCCCCCGCCCGCCACCACGTCGATCAGCCCGTGGTCGGCGAATCCGGCCAGCGCGAAGTCGAGGTGGACCGCCGCCGCCTCCATCGGGTCCTCGCACTCCCCCGCCGCCCGCCCGGCACGGTGCAGCTGCTGGGCGCGGAAGCGCAGCAGCGAGCCTTCCTGCTCCGCCCGCTTGGCCTCCGTGACGTCCTGGAAGAGCCAGCCCACGCCCAGCGGCACCGGCTCCTCCGCCAGCGGCGAGGCGAGCCGCAGGAAGCCGCTGCGCCAGCACCGGCGGGTCGGTTCGGCCTCGTCGGACCGCAGCGTCACCCACAGCTCGGCGGCGGCCGGCGGGGTGCCCTCCGCCAGGACGTGCGTCAGGGCGCCCTCCAGCTCCTCCACCCCTTGCGTCAGCAGGTCGCCCAGCGGGCGCCCCAGCACGGCCGTGCGGCCCATGCCGAGGGCGCGGGCCGCGTGCGCGTTGACGACCGCGGGCCGCAGGTCGGCGTCGACCAGCACGACGCCCCAGGAAGCGTCCACGAACAGCGCCTCGCTCAGGGCGATGGAGCGTTCCAGGTCGATCTGGGTGTGCGCCTCGCTGAACGCGCAGTAGACGCCCGCCGGGCGCCCGTCGGGGCCGAGGACGGCGGAGGACTGGGTACGGACCAGGACCCGGCGCCCGTCCTTGGTCAGCAGCGCGAACTCGTGGACCTGGCGCCCCGGGGACCGTGCCGCCGCCAGCAGCCAGGACTCCACCTCGTCCGCGTCCTCCTTGCGTACCGCCCAGCCGGTGAGCCCGGGCCTGCCGACCGCCTCGGCCGCCGACCAGCCGAGGATGCGCTCGGCCTCGCGGTTCCAGTGCGTGACCGTGCCGTCCGCCCCGAAGGCGCACAGCGCGGCGTCCATGCCGTCCAGCAGGGCGGCGAGCAGGCCGGAGTCCTCGTGGTCCGGCTGGGGCCCGGGGTCAGCGCCGGAAGGGTCGTTCGCGTGCGCGTCCTCCGGCGGCGGGCCCTGGTCCGCCGGCCGGCCCCGGCCCCCGGGCGGTATGGCCTCGGAGCGGTGCGACGAGGACGACGAGGACGACGAAGACGAAGCAGCCACTGGCACCCCCTACGAACGCGGTCGCACGTGCTGCATGCCGGATCATTCAACTGGAACGTGACGCAGCCCACACCCCATTCGCCGAAATCGCTGCCGCGGGAAATTCGGTTGTGCGGCCGCGGGGCCGGTTCCTAGGGTGTGAGGCACACGAGAAGGGAGGTGGTTCGGCAGATGATTTCGCACCGGACGCGTGAGGTGACTGCGGGCTAGCGGCCCGTCGTCGCACTCAGTGTGCAGCGCCGGACCAGCGCAGGAAACAACTGCGCAGCCGGCCAATCCCAAGCAGTCACCCGACCCGCGGGCTGCCGGTTCGTCCGACCGGCCTCCGCGCGCCCACGGCGCGCGGGGTGTGGCCCGCGGGTCGTCTGCGTTTGCGGGCCCGCGGCGCGGCCGCGGGCCCGGGCGCCCGCTCTCAGGGCGCAAGCCGTACGACGGACCAGCCGTCCCCGTCCCGGTCGTAGCGCAGCCGGTCGTGCAGGCGGTTCTCGCGGCCCTGCCAGAACTCCACGGATTGCGCGGTCACCCGGATGCCGCCCCAGTGCGGCGGCGCCGGGACCTGCTCGCCTTCGGGGTAGCGGGCCGCCAAGGAGCCGTACGCTTCCTCCAGTTCGGCGCGGGAGGCGACCGGCGCCGACTGGTCGCTGGCCCAGGCGCCCAGCTGCGAGCCGTGCGGGCGGGTACGGAAGTACGCGGCCGTCTCGTCGCGCCCGATGCGCTCGGCGGTGCCCGACACGATCACCTGGCGGGCGAGCGGGTGCCACGGGAAGAGCAGCGAGACGTGCGCGTTCTCCGCCAGGTCGCGGCCCTTGCGGCTGGTGTAGTTGGTGAAGAAGACGAAGCCGTGCTCGTCGAAGCGCTTGAGCAGTACGGTCCTTGAGCTGGGCCGGCCCGCCGCGTCGGCCGTCGAGACGACCATCGCGTTCGGCTCGTGCAGTCCGCTCGCGGCCGCTTCCTTGAACCAGCGCGCGAACTGGTCGTAGGGGCTGGGGGCGAGCTCTGTCTCGTCGAGCCCCTCGGCGCGGTACTGCGCCCGCATGGCGGAAGGGTCGAGTGGGTCCGGGGTGGGCGTGTCGGCGGGGTGCACGGCCACATCTTGCAGCATGCGGGCCCGTTGGGGCAGCCGGTGGCAGGGAAGTCTGCCCTTTGACGGCCGGGCGTAACCCTCCCGTAAGCGAATCGACCGGTGTGCCGGACGTCACGCTTCACGGCACGTGCCGGACCGGCCAAAATCGTCCCGCGAGCCACTGCGGCCCCACGACACCGCGGGATATCGTGTCCGCCCTGGAGTGATCGAAGTGACGTGTCCCGGGCGGGTCGCCACGGGTGACGGTCGGGTGACCAACGCCCGCGCGGGGCATGACGCCAGTGACCGGTACGGACCGCGAGCCCCTCGGCCGCGTAACCGGACCGGGAGACGGGCGGGCCGCACGGGCCCGGCCCGGCCGGATCGACCTGACAGATCTCGAACGCACGGCATCTTGGTCATGAGCCGCATCATGAGCCGCATGCCGTCCACATCTTGAGGAGCCGCCTGATGTCCGACTTCGTACCCGGACTCGAAGGAGTCGTCGCGTTCGAGACGGAGATCGCCGAACCGGACAAGGAGGGCGGCGCCCTCCGGTACCGCGGTGTCGACATCGAGGACCTCGTCGGGAAGGTCTCCTTCGGGAACGTGTGGGGGTTGCTGGTCGACGGGTCGTTCAACCCCGGGCTGCCGCCCGCCGAGCCGTTCCCGATCCCGGTCCACTCCGGCGACATCCGGGTGGACGTGCAGTCCGCGCTGGCGATGCTCGCGCCGGTGTGGGGCCTCAAGCCGCTGCTGGACACCGACGTGGAGACCGCCCGTGACGAGCTGGCGCGGGCCGCGGTCATGGCACTGTCGTACGTCGCCCAGTCGGCGCGCGGGCAGGGCCTGCCGATGGTGCCGCAGAAGGAGATCGACAAGGCCGGCACGATCGTCGAGCGGTTCATGAAGCGCTGGCGCGGCGAGCCGGACCCCAAGCACGTGGCGGCCGTGGACGCGTACTGGACCTCGGCGGCCGAGCACGGCATGAACGCGTCCACGTTCACCGCGCGGGTGATCGCCTCGACCGGTGCCGACGTGGCGGCCGCGCTGTCGGGCGCGGTCGGCGCGATGTCGGGGCCGCTGCACGGCGGTGCGCCGTCCCGGGTCCTCGGCATGATCGAGGAGATCGAGCGGACGGGTGACGCGACGGCGTACGTCAAGGGGGCGCTGGACCGCGGCGAGCGGCTGATGGGCTTCGGCCACCGCGTCTACCGGGCCGAGGACCCGCGGGCGCGCGTCCTGCGGCGCACCGCGCGCGAGCTGGGCGCGCCGCGCTTCGAGATCGCCGAGGCGCTGGAGAAGGCGGCCCTGGAAGAGCTGCACAACCGGCGTCCCGACCGGGTCCTGGCCACGAACGTGGAGTTCTGGGCGGCGATCGTGCTGGACTTCGCCGAGGTGCCGGCGCACATGTTCACGTCGATGTTCACGTGTGCCCGTACGGCCGGGTGGAGCGCCCACATCCTCGAACAGAAGCGGACGGGCCGCCTGGTCCGCCCGTCGGCCAAGTACGTGGGCCCGGGGCCGCGCGGTCCCGAGGCGGTGGAGGGCTACACGCTGCCTGCGTGATGGTGGCAGGGGCGGTGGCGGGGCGTTCGGCCCTGCTGCCGCCCCTTACTGCCGCCCCCCGTTCAGCACCGTGTCGAGGATGTGGGCCCACTGGGTGACGACGCGGTCGCGGCGGGGTTTGTCGTCGGTCAGGAGGTTGGCGAGGCCGAGGCCGCGGGCCATGTCCAGGAGGCCCTGTACGGTCTCGCGGACGCCGGGCACGGACTCGTCGGCGCCGAGGAGGGCGACGGCGGTGCGGTGGGCCTCGCGGCCCACGCGGGCCTCCAGTGCCGTGACCCGGTCGCGCAGCTGGTCCTCGTCCGACGCGGCGACCCACAGGTGGAGGGCGGCGCGGAACAGCGGGCCCGTGTAGAGGCCGACGATCTCCTCGACGATGATCCGGGTGCGGGCGGCGGAGCCGGCGGGCGGCAGGTCGTGGGCGACGGCCTGGAGCGCGCCCTGCCGCATCTCCGCGACGTGTTCGACGGCCGCCGTGAACAGATCCTCGCGAGTGCGGAAGTGGTGCTGGGCCGCGCCCCGGGAGACGCCGGCGCGTTCCGCGACGACCGCGACCGTGCTGCCGCCCCAGCCGCGTTCGGCGAGGCAGGAGACGGCCGCCTCCAGGAGGGCGCGGCGGGTGGCGCGGCTGCGTTCCTGCTGCGGTTCCTTGGGGGCGCGGGCCGGGGTCACCGTGCCCATGACGGTTCCCTGCGCTGGAGGAAGGCGGTCATGCCCTCGCGGGCCTCTTCGGAGGCGAACAGGCGCGCCGAGGTGTCGGCGAGGGCCGCCGTGTCGCGGTCGAAGGCCCGCAGGACGTCCGCCGTGACGAGTGCCTTGGAAGCCGCCAGGCCCTGGGGGGAGCCTTTGCGCAGACCGGCGAGTACGGGTTCCAGCGCGGCGTCCGGGTCGTCGGCGGCGAGGGTGATCAGGCCGGTGCGGGCCGCTTCGGCGGCGTCGAAGCGTTCGCCGGTGAGGTAGTAGCGGGCCGCGGCCCGCGGGTCCATGCGGGGCAGCAGCGGCATGGAGATGACCGCGGGCGCGAGGCCGAGGCGGGCTTCGGTGAAGGCGAAGGTGGCGCCGGGCCCGGCTGCGGAGAGGTCGCAGGCGCCGAGGAGGCCGAGGCCGCCGGCCCGTACGTGCCCGGTGACCTTGGCGACGACGGGTTTGGGGAGTTCGACGACGGTGCGCAGGAGGCGGGCGAGGCCGAGGGGGCCGGAGGCCGCGGCAGCGTCCGGGTCCGTGGCTTCCGTCAGGTCCGCGCCGGCGCAGAACGTCGTCCCGGTGTGTGTGAGCAGCACGGCCCGCGTGCCGTCGTCGGCGGCCGCGGCCGCCAGCGCCGCGTGGAGTTCGGCGACCAGGCGCCGGGAGAGCGCGTTGCGGTTGTGCGGGGAGTCCAGGGTGAGGGTGGTGACGCCCCGCTCGCGGGCGTGCCGTACCAGCGGGGCGTCCGGCGCGTGGTCCGGTGTCGCGTCGGTCATGAGGCCGTGGAACTCCTTTCCCTGGCGCGCAGTTCGCGCCGCAGGATCTTGCCGGTGGCGGAGCGTGGCACGGCGTCCGTGAACTCCACCCGCCGCACTTTCTTGTAGGGGGCGACCTGCCCGGCAACGTACGCGACGATGTCGTCCTCGGTGAGCCGGGCCCCCGCCTCGCCGCGCTGCCGTACGACGTACGCCTTGGGGATCTCGTTGCCGTCCGCGTCGGTGACGCCGATGACCGCGGCGTCCGCGACGCCGTCGTGGGCGAGCAGCACCGCTTCGAGGTCGGCCGGCGCCACCTGGTAGCCCTTGTATTTGATCAGTTCCTTGACGCGGTCCACGACGTAGAGCCAGCCGTCGTCGTCCACCCGCCCGATGTCGCCGGTGTGCAGCCAGCCGTCGGCGTCGATCATGGCGTCGGTCTCCGCGGGGCGACCGAGGTAGCCCTTCATGACCTGCGGGCCGCGGATGAGGATCTCGCCGCTCTCGCCGGTGCCGAGGTCCTTGCCGGTGTCCGTGCAGCGGATGCGCATCTCGGTGCTGGGCAGCAGCTTGCCGACCGTGCCGGGCGGCGGGGCCACGGCGTTCAGCGGCACGGCGTGGGTGCCGGGCGAGAGTTCGGTCATGCCGAAGCCCTGCATGACGTACGGGAGGCCCAGGCGCCGGGCGCAGGCGTCGGCGAGCCGGGCGTCCAGCGGGGCGGCGGCGCTGACGACGAAGTCGAGCGAGGACAGGTCGTACCGGGCGACGGAGGGGTGCTTGGCGAGGGCCAGGACGATGGGCGGGGCCACGTACACCGCGTTGACCCGGTACTTCTCGATGGTGTGCAGGAAGGGTTCGAGGTCGAAGCGGGGCAGCACGACGACGGTGGAGCCGTTGCGCAGCGGGGCGTTCAGGAGGGCGGTCAGCCCGTAGATGTGGAAGAACGGCAGACAGGCCAGGACGCGGTCGCCGGGGCCGCTGCCGATCAGTTTGTCGAGCTGGGCGAGGTTGGTGGCGATGGACCGGTGGGTGAGCATCACGCCCTTGGGCGTGCCGGTGGTGCCGGAGGAGTACGGCAGGACGGCCACGTCGCGGGCCGGGTCGGTGCGGACGGCCGGTTCCGGCGCGGTGGAGGCGATCATGTCGCGTACGGAGCGGTGCCCGACCGCGCCGTCGCAGACGAAGACCTCGGTGATGCCGCCGGACTGTTCGGCGGCGCTGCGGGCCGTCTCCAGCAGCGGTGAGACGGTCACGATCCAGTTGGCCTCGGAGTCGCGCAGTTGCTGTGCGAACTCGCCCGAGGTGCACAGGGGGTGGACGGTGGTGACGGCGGCGCCGCAGCGGGAGGCGGCGTAGAAGACGGCCGGGTAGGCGATGGTGTTGGGGCTGTGCAGGGCGAGGACGTCACCGGGGCGCACCCCGGCGTCGGCCAGCGCGGCGGCGATGCGGCGGACGGCGCCGTCGAGTTCGGCGTAGCTGACCGTGGTGCCGTCCTGGCCGTCGATCAGCGCGGGCAGGGCGGCGTGCTCGACGGCCGACCGGCCCAGCACGGCCTCGTGGATCGGCAGGTCGACGGGCGCGACGTCGGCGTACTCACTGTGAAAGAGCATGGCCATCCCCTCAGCAGCGGCGCTCGCCCGGTGCCGGTGCGGGCGCGGGCGGGCGCCTGTCCGTGTGCGTGCAGCATCGCGGTTGCGGGTGCGGTTGTCAGTACGGCGACCGCGATGCCGGGGGCGCCAGGTCAGTAGGACTTCGGCAGGCCGAGGCTCTGGTGGGAGACGTAGTTGAGGATCATTTCCCGGCTGACCGGTGCGATCCGGGCGACGCGGGCCGCGGTGATCAGGCCGGCCAGGCCGTATTCGCGGGTCAGCCCGTTGCCGCCGAGGGTGTGCACGGCCTGGTCCACGGCCTTGACGGCCGCCTCCCCGGCCGCGTATTTGGCCATGTTGGCGGCCTCGCCCGCGCCCAGGTCGTCGCCCGCGTCGTACAGGTGGGCGGCCTTCTGCATCATCAGGCGGGCGAGTTCGGTCTCGATGTGGGCCTGGGCGAGGGGGTGGGCGACGGCCTGGTGGGCGCCGATGGGTTCCTTCCAGACCTGGCGGGTGCGGGCGTAGTCGACGGCCCGCCCGATCGCGTATCGGGCCATGCCGAGGGCGAAGGCGGCGGTCATGATGCGTTCGGGGTTGAGCCCGGCGAAGAGCTGGAGCAGCCCCGCGTCCTCGTCGCCGACCAGCGCATCGGCGGGCAGCCGTACGTCGTCGAGCGTCAGTTCGAACTGCTTTTCGGGTGCGCCCAGTTCCATGGCGATCTGGCTGCGTCCGAACCCGGCGGCGTCGCGCGGGACGATGAACAGACAGGGCTTGAGCTTGCCGGTACGGGCGTCCTCGGTGCGGCCGACGATCACGGTGGCCTCGGCGATGTCCACGCCCGATATGAAGACCTTGCGCCCGTTGAGGACCCACTCGCCGGTGGCCGGGTCGCGGCGGGCGGTGGTGGTGATGCGGTGCGAGTTGGAGCCGGCGTCCGGCTCGGTGATGCCGAAGGCCATCTTGCGGGAGCCGTCGGCGAGGCCGGGCAGCCAGGTCCGCTTCTGTTCCTCCGTGCCGAAGCGGGCGATGACGGTGCCGCAGATGGCGGGCGAGACGACGAGCATGAGCAGCGGGCAGCCGGCCGCTCCCAGCTCCTCCAGCACGATGGAGAGTTCGGCGATGCCGCCGCCTCCGCCGCCGTACTCCTCGGGCAGGTTCACCCCCAGGTAGCCCAGCTTGGCGGCCTCGGCCCACAGGTCGTCGGTGTGCTTGCCCTCGGCGACGACGCGGGCGAAGTACTCGCGTCCGTAGCGCTTGCCGAGCGCGGCGACGGACGCGCGGAGGGCGCGGTGTTCCTCGGTCTCGATCACGGGGTTGCTCACGGGAACTCCTTCAGGGGGAGGAGGGCGTCGAAAACCTGTGTCTCACTCGGTGACGACGGCCAGCGGCGTACCGACCTCGACCTGCTGGCCGGCCTTGACGTGCAGGGCGGTCAGCGTGCCGGAGGCGGGGGCGGTGATCTTGTGTTCCATCTTCATGGCTTCGAGCCAGAGCAGCGGGGCACCGGCCTCGACGCGGTCGCCCTCGGCCAGGCCGTCCGCCACGCGTACGACGGTGCCGGGCATGGGCGCGAGCAGCGAACCCGGTTCGGCGCGGGCGGAGGGGTCGGGGAAGCGGGGCAGGGCGGTCAGGGTGCGGGAGCCGGCGGCAGAGTCGACGAAAACCTGGTCACCGTGGGGGGTGACGGTGAACTCGCGCCGTACGCCGCCCACTTCCAGCACGACGCGCCCGTGCGCCGCCGACAGCAGCCGTACGCCGGGAAAGTCCTCGGCGTGCAGCCCTTCGCGACCCAGCCGGTACCGGATCTCGTGCTCGGTGCCGCCGCAGGCGTACGTCTTGGTCTGCGGCTGCGACGGTACGTTGCGGAAGCCGCCGAAGCGGGACCGGCCGTGTGCGTCGGCGAGGGCGGCGGCCAGTGCGCACAGGCCGGTGACCGTGGCGTCGGGTGCCGCCGTCAGCTCGTCCAGGTTGCGGTCGTAGAAGCCGGTGTCCAGGCCGGAAGCGGAGGCGAACCCGGGGTGGCGCAGGGACCGGACGAGCAGGTCGCGGTTGGTGACCGGACCGTGCACGCGGGCCCGTTCCAGCGCACCCGCCAGCTTCCGTACGGCCTCGGCGCGGCTCGGCGCCCAGGCGATGACCTTGGCCAGCATCGGGTCGTAGTGGACGCCGATGACGGTGCCGTCCGCCACCCCGGAGTCGAGACGGACCCCGCCGGGCACGGACAGGTGGTGCAGCGTGCCGGTCTGCGGCTGCCAGCCCGCCGCCGGGTCCTCCGCGTACAGCCGGGCCTCCACGGCGTGGCCGTGCGGCGCGGGCGGCTCGTCCGGCAGCGCTTCCCCCTCGGCCACCCGCACTTGCAGGGCGACCAGATCGACGCCGTACACGGCCTCGGTGACCGGGTGCTCGACCTGGAGGCGGGTGTTCATCTCCAGGAAGTGGGCGTGGCCGGTGGCGGAGACCAGGAATTCGACGGTGCCCGCGCCGCGGTAGCCGATGGTGCGGGCGGCGTCGGCGGCGGCCGTGTGAAGGGTGGCGCGCAGTTCGTCGGAGAGGCCGGGCGCTGGGGCCTCCTCGACGACCTTCTGGTGGCGGCGCTGGAGGGAGCAGTCGCGGGTGCCGAGCGTCCAGACCGTGCCGTGCGCGTCGGCGAGGACCTGCACCTCGACGTGCCGGCCGCCGATCACGTACGGCTCGGCGAAGACCTCGCCGTCCCCGAACGCCGACGCGGCCTCGGCCCGCGCCGCCGCCAGCTCCCCCGGCAGGTCGGCCAGTTCCCGTACGACGCGCATGCCGCGCCCACCGCCACCCGCCGCCGCCTTCACCAGCAGCGGCAGATCGGCGTCCGTGGCCCGCTCCGGGTCGACGGGGGCGAGCAGCGGCACCCCGGCCGCCGCCATCAGCTCCTTCGCGCGCGTCTTGGACGCCATCGCCTCGATCGCGGCGGGCGGCGGGCCGACCCAGGTCAGGCCCGCGTCGGCGACGGCGGCGGCGAAGCCCGCGTTCTCGGAGAGGAAGCCGTAGCCGGGGTGTACGGCGTCGGCTCCGGCGGCGTGCGCGGCCTTCACGATCAGGTCGCCGCGCAGGTAGGTGTCGGCGGGGGCGCTGCCCGGCAGGCGTACAGCGGCGTCGGCCTCGCGGACGTGCGGCGCGTCGGCGTCCGCGTCGGAGTACACGGCCACCGTCGCGATGCCCAGCTCCCGGCAGGTGCGGAAGATCCGGCGGGCGATCTCGCCACGGTTGGCGACGAGGAGGGAAGAGATCACAGGTTCCTCACATCCGGAAGACGCCGAAGCCGCCGCGCGCGCCTTCGACGGGTGCGGTGTGGACGGCGGACAGGCACAGGCCGAGGACGGTACGGGTGTCGCGCGGGTCGATCACGCCGTCGTCGTACAGCCGCCCGGACAGGAACATCGGCAGCGACTCGGACTCGATCTGCTGCTCCACCATGGCGCGCAGCGCGGCGTCCCCTTCGTCGTCGTACGGCTGCCCCTTGGCGGCGGCGGAAGCGCGCGCCACGATCGACAGCACCCCGGCGAGCTGCTGCGGGCCCATGACGGCGGATTTGGCGCTGGGCCAGGCGAACAGGAAGCGCGGGTCGTAGGCGCGGCCGCACATGCCGTAGTGCCCGGCGCCGTACGAGGCGCCCATGAGGACCGACAGATGCGGCACCCGCGAGTTGCTGACCGCGTTGATCATCATCGAGCCGTGCTTGATGATGCCGCCCTGCTCGTACTCCTTGCCGACCATGTAGCCGGTGGTGTTGTGCAGGAAGACCAGCGGGATGTCGCGCTGGTTGGCGAGCTGGATGAACTGGGCCGCCTTCTGCGACTCCGCGCTGAACAGCACGCCTTGCGCGTTGGCGAGGATGCCGACCGGGTAGCCGTGCAGCCGGGCCCACCCGGTCGTGAGCGAAGGCCCGTACAGCGGCTTGAACTCGTCGAAGTCCGAGCCGTCCACGATGCGCGCGATGACCTCGCGCGGGTCGAAGGGGGCCTTGAGGTCGCCGGGGACGATGCCGAGCAGTTCGTCCTCGTCGTACTTGGGCGGTTCGGCCGGCCCGGGATCTCCGTGCGCCTTCTGCCAGTTCAGGCGGGCGACGACCCGGCGGGCCTGCCGGAGCGCGTCCGGCTCGTCCACGGCGAAGTGGTCGGCGAGTCCGGACGTACGGGCGTGCATCTCGGCGCCGCCCAGCGACTCGTCGTCGCTCTCCTCGCCGGTGGCCATCTTGACCAGCGGCGGCCCGCCGAGGAAGACCTTCGCCCGCTCCTTGACCATGATCACGTGGTCGGACATGCCGGGGATGTACGCGCCACCGGCGGTCGAATTGCCGAAGACGACGGCGACGGTCGGGATGCCGGCAGCGGACAGCCGGGTGATGTCCTTGAACAGGGCACCGCCCGGGATGAAGATCTCCTTCTGGCTGGGCAGGTCCGCGCCGCCGGATTCGACCAGGGAGACCACGGGCAGCCGGTTGGCGAAGGCGATCTCGTTGGCGCGCAGCGCCTTTTTCAGTGTCCAGGGGTTGGAGGCGCCGCCGCGTACGGTCGGGTCGTTGGCGGTGACCAGGCACTCCACGCCCTCGATGACGCCGATGCCGGTGATCAGGGAGGCGCCCACCGCGTAGTCGCTGCCCCAGGCCGCCAGCGGCGACAGTTCGAGGAACGGCGTGTCGGGGTCGAGGAGCAGTTCGATGCGTTCGCGGGCGAGCAGCTTGCCGCGCTTACGGTGCCGCTCGACGTACTTCGCGCCGCCCCCGGCGATGGCCTTGGCGTGTTCCGCGTCGAGCTCCGCCAGCCTGGCGAGCATCGCCTCGCGGTTCGCCGCGTACTCGGGCCCCGACGGGTCCAGTCCGCTGCCGAGCACGGTCACAGCAATACCTCCGGTATGTCCAGGTGGCGGGCGCGCAGCCACTCCCCCAGTGCCTTGGCCTGCGGGTCGAAGCGGGCCTGCGCGGCGACGCCCGCGCCCAGCAGGCCGTCGATCACGAAGTTCAGGGAACGCAGGTTGGGCAGGACGTGGCGGGTGACGGGCAGGTCCGCCGTCTCCGGGAGGAGTTCGCGCAGCCGGTCGGCGGTCAGCTCGTGGGCCAGCCAGCGCCAGGCCGCGTCCGTACGGGCCCATACGCCGACGTTGGCGGAGCCGCCTTTGTCGCCGCTGCGGGCACCGGCCACCAGGCCGAGCGGGGCGCGGCGCGTCCGGCCGTCGTGGGCGAGGGGTTCGGAGAGCGGGGGTTCGGCGAGCGGTGCCAGCTCACGGGTTTCCGCAGGTGGGGGCAGTTCGGTGCGGCTGCCGTCCGGGAGCACGGCGGTGTGCGGCACGTCCGCGGCGGCCACGTACTCCGCCTCGAAGACCCCGTACGGCTCGCCCTTGCCCGGCGGCGCCGTCACATGGAAGCCGGGGATGCTGCCGAGCGCCAGCTCGACCGCCGCCCCGCTGACCACCCGGCCCACCGCGTCCTGGTCGGCGTCCCGCACCACCAGCCGCAGCAGGGCGCTCGCCTCCTCCTGGACGGCGGCGTCCGCGTGATCGGTGCGGGCCAGCGTCCATTCCACGGACGCCGGGCGGCGCTTCGCCGCGTCGAAGGCCGCTTCCATCTGCTCCCGTACGAGAGCGGCCTTGGCCTCGATGTCCAGGCCGGTCAGCACGAACGTGACCGCGTTGCGCCAGCCGCCGAGGCGGGTGAGGCCGACCTTGAGCGCCGGTGGCGGGGCCTCGCCGCGCACCCCGTCGATCCGCACCCGGTCGGCGCCGTCCTGGGTCATCCGTACGGTGTCCAGGCGCGCGGTCACGTCCGGGCCCGGGTAGCGCGCGCCGGCCGTCTCGTAGAGGAGTTGCGCGGTGACCGTGCCGGTGGTCACCGCGCCGCCGGTACCCGGGTGCTTGGTGATCACCGAGGAGCCGTCGGCGGCGATCTCGGCGAGCGGGAAGCCGGGGCGGCGCAGGTCGTGGGCGGCGGAGAAGTCGCGGTCGGCGAAGAAGGAGTAGTTGCCGCCGGTGGCCTGGGTGCCGCACTCCAGGACATGGCCCGCGACGACCGCGCCCGCCAGCCGGTCGTGGTCCGCAGGGGCCCAGCCGAAGTGGGCCGCCGCGACCCCGCTGACCAGGGCGGCGTCCGTGACCCTGCCGGTCACCACCACATCGGCGCCGGCCCGCAGGCACGCGGCGATGCCGCCGCCGCCCAGGTAGGCGTTGGCGGTCAGCACGCCCGCGCGCCCGCCGTACCGGGGCAGCAGGTCGTCGCCCTCCACGTGCGCGACACGGACCGGGACGCCTACCCGGCCCGCCAACTCCCGTACGGCCTCGGCCAGTCCGGCGGGGTTGAGGCCACCGGCGTTGTTGACGATCCGTACCCCGCGCTCGACAGCCAGGCCGAGGGTGTCCTCCAGCTGCCGCAGAAACGTCTTCGCATAGCCGCGTGTGGGGTCCTTGAGGCGGTCGCGGCCGAGGATGAGCATGGTCAGTTCGGCGAGGTAGTCGCCGGTGAGAACGTCGAGCGGGCCGTCGGTGAGCATCTCGCGCACGGCGTCGAAGCGGTCGCCGTAAAAGCCGGAGGCGTTGCCGACGCGCAGCACGTCGCCGCCGGTCACCTGGCGCCTCGCCCGCCCGGCTCGCGGCCCTTGCCGGGCGGCCCGGCGAACGCCTGGGCGATGCCCAGCCAGCGTTCGGCGTCGGCGCCTTCGGCCCGTACGTCCACGTCGTCGCGGTGGGCGCGCTGGGTCACCAGGAGGCAGAACCCGAGCGCGTCGCCGGTCACCCGCTGCGCCGCGCCCTGCGGCCCGTACGCCCAGGTGCCGCCGCCGGGAGCACGCAACTCGACCCTGAACTCCTCCTCCGGGGGCGTGAGTCCGCGCGCCGCGTACGCGAAGTCCCGGGCGCGCACACCGATGCGGGCCACGTGCCGCAGCCGCGCGGTGGGCTCGCGCACGACGCCCAGCGTGTCGGCGATGTCCTGGCCGTGCGCCCAGGTTTCCATCAGCCGCCCCGTGGCCATGGAGGCGGTGCTCATCGACGTCGCGAACCACGGCATCTTGTCCCCCGTGGTGCGGGTGGCCAGTGCCTCGTACAGCTCGGCCCGGCCCGCCCGCCAACGCGCCAGCAACTCGGCGGGCGGCGCCTGCGCCTCCGCCTCCGCGCCCTCGTCGACGAACGTCGCGGGAGAGGTCAGGGCCAGCCGGGCCGCTTCCCGGAAGGCGCCGGGGTCGGTGGCGGACAGCAGGGCCTGCCGGTCGGTCCAGGCCAGGTGCCCGATCTGATGGGCGATCGTCCAGCCCTCGGCGGGTGTCGGTTCCGCCCACCGGCCGGGCGCCAGGCCGCCGACCAGCGCGTCGAGCGCGTCCCCTTCGGCTTTCAGATCCGCCAGTACGGCGTCGGCGTCGGACACGCGGCACTCCCCTCGTCGGCCATCTGCCGCCGGGGCAGGGCGCGTTGACTCATGCGGTGCGGATACCGAGCGTGGCAGCGCGGCGAGAAACAATCAAGCACGCCTGCATGATTTTCTGGGCGGGGGACCACGGGGGCGCGGGGGCGACCGCAGCGTCGGCACCGGCGCAGCACCTCATGGCGCACCGGCGCGGCACCCCATGGCACATCACCCGGCGCCGCGGCGGCGCCACCATGGCGCCACCGCGGCATCGCCACGAGCCATGACGCCGCCACCGCGACACCATGGCACACCCTTTTTCCTGAGAAACCCGCAGGTCAGATCACTCATACGCCAAAGTGCCACCACTTTGGCTCGCCATGGCGCCACCAATGTGCCATGATGGCGTCATGGACCTCACGCCCTACGTCGACAACCTCCGGCAAGAGCTGGCCGTCGCGGCGGACGCCGGCGGCGACGACGCCCGCGCCCTCGCCGAGCGGCTCACCGCCCCCCTGGAATCCGCCACCCGCCTGACCCTCCTGAACGCACTGTCCGCCGCCATGGGCGAGGTCACACGGGAGCTGGCGCCGGGCTCGGTCGACGTACGGCTGCGCGGCCTCGACCCGGAATTCGTGGTGACGGCGCCGCCCGCCCCCGAGCCGCGCCGGGAGGAGCCGGAGCCCCTCGCGGCGCCCGCGCCGCCCCCGCCGCCCGCCGACGCCGACGACGGCGCCATGGCGCGGATCAACTTCCGCCTCCCCGCCCACCTCAAGGCCCGCGCCGAGGACGCCGCGACGACGGAGGGCCTGTCGGTCAACGCCTGGCTGGTGCGGGCCGTGTCCACCGCCCTCGACGGCGGGCAGCGCGCGAACCCGCCGGGCCGCGCCGCGCCCGCGAGCGGCCGGAGCTTCACCGGCTGGGTCCGCTAGGACAGGGCCTGGGGGCGCCGGCCCGCCCCACCCGCTTCCACCGGCGGATCGCCGATCCAGCCGACGTCATCTTCACCCGCCTCACCAGCGGAAACACCCACACGAGCCAAGAGGACGGCACAGCCATGCCTGCTTTCGAGACCACCGGACCGATCACCGCCACCCTGGAACTGGACTGCGGCACCGCCCGTATCACCGCCGGCAAGCGCACCGACACGGTCGTCGAGGTGCTGCCGCGCAACGCGGCCGACGACAAGGACGTACAGGCCGTACAGCAGACCCAGGTCACCTGCTCCGGCGGCCGCCTCGCGATCAAGACGCCCAAGAAGCGGTCCCTGTTCGGCAAGCCGGGCACCATCGAGGTGACCGTCGAACTGCCCGCCGGTTCGGACATCCGGGGCACCTCGGCCCTGGGCGGCTTCTTCTGCGAGGGCAGCTTCGGAGAGGTCACCCTCAAGACCTCGCTCGGCGACCTCCAGGTCGACGAGGCGGCCGGCGCCGACCTCAGGACCGACCACGGCGACATCCGGCTGGACCACTCGACCGGGGACATCGAAGTCGTCGGCTCGGGCCGGATCGAGATCGGCACCGTCAGCGGCGCGGCGACCGTCAAGAACAGCAACGGCGCCATCGAGATCGGCGAGGTCACCGGCGGCCTGCGGACCAGCGCGGCGAACGGCGACATCTCCGTCGGCATCGCGCACGGCGACGTCGGCGCCAAGTGCGCCAACGGCCGCACCGACATCGGCGTCGCCCGCGCCGGGGTCGACGCCTCCTCCTCCAACGGCGGCATCCGCGTCGGCGACGTCACCCGCGGCCGCATCGACCTGCGCACCGCCGTCGGCAACCTCGAAGTGGGCATCCACGAGGGCACCGCCGCCTGGCTCGACACGCACACCAAGTACGGCGCCGTACGCAACTCGCTCGGCTCCGCCGCGGGGCCCGCGGAATCCGACGAGACCGTCGAGGTGACCGCCCGCACCTCGACCGGCGACATCGTCATCCGCCGCGCCTGACCCCACCCACCCCAACGCTCCACCGCCGAAGGGAAAACGGCATGACCGCCACCCAGGTTTCCGCGCCCGCCGCCGCGCACGCGACGGCGTCGGCGATCACCGCCACCGGACTGCGCAAGTCCTACGGCGACAAGCTCGTGCTCGACGGCATCGACCTGGACATCGCCGAAGGCACCATCTTCGCGCTGCTCGGGCCCAACGGCGCCGGCAAGACCACCACGGTGGAGATCCTCTCCACGCTCATCGACGCCGACGCGGGCGAGGCCCGGGTCGCCGGCCACCACCTGACCAGGGAAGCCGACGCGGTGCGCACCGCCATCGGCGTCACCGGGCAGTTCTCGGCCGTCGACAACCTGCTGACCGCCGAGGAGAACCTCCTCCTCATGGCGGACCTGCACCACCTCGACCGGCGCGAGGGCAAGCGGCGGGCCAAGGACCTGCTGCGCCGCTTCGACCTGTCGGAGGTGGCGGGCAAGACCGCCGTCACCTTCTCCGGCGGCATGCGGCGCAAGCTGGACCTGGCGATGACCCTGGTCGGCGATCCGCGCATCATCTTCCTCGACGAGCCGACCACCGGACTCGACCCGCGCAGCCGGCGCACCATGTGGGAGATCATCCGCGGCCTCGTCGCCGACGACGGTGTGACCATCTTCCTGACCACCCAGTACCTCGAAGAGGCCGACCAGCTCGCCGACCGGATCGCCGTGCTGGACCACGGCAGGCTGATCGCCGAGGGCACCGCCGACGAGCTCAAGCAGCGCATCCCCGGCGGCCACATCCGGGTGCGGTTCGCCGACGCGCAGGGCCTGCACACCGCGGCGGGCGTCTTCGGCATCGCCACTCCCGACGAGGACTCCCTCACCCTCCAGGTCCCCAGCGACGGCTCCATCCCCAACCTGCGGGCCGTCCTGGACGCCCTGGAGACCACCGGCCTCCACGCCGAGTCCCTCACCGTGCACACCCCGGACCTCGACGACGTCTTCCTGACCCTCACCGGTCAGCCCCACCCCGCCCGCACCGCCGCCCCGTCCAAGGAGAACGTCTGATGGCCACCATGTCCTACGCCGCCAGGGACTCCAGGACGATGCTGCGGCGCAACCTCAAAAAGGCCCTGCGCTACCCGTCCCTGACGCTCACCGTCGTCATCATGCCCATCGCGATGCTGCTGCTGTTCAACTACGTCTTCGGCAGCGCCCTGGGTACCGGCATCAGCGGCCTGCCCACCGGCAGCGGCGACTACATCGACTACCTCGCGCCCGGCATCATCCTGATGGCCGCCACGTCCGGCGCCCTGACCACCGCGATCAGCGTGTGCAGCGACAAGACCGAAGGCATCGTCAACCGCTTCCGCACGATGCCGATCTCCCCCGCCTCGTTCCTGACCGGCCATGTCGTCGGCAGCGTGATCCAGACGATGGCCAGCGTCACACTCGTCACCGGCGTCGCCCTCCTGATGGGCTTCCGCCCCACCGCGACGCCCGTCGAATGGCTCGCCGTCATCGGCTTGCTCACCCTGCTCACCCTGGCGCTGACCTGGCTTTCCGCGGGCATCGGCCTGGTCGCCAAGAACGTCGAGACCGCCAGCAACATCCCGATGCCGCTGACGTTCCTGCCGTTCCTCGGCAGCGCCATCGTGCCGACCGAGTCCATGCCCGCCGGCCTGCGCTGGTTCGCCGAGTACCAGCCCTTCACGCCGATCATCGAGACCCTGCGCGGCCTGTGGCTCGGCACCGGGATCGGCTCCAGCGCGCCCATCGCCCTCGCCTGGTGCGTGGCGCTCACCCTGGTCGGCTACCTGTGGGCGCGCCGCACCTTCAAGAGCGGCGCCAAGCGATAACCGCCGCCTCCGCCACGCCACTTCACCGGCACGCACCTTCACACCCAGCTCGTCGACCGCAGGAGGAACCCATGTCGTACGACCCGACGACCCCCGGCACCACCACCGACGACACCCGCGCCGAGGAGCCGCCCACCCTGCCCACCGACCGGCACACCGGCTGCCCCTTCGACCCGCCCGCCGGGCTCACCGCGCTGAGCGACCGGCCGATACGCCGCCTGCGCTACACCGACGGCCACCTGGGCTGGCTGGCCACCGGGCACGCCGCGGCCCGCAAGGTCCTGTCCGACCCGCGGTTCAGCGCACGCTACGAATTCCTGCACCTGCCGATACCGATGCCGGGCATGGAGGGGCTGACGGAGATACCGCCGGCGCCGGTCGGCGACTTCCTCGGCCTCGACGCCCCCGAGCACACCCGCTTCCGGCGGCTGCTCACCGGCAAGTTCACGGTCCGCAGGATGCGGCAGCTCTCCGAACGCGTCGAGCAGTTCACGCACGAGTGCCTGGACGCCATGGAGCAGGCCGGGCCCACCGCCGACCTGGTGGAGGCGTTCGCGCGGCCGGTGCCCGCGCTCATGATCTGCGAACTGCTCGGCGTGCCGTACGCCGACCGGGACCGCTTCCAAGGGCACGTGGCGACCCTCTTCGACCAGACCGCGGAGGCGGAGGCCAGGGGCGAGGCGTACGCGGCCGTCGGCGCGTTCATGGGCGAACTCGTGGCCGCCAAGCGCGCCGAGCCCACCGACGACCTGCTGAGCGACCTGACCACCTCCGGCCTCACGGAGGAAGAGCTGATCGGCGTCGGCGGGGTGCTCCTGGCCGCCGGACTCGACACCACCGCGAACATGCTCGGCCTCGGCACCTTCGCCCTGCTGAGCAACCCCGACCAGCTGGCCGCCCTGCGCGCCGACCCGGACCTCGCGGAGCAGACCGTCGAGGAGCTGCTGCGCTACCTCAGCGTGGCCGACCCCATCCTGCGCTCCGCTCTCGAAGACGTCGAGGTCGAAGGCCAGTTGATCAAGGCCGGTGAGACGGTGACCGTGTCCGTCCAGGCCGCCGACCGCGACCCGCACAAGTTCCCCGACCCCGACCGGCTCGACATCCACCGCAAGGCCACCGGCCACCTGGCCTTCGGCCACGGCGCCCACCAGTGCCTGGGCCAGCAGCTCGCCCGCGTCGAGATGACCGTCGCGTTCCCGGCGCTCTTCGCCCGCTTCCCCACCCTGCGCCTCGCGGTGCCGCCGCAGGAGGTGCCGCTGCGCGAACGCGCCAACATCTACGGCGTCGTCAGCCTGCCCGTCACCTGGGACAAGGAGTAGCCCCGTGAGCGATCCGCAAGAGCCCCTGCGTCTCGGCGTCGACCGTGACCGCTGCGTCGGCGCCGGCATGTGCGCCCTGACGGCCCCCGGGGTCTTCGACCAGGACGACGACGAAGGTCTGGTCGTGCTCCTGGCCCCCGCGCCGGCCCCCGGGCACCGGGCCGCCGCCCGGATGGCCGCCGGCCTCTGCCCCGCCGGAGCCATCGCTCTCCGCTCCCCGGAGCCCACGGACCCGTAACGGCCGCGGCACTCCGGGCCGAGAACCCCGCACCGCACTCCGGTGGGGGGCTCTCGCGCGTGCGGCCCCCGGTTCAGCCCGTCCCGGACCGGCCCGCGCTCCGTACCGCGCCGACGCTCGCCAGGACCACCAGCCCGATCGCCGCCACCTCGGCCCAGCCGAGCGCCTGGTGCAGGACCAGGAAGCCCGCGGTCGCCGCCGCGGCCGGCTCCAGGCTCATCATCACGGCGAAGCCGGAGGCCGGGAGCTTGCGCAGGGCGAGCAGTTCGAGGGTGTACGGCGTGACCGAGGACAGCAGCGCGACGGCGGCGCCCAGCCCGATCGTGACCGGATCCAGCAGGGCCGTGCCCGCGCTGGTGATGCCCAGCGGCAGGCTCAGCAGCGCCGCCACCGACATCGCCAGGGCCAGCCCGTCCGCCTGCGGGAAGCGCTGCCCCGTACGCGACGACAGCAGGATGTACGCGGCCCACAGCCCGCCCGCCGCCAGCGCGAGCCCGGCGCCGAGCGGGTCCAGCCCGTCGAAGCCCTCGCGCCCGAGCAGGGCCACACCGCCCAGCGCGAGCGCCGCCCACAGCAGGCTCAGCGCCCGCCGCGAGGTGACCACCGACAGGATCAGCGGGCCCATGAACTCCAGGGTGACGGCGGCGCCCAGCGGGATGCGGTCGATCGCCTCGTAGAACAGCGAGTTCATGCCGGCCAGGGCGACACCGAAAGCGACGATCGTGGCCCAGTCGCCCCGGCCGTAACCGCGCATCCTGGGACGGCAGGCGATCATAAGGACGAGCGCGGCGACGACCAGGCGGAGGGTGACCACGCCGAGCGCACCGGCCCGCGGGAAGAGCAGCACCGCGACCGAGGCGCCGAACTGGAGCGAGATGATGCCGCCGATCACCAGCGCCACGGAGACCAGGCGGCCGCTCGCCGCCGCGTCCCGCCCGGCGGCGCGCACCTCCTCGGAGGCGGGGACCGGTTCGGCGACCGGCCCCGGTTCCGGGACCGGGGGTACGGGCGGCAGGCTGCTGGACTCGTGGCGCGACTCGTTCACACGCCCACGCTACGGCCCGCCTCCCGGGCCGTGAAATGTGATTCTCATCAGGCGGGATGCCGGGCGGGCACCGGGCCGGAACAGGGCACTCCGCACCGTCATTCCCGCGGCGGCAGCCCCGCCGCCAGCACCTCTGCCAGGTGGCGGGCGCGCCGGTCTGTCAGTTGGGCGATCTGGGTGCGGCAGGAGAAGCCGTCCGCGAGCACTTCCGTGCCGGGTGCTGCTTCGCGTACGGACGGCAGGAGCTGTTCTTCCGCGCAGGCCACGGACACGTCGTAGTGGCCGCGCTCGAAGCCGAAGTTGCCGGCCAGGCCGCAGCAGCCGCCGCTCAGCCCGCCCGCCAGCCCGGCCCGCGCACGCAGGCGACGTTCGGCGGCCTCGCCGAGGACGGCGTGCTGGTGGCAGTGGGTCTGGCCGACGGCCGGGCGGTCGAGGCGCGGCGGTTCCCAGGCGGGCGCCCGCTCCTCCAGGGTCTGCGCGAAGGTGCGTACGGACGCGGCCAGCCGTGCCGCGCGCGGGTCGTCGGACAGCAGCTCGGGCAGGTCGGTGCGCAGGGCCGCCGCGCAGCTCGGTTCGAGGACGGCCAGCGGCGTGCCGTCCGCGAGAAGTGGTTCGAGCGCGTCCACCGTACGGCGCATGACCGTGCGCGCCTGGTCGAGCTGGCCGGTCGACACCCAGGTCAGGCCGCAGCACAGGGGCGTACGGCGGCGGCCGGGCGCGGGCAGGCGTACGGAGAGCCCGGCGTCCTCCAGCACCCGTACGGCGGCCCGGCCCACCTCGGGCGCGAGGTAGTTGGTGAAGGTGTCGGGCCACAACAGCACCGCCGGGCCTTCCCCGGTCCTCGCGGGCGCCCGCTTCGCCCACCACCGTACGAACGGCTCGGCCGCCAGTTCCGGGATCGCCCGCTGCGGCGCGATGCCGCCGAGCCGCTTGCCCGCCCCGGCCAGCGGCGTCCGCGCCAGGGCGTTGAGCAGCGGCGCGACCGGGGCCGCCGCGCGCAGCCAGCGCGGCAGCCGTCCCATCGAGTAGTGCGCGGCGGGCCGCAGCCTGCCCGCGTAGTGGTGGTGCAGGAACTCGGCCTTGTACGTGGCCATGTCGACGCCCACCGGGCAGTCGCTGCGGCAGCCCTTGCACGACAGGCACAGGTCCAGCGCGTCCCGCACCTCCTCGGACCGCCAGCCGTCGGTGACCACCTCGCCCGCCAGCATCTCGTGCAGCAGCCGGGCGCGGCCCCTGGTGGAGTGCCGTTCCTCGCCGGTGGCGCGGTAGGACGGGCACATGACGGCCGAGGGGCCGGGCGCGGTGGTGCGGCACTTGGCGACGCCTACGCAGCGCCGTACGGCCGCCGAGAAGTCGCCGCCGTCGTGCGGGTAGCCGAACTCCACGTCCACCGGGTGCTTCGGCAGCGGCGCGAAGCGCAGGTTGTCGTCCATCCGGTCCGGGCGGACGAGCATGCCCGGGTTCAGGCCGCCCGCCGGGTCCCACAGGTCCTTGAAGCGTTCGAAGAGGCCGACCAGCTCGGGGCCGTACATCTTCGGCAGCAGTTCGGCGCGCGCCTGCCCGTCGCCGTGCTCGCCGGAGAGCGAGCCGCCGTGCGCCACGACCAGCTCCGCCAGGTCTCCGGAGAACTCCCGGAACCGGCGGATACCGGGCGCGGTCAGCAGGTCGAAGTCGATGCGGACGTGGATGCAGCCGTCGCCGAAGTGCCCGTAGGGCGTGCCGCGCAGGCCGTGCTGGGCCAGCAGGGCGCGGAAGTCGCGCAGGTAGGGGCCCAGGCGCGCGGGCGGCACGGCGCAGTCCTCCCAGCCGGGCCACGCCTCGGAGCCGTCGGGCATCCGGGTGGCGGTGCCGGACGCGTCCTCGCGCACCCGCCACAGGGCGCGCTGCCGCGCCGGGTCGGTGACGACGGTGTGGTCGGTCGTCACCGTGCCGGCGCCCCGGCACAGCTCCTCGGCCCGCGCCAGCGCCTCCGCCGCGGTCTCGCCGCCCATTTCGACGAACAGCCAGGCCCCGCCCTTGGGCAGGCCCGCCGCGCTGCCCACCAGGTCGGCCGCCATGCCTTCGACGGTCAGCGGCCGGTACGGCAGCAGCGTGTGGGCGGCCTCGGCCGCCGCGCTCTCGTCCGCGTACCCGAGCACCGCCAGGGCCTTGGCCGCGGGCGGCCTGACCAGCGCGACGGTGGCCTCGGCCAGCACGCCGAGCGTGCCCTCGCTGCCGGTGAGGGCACGCGCGAGATCGGTGCCCCGCTCGGGGAGCAGGGCGTCCAGCGCGTAGCCGGAGATGCGGCGCGGGAGTTCGGGGTAGCCGGTCCGCAGCAGCGCCAAGTCGCCGTCGACCAGGCCCCGCACGCCGTCCCGCAGCCGGGGCGGGAGCGCGTCCAGGGCCGCCGTGCCGCGCCCGGCCCGCAGCCGCTCGCCCCCGTACGTCAGCACCTCCAGCTCGCGCACGCTGTCGGCGGTGGTGCCCCACGCCACCGAGTGCGAGCCGCAGGAATTGTTGCCGATCATGCCGCCGAGGGTGCAGCGGCTGTGCGTGGACGGGTCGGGACCGAAGGTCAGGCCGTGCGCGCCGGCCGCCGCCCGCAGGTCGTCCAGCACCACGCCCGGCTGCACCACGGCCGTACCCGACTCGGCGTCCAGCGACACGATCCGCCGCAGGTGCCGGGTGCAGTCCACGACCACGCCCACGCCGGTGGCCTGCCCCGCGATGCTGGTACCGCCGCCCCGCGGCACCACCGGCACGCCGCGCTCGCGGCAGACCCGCAGGACGGCGGCGACGTCCTCGGCGTCCCGTGGCGCGACCACCGCCCGCGGCACCCGGCGGTAGTTGGACGCGTCCATGGTCGCCAGCGCCCGGTCCCCGGCGGCGGCCGACACCTCGCCGCGCACCGCCTCCGCCAACTCCCGCGCCAGCTCCTGCGTCTCGCGTGTCTCCGTACGATCAGCCATGCACCCAGCCTGCCCGCTCTGCCGGGCCCGCTCCCCCGCGCGCTACGCCCGGAACACGTTCGCGCCGGGTCCCACGCCTCCTTGGCGTCGGCCAGCCGCCGGTACACCGCCTCCTCGTACGCGCCGGCCGCCCTGTCACCGTGATCGCCGAACAGGAAGTTGACGCTGCGGCCCACCGCCCACGGCGCCGGCACCGCCCGTACTTCCTTGTGCAGGGCACGTACGGACTCGTCGCCAAGGCCGGGACCTGGTATCTCGTCGCGGACCGCCGGCAGCGCCCGCAGCTGTTCCGGGCCGACCGGGTGCTGCGCTCGCGGCTGGACCTCTTCGCCCGCATCGTCGGGCCCGCGCTGACCCGGCCGCCGGAGGACGACGACGGTGAGTGGGCGGTGTCCGATCCGTCTCATCCGGTGGACCGAGGTCCGGACCCGGCCCCGTGACGGATTACGCTTCGCCCGTGGCTGATATCCAGATTCCCGCTGACATCAAGCCCGCCGACGGTCGCTTCGGCGCGGGCCCCTCCAAGGTGCGTACGGAGGCGCTCGACGCCCTCGCCGCCACCGGAAGTTCTCTGCTCGGTACGTCCCACCGCCAGGCTCCGGTCAAGAACCTGGTCGGCAAGGTCCGCGACGGCGTACGCACGCTCTTCCAGCTGCCCGAGGGCTACGAGGTCGTCCTCGGCAACGGCGGCTCCACCGCCTTCTGGGACATCGCGACCCACGGCCTGATCGAGCACAAGTCCCAGCACCTGACCTTCGGCGAGTTCTCCTCGAAGTTCGCCAAGGCCGCCAAGCTGGCTCCGTGGCTGGCGGAGCCGACGCTCGTCGCCGCCGAACCGGGCAGCCACCCGGACCCGAAGGCCGAGGAGGGCGTGGACGTCTACGCCTTCACCCACAACGAGACCTCCACCGGTGTCGCCGCGCCCATCGAGCGCGTGGCGGGCGCCGACGCCGGCTCCCTGGTGCTGGTCGACGCCACCTCGGGCGCCGGCGGCCTGCCGGTGGACATCGCGCAGACCGACGTCTACTACTTCGCGCCGCAGAAGTCCTTCGCCTCCGACGGCGGCCTGTGGATCGGCGTCTTCTCCCCCGCGGCCCTGGAACGCGCCCGCAGCGTCCACGCCTCGGGGCGGCACATCCCGGAGTTCTTCTCGCTGCCGACCGCGATCGACAACTCGCTGAAGAACCAGACGTACAACACCCCGGCCCTGTCCACCCTCTTCCTGCTCAACGAGCAGCTGGAGTGGATCAACGGCCAGGGCGGCCTGGACTGGGCCGTGAGCCGCACCGCGGCCTCCTCGAAGGCGCTGTACGGCTGGGCCGAGAAGGCCGCGTACGCGACGCCGTTCGTCACCGACCCGGCCAAGCGTTCCCAGGTCATCGGCACCATCGACTTCGACGAGGGGATCGACGCGGCCGCCGTCGCCAAGGCGCTGCGCGCCAACGGCATCGTCGACACCGAGCCGTACCGCAAGCTGGGCCGCAACCAGCTGCGGGTGGCGATGTTCCCGGCGATCGACCCGGCCGACGTGGAGGCGCTGACCGCCTGCGTCGACTATGTGATCGGCAAGCTGTAGCGGCCGCGTTCCCGACGCGACCGGGCCCCGGCGGGCAGTTCCCGCCGGGGCCCGGCGCGGTCAGCGGCTGAGGCGCTGGAAGCGGCGTACCGCCAGCGGCAGGAAGACCGCGGTCAGCACGAGCGGCCAGACCACCGCCATCGGCAGGGCGTGCTCCTCGATCCAGCTGCCGCCGCTCGTGCCCGGCTGCCCGAACAGTTCGCGTACCGCGTTCGCCGTCGAGGAGACCGGGTTCCACATCGCGACCGCGCCCAGCCAGTCCGGCATCATCGACGGCGGCGTGAAGACGCTGGAGACCATGCCGAACGGGAAGGCCACCGCGAACAGCCCGCCCGCCGCCTCCTGGTTGGGCACCAGCAGGCCCAGCAGCACCCCGGCCCAGATCAGGGCGAAGCGCAGCAGCAGGAGCAGGCCGAAGGCGGCCAGGGTGGCGAGCGGGCCGCTGCCGGAGCGCCAGCCGACGACGACGGCGATCAGCGCCAGTACGGCGAGGTCGAGCGCCGCGCTCAGCACGTCCGAGACGCCCCGCCCGCCGACCACCGCCGACCGGGCCATCGGCATCGAGCGGAAGCGGTCGGTCACCCCGCGGTCCTTGTCGACCGCGACCAGCATCGCGGTGTTCATGAAGCCGAAGGCCATCGTCATGGCGAAGATCCCGGGCATGGCGTAGTCGCGGTAGTCGCCCTCCCCGCCGACGTCCATCGCGCTGCCGAAGACGTAGACGAAGAGGAGGACGGAGACGACCGGGAAACCCAGCTGCCAGGCGACGTTGGCGGGCTGCTTGGCGAGGTGGGTGGGGTCGCGGCGGACGATGGTCCGGCAGTCGGCCAGGGCCCAGTACAGGCGCCGCCCCGGGTGGCTGCGGGCCGCGGGGGTGTGCGCGCTCATGCCGCCGCCCCCATCCCGTACGTCAGCCGCAGGAAGACCTCGTCCAGCGTCGGCCGCCGCAGCCCGATGTCGGCCACGCCGACGCCCGCGTCCTGGAGCGCCCGCGCCACCTCGGTCAGCGCCGCCACGCCGTCCGTGACGGGCGCGCCGACCCGGCGTTCCGCCTCGTCCGTGTCCGGCTCGGCGCCGTCCGCCGCCACCCGCGCCACGATCCGCGCGGCGCGCGGCAGCTCGGCGGCCTCGCGCAGCACCACCTGGACGCGGTCGCCGCCGATGCCCTGCTTGAGCCCGTCCGGGGTGTCGTCCGCGATGGTGCGGCCGTGGTCGATGACGGCGATCCGGTCGGCGAGCTGATCGGCCTCGTCGAGGTACTGCGTGGTCAGCAGGACGGTCGTACCGCCCGCGACGAGATCCCGCACGGCCTCCCAGACCTCGTTGCGGCTGCGGGGGTCGAGTCCGGTGGTCGGCTCGTCCAGGAAGAGCACCTCGGGTGCGAGCAGCACGCTCGACGCCAGGTCCAGGCGCCGCCGCATACCGCCGCTGTACGCGCTGACCTGCTTGTCCGCCGCGTCGGCCAGCCCGAAGCGGTCCAGCAGCTCCTGGGCGCGGGCCCGCGACCGGCGCCTGTCCAGGTGGAACAGCCGGCCGAACATCTCCAGGTTCTGGCGGCCGGTCAGGATCTCGTCGACGGCGGCGTACTGGCCGGCGAGGCCGATCCGCGCGCGGACGGCGTGCGGATCGCGCACCACGTCGTGCCCGGCGACCGCCGCCCGCCCGCCGTCCAGCCGCAGCAGCGTCGCCAGAATCCGTACGGCGGTGGTCTTGCCCGCGCCGTTGGGGCCCAGCAGGCCCTGGACGGTGCCGCGCCGTACGGCGAGGTCGAAGCCGTCGAGCGCGCGTTTGTCCCCGTACCGCTTGGTCAGCCCCTCCGCGAGCACCGCCAGGTCGGTTGTGTTCATGTGCTGCCCCGTCCTCCCCGTTCTCCGCGCACCCCGAAATCGGGTACGCCGTACCCAGTAACGCGGTCCACCGTACCCGATGACCGCGTACGGCGTACCCAGTTTTCGCGCCGCGGCATAGACTGACGGCACCATGACGACAGAACACAGTGGCAGCGGCGACGCGGCACGCAGCATGGAGCTGCTCTGGGGCACCGGCGAACGCCCCACCCGCGGCCCCAAGCCCGGCCTGACCCTCGACCGGATCGTCACCGCCGCGGTGGCGGCCGCCGACGCCGAGGGGATCGGCGCGGTGTCGATGCGCCGGGTCGCCACCGAGCTGGGCGTCGGCACGATGTCGCTCTACCGCTACGTCCCGGGCAAGGGCGAGCTGCTGGACCTGATGCTCGACAAGATCGCCGCGTTCGGCGCCGACGACATCCCCGGGCCCGAGGCCGGCTGGCGGGCCGTCCTGGAGTACGTCGCGCGCCGCGCCTGGCAGCTCCACCACCGGCACCCCTGGCTGCTCCAGGTCGACCAGACGCGCCCGCTCCCGGGGCCCAACTCGGTGCACCTGCTGGAGAACACCGTCCGCGGACTGTCCGGCGCCGCCCTGCCCGACCCGGAGAAGATCCGGCTGCTGACGATCGTGGAGGGCTATGTCGCGGGCGCGGCACGCACCCGGCTGAACTCCGCCATGGCCGAGAAGCGCACCGGCATCACCGACGAGGAGTGGTGGAAGATCCAGGGCCCCTTCCTGGTCCAGGCGATGGAGAGCGGCCGCTACCCGTACCTCGCCCAGCTCTCCGAGGACACGTTCGCGTTCGACGACGACTGCGACGAAGGCGACGCGCTGTTCGAACTGGGCCTGGGCCGTCTGCTCGACGGCTTCGCGGCCCACATCGAGGCGCACGGCGCCTGAGGCGGCCGCCGGGGCGTCACCGGCGGCGGAAGACCCGTCGCAGCAGCAACACCAGCACCGTGGCCGCCCCGAACGTCGCCGCCGCCAGCAGGACGTTGCGGTTCTTTCCTGCGTCGTCCCCCTGCCCGTTCCCGCTCGCTCCCGCGCCGTCGCCCTTGCCCTCGCCGCCGCCCTTCCCGTCGTCCCCCTTCGCCGCCGACTCCGGCAACTGGTCGCCGCTCAGGCCCACCGGCTGCACCTGGCTGCCCTTGCCCTCGGACCCGAACAGCAGCGTCCGCCCGTCGGGAGTGAAGCAGACCGACTCCCCCTGCATCTGGAACGGCACGCCCACACTCCCGGCCGGCTTGGGCCGGCCCCCCTCCCACCGGTACATCTGCGCGCCGAAGTACCCGCGCAGCACCAGCCGCGTACCGTCCGGCGAGAACGCCCCGTCGGTCACCCACTGGTCGATGGCGGCGACCCGGCGGAAGACGTTCGGGCCGCGCGCCGCCAGCCGCTCGGGCCCTGCGTACAGGGCGGCGCCACCGCTCTTCTTCTTGCTGGCGATGTACACGCGCCCGGTCTTGGGGTGCACCATCAGCGCCTCCGCGTCCCGCGGCCCCTCGTCGTACGTGACGGTGAACTGGGTCGCGGTGACGGCCTGGTCGCGCAGCCGCTGCGGCTCGGGGAAGCGGTAGATCCACACGTTCTTCCAGCTGCCGCCGTAGTTGTCGCCGATGTCGCCGACGTAGACGTTGCCGTCCGGGCCGACCGAGATCGCCTCCACGTCGCGCGGGTCGCCGATGCCGCGCAGGGTGACCGTCGCGACGGTGCGGCCGGTGCGCCCGTCGACGGCGTAGACGTACGGGCCGTCGTCGCTGTCGTTGTGGGTCCAGTACACGCCGGGGTGCGCCCGGCTGGCCGCCAGGCCGCTGGACTCGGTGATCCGCGCGTCCCCGATCGTGAACCCGTCGGCGTCCGGGCCGTCGCCGGCCGCCACCGCCGGCCCGGCCGCCGCGAACAGCAGAATCCCCGCGGCACCGGCCGCGCACAGTAGCGAACGCATGGGGCCAGCTTGCCACTTCGGCGCGGCGGGCCCCCGGAGTACGGCTCTCCGCGCACCTCGCGGCGTATGAAAGTCGTACCACGGATCGGATTTCACGATTTTTGTTCGGGCACACCGCCAGGTCGGACCGAACGGGTGCGTAAACTTTCGAAATAATTAATTCGGCGCACCGTCGAATAACCCAGGAAATGCCTGGGCATGCACGTTCTTGGAGGAGAGCGGATATCCCTCCCGTGCGAGGTGCGGCAGCATTCCGACGCGACACCCTGCACGCAATATTACACCCGTGAATTATTTGCGCTGACTTTATCGATGGAGACAAAAGAATGAAGCACGCATGGAAGGCCACGCTGGCCTTTACGGCCGTCACGGCCGTGTTCTTCGGCACCGCGGCGACGACGGCGCACGCCGACGACGACCCGCCGCCCTCGGCGCCGGCGGCCAAGTGGGAGATCAAGTCCGACAACGGCAGGTGCCTCGACGCGACGCCCTCCCCCAAGGAAGGCGTCGCCGTCGTCACCTGGAACCCGTGCCACGAGTCCTCCGCCCAGCTGTGGGGCCGCGGACAGGGCGGCGCCGTGGGCCACGAGCAGTACTACCTCTACGACGTCCCCTCTCTGTGCGTCACCCGCACCAGCGGAAGCGCCGGTTCGGGCGTGTACACCCTGCAGAAGTGCGACGAGGACACCGAGGAGAACCGGAAGGGCGCCCAGGACTTCCGGCACCTCCCCCAGGGCGACGCCAACGTCGGGCAGATCCGCAACCGGCGGCACGGTGAATATTTGAAGGACAACGGCCACAACGTCCCCATTTCCGGCGTGGCCAGCTCCGGAAACCGGTGGGACTTCAAGAAGATCGTCTAGCCCGCGATATTTGTTCACCTTGTTGCGCCTCGCTCGCTGCCCGGTTAGTGCGCACCCCGGGCAGCGGGCCCGCCACCCTTTTCTTTTCCTCATTCCAATCTCCTGGAGCGACGATGAATTGTACGGAGCCGGCCATATGCGCGGCACTTGGAGAACTGTCAGCGGAGTAGCGGGAGGGCTGCTCAGCGCCGTACTCACGGGCCTGCCGACCGCCACCGCGGCCGGGCAGGACCCGCCTCCCTCGCCCATGTACGCGATCAGAGCCGCCGAGACGGGTCGCTGCCTGGACGTGTCACCCGACGAACAGGCAGAGCGGGTGGTCGTCACCCGGCGCTGTCACCGGGAGGGCACCCAGCTGTGGATGCGCGCCCCCGGCGGCATCCGCGGTCACGACATCATCGTCTCGGCGGTGTGGCCGAAGCTGTGCGTCACCCGCTCCGGCGGAGAGGTGGGAGCGTCCGAATTCACCCTGCGGCCCTGTGGTGAGGACACACCGCCCGTCCGGCGCGGCGCGCAGGACTTCAAGCACCTCCCCGGCAGCCACGAGACCAACCCGCACCAGCTCAGGTCCCGCCAGCACGGCGAGTACCTGCTGGACGACGGCGGGGCCGGACCGGTCGTCGGGATGGCGAACCGCGGCAGCACCTGGGGCTTCGACCGCGTACGAGGAGGTGGTCCGCATGCCACGCGGGCGTGAGGTGGCGGTCGCCGCCCTCGCCGTGGCGGCACTGCTGTGCGTCGGGCACCCCGCGGCCTCGGCCGGCGGGGGCACGCCGTACCAGCGGCCGGACCGGTACGAGATCCGCAGCAGCTACGGGAACTGCCTCGACGCGACACGCTCCCCCCAGGTGGGCACCGTCGTGATGACGTGGCGGCCTTGCCACCAGACCCCGGCCCAGTCCTGGCAGGTGCTCCGGGTCAAGGGCGGGTTCCAGCGGATCGTGCACGACGAGACCGACCTGTGCCTGGGCCGGGAGGAAGAGGGCTATGTCACCCTCCAGACCTGCGCCGGCGACCCGGCGGAGCGGCCCCAGCGGTGGGTGTTCACCTCCGCCGACGAGATCCTCGCCATCCCGGAAGGGGGGTGCCTGGAAGACAAGGGAAGCGGGGAATCGGTGCGCATGAACGACGAGACCAAATGCAGCACCACCTGGAAGCGCGAGCGCTTCTGAGCAGCCCTCGGGCCCTCCACCGAGGGCCCGAGCCCGTCGCGCGAAGCGGGCCCCGCACTGCCGCTCCCGCCGCCACGCTCCCTATGATCTCCGCATGACCGCACCGACAGCGCCCGCCGGCGCCCCCGGTCCGCACCGCCGGGAGTCCGTATGCGCGTGATGTTCGTCGGCGATTCGATGACGATCGGCAGCGCGGGTGACTTCACCTGGCGCTACCGCATGTGGCAGCACCTGAACCGGACCTTCGGCGGCCCGTACCGCATCGTCGGACCGCGCACCGAGCTGTACGACGTGTCCGCCGACGCCGCGGTCTCCCACGCCTACGCCGCTCCCGACTTCCCCGAGCGGGCGCGGCACCACCTCGCCGGGTGGGGCGAGGGCTGGTGCCACATGGCCCCGCTGATCGGCGGTGCCGTGCGGGCGGGCAAGGCCGACACCCTGCTGGTCTCGCTCGGCCTGATAGACCTCGGTTTCTACACGGACGCGGCGCAGACCGCCGAGAACGTCCGCGCGTTCGTCGCCGGGGCGCGGGCGGCCAACGCGCACATACGTGCCGTGCTGCTGCCCGTCATCCCGAACACCCGCGCCCTGTCCGACGCGCCCTTCGCCGCCGAGTGCGAACGCTTCAACGAGCTGCTGGCCAAGGCGGTCGCGGATCTTTCGACCCCGGCGTCGCCGCTGCTGCTGGCCTCCCCTCCGGCCGGCTACGACCTGGACCGGGACACGTACGACGGGACGCATCCCTCCCCCTCGGGCGAGCACCTGCTCGCGGCGGCGTTCGCAGACGCCATGCACCAGGCGTGGGACGTGGGCGCGCCGTACGAGCCGTCGGCCGGCTGACGGAGCCGGGCCACGCGTTCCGCAGGAGGGCGGCCGGACACGCCGTACCGCTTGATTCGAGCGCACTCCAAGGCGTTGGCTAAGGCGCCATGGAGTACACGCAGCTCGGACGCACCGGACTCAAGGTCAGCCGACTGGTCCTCGGCACCATGAATTTCGGCCCCCAGACGGACGAGGCCGACAGCCACGCCATCATGGACGCCGCGCTCGCCGCGGGCGTCAATTTCTTCGACACCGCCAACGTCTACGGCTGGGGCGAGAACAAGGGCCGCACGGAGGAGATCGTCGGCTCCTGGTTCGCCCAGGGCGGCGGCCGCCGCGACAAGACCGTGCTCGCCACCAAGGTGTACGGCAACATGGGCGGCGACACCGGGCGGGCCTGGCCCAACCACGAGCGCCTCTCCGCGCTGAACATCCGGCGGGCGGTGGACGCCAGCCTCAAGCGGCTGAACACCGACTACATCGACCTGTACCAGTTCCACCACGTGGACCGGCACACGCCGTGGGACGAGATCTGGCAGGCCATCGACGTCCTGGTGCAGCAGGGCAAGATTCTTTACGTCGGGTCCTCCAACCACGCCGGCTGGCACATCGCCCAGGCCAACGAAGCCGCCGCGCGGCGTTCCTCGTACGGCCTGGTCAGCGAGCAGTGCCTGTACAACCTCGCCGAGCGGCGGGCCGAGATGGAGGTGATCCCGGCCGCGGAGTCCTACGGGCTCGGCGTCATCCCGTGGTCGCCGCTGCATGGCGGGCTGCTCGGCGGCGCCATCCGCAAGGAGCGCGAGGGCGGCGCGTCCCGCACGAACAGCGGCCGCTCGGCCGACGCGCTGGCCAACTCCTCGGTCCGGGCGCAGATCCAGTCGTACGAGGACCTGCTCGACAAGCACGGGCTGCAGCCCGGCGAGGTCGCGCTGGCCTGGCTGCTCACCCGGCCCGGCGTGACGGGGCCGATCGTCGGGCCGCGCACCACCGCGCAGCTCGAATCCGCGCTGCGCGCCGTCGAGCTGGAGCTGCCGGCCGGGCTGCTGGAGGCGCTCGACGAGATCTTCCCCGGCCCTGGCCCCACGCCGGAGGCGTTCGCCTGGTGAGGTGAGTTCCCGCGGTGTCGTAGGGGCCGTCCGGCGTCTCAGCGCAGGGCGGCCGCCACGATCACGACGACGAGGAGCACGGCGAACAGGCCGGACATGATCCGGTTACGGGTTTTGGGGTCCACCCTTCGAGCGTAACCGGACCGCCCGGCGACCCAGCGGCCAGGCCGCCACCGTCTCGTACCGGGGCTGTTCGCCCGCCACCCCCGCCACCGGCAGCCGGCTGCGGACGAGCGCCAGCTCCCGCACGGTCCACCCGGTCCCCGCGAAGTCCGCCAGGGCCGCCACGAACGGGGCGGGGTCCAGGGCGTCCGCGCGGTTGCGGGCGACGGTCAGGTGCGGGGTGTAGGCGCGGTGCCCGGACAGCTCCACCCCGGCCCGGCGGGCCGCCGCCGCTGCCGAGTCCGCCAGCTTGCGCATGCCGGGCAGGCCGCCCTCCGCCCCGGCCCACACCACCCGGTCGGCGAAGTGCCCGCCGCCCTTGAGGCGCAGCGGGAACGGCTCGTGCCGCCGCGCGGCCCGCGCGAGCCGTTCCCGCAGGTCCGGGAGGAGCGCGTCGGGCACCTCGCCGTAGAAGGCGAGCGTGAAGTGCCAGCCGGCGCGCGCGGTCCAGCGCAGCCGGTCCGCTTCCGGCAGGGCCCGCAACCGGCGCACCCGGGCGTCGAGTTCGTCGACGGCGTCCGCGGGCGGCAGTACCGCGGCGAAGAGTCTCATGCGGCCAGTGTCGCGCACCGCACGGGCGCCGGGGCGTGCCTCAGGCCGCCGCCGCCAGCCGCTCCGGCTCCCCCTCCCGCTCGCGGGGCACGAACCGTACGTGCTGATGGCCGCGCCGCAGGTCGATCCGGACCCGCAGGCCGCCGGCGCGGGTCAGCATCAGGCCGACGCCGGCCGCCGCCAGGGCGGAGACCACGCCGCCCGCGAGGAAGCCGAGCCGGGCGCCGTACGCGTCGGTGACCCAGCCGACCAGGGGCGCGCCCAGCGGCGTACCGCCCATGAAGACCATCATGAACAGGCTCATCACCCGCCCGCGCATCAGCGGGTCGGTCGCCAGCTGCACGCTGGAGTTGGCCGTGACGTTGATCGTCAGGCCGACGACGCCGATGGCGACCAGCAGCGTTCCGAAGATCCAGACGGCCGGGGAGAGCGCCGCGGTCATCTCCAGGACGCCGAAGACCAGCGCCGCGCCCACCAGCAGCCGCAGCCTCGAGGTGCTGCGCCGGGCCGCGAGCAGGGCGCCCGCCAGCGAACCGGCCGCCATCAGCCCGTTGAACCAGGCGTACATGCCGGCGCCGCCGTGGAAGACCTTGTCGGCGAAGGCGGTCAGCCAGATCGGGAAGTTGAAGCCGAAGGTGCCGATGAAGCCGATCAGGACGATCGGCCAGATCAGCTCGGGGTGGCCCGCGACGTAGCGCACGCCTTCCCTGAGCTGGCCCTTGCCGCGCGGCGCGCGGTCGACCTTGTGCAGCTCGCCGGTGCGCATCAGCAGCAGTCCGGTGAGCGGCGCGAGGAAGGACAGGCCGTTCAGGAGGAAGGCCCAGCCGCTGCCGAGGGAGGTGATCAGCGCGCCGGCCACGGCGGGGCCGATCAGCCGGGCCGACTGGAAGTTGGCCGAGTTCAGGCTGACGGCGTTGCGCAGGTCGTCCGGGCCGACCATCTCGACGACGAACGCCTGCCGTGCCGGGTTGTCGACGACGGTGATCAGGCCGAGTACGAAGGCCATCAGGTAGACGTGCCAGACGGCGACGTTCCCGCTGAGGGTCAGTACGGCCAGCGCCAGGCCGGTCAGGCCCATCGACGCCTGGGTGAACAGCAGCAGCTTGCGCTTGGAGACCCGGTCGGCGATGACGCCCCCGTACAGCCCGAAGAGCAGCATGGGCAGGAACTGGAGGGCGGTGGTGATGCCGACCGCGGCGGAGGAGCCGGTGATGCTGACGACCAGCCAGTCCTGGGCGATGCGCTGCATCCAGGTGCCGGTGTTGGAGACGACCTGACCGGTGGCGAACAGGCGGTAGTTGCGGACTCGCAGCGAACGGAACATGCCCCCGCGCGGCTCGGCGGCGGTGCCCTTGGAGCCTGTGGGGGGCGCGGTCGCGGTGGCGGTGGTGTCGTTGGGTATCGGTGCGGGGGCGGAGTCTGCTCCGGATCCCGTACTCAAAGTGGGTTCGCCTCCTCGGTTTCTTCGGTTCTACAGCTGGGCGAGCTTCTCCAGTACGGGTGCGGCGGTCCGCAGTGCGGCCCACTCGTCCTCGTCCAGCCCGGAGGCCAGCTCGGCCAGCCACGCGTTGCGCTTGCGGCGGCTCTCTTCGAGCATCGCCTCGGCCTGTTCGGTCTGGGTGACGACCTTCTGCCGGCGGTCGTCGGGGTGTGCTTCGAGCCGGACCAGGCCCTTGGCCTCCAGCATCGCCACGATGCGGGTCATCGACGGCGGCTGGACGTGCTCCTTGCGGGCCAGCTCGCCGGGGGTGGCGTGGCCGCACCTGGCGAGGGTGCCGAGCACCGACATCTCGGTCGGGCTGAGCGACTCGTCGACTCGCTGGTGTTTGAGTCGGCGGGACAGACGCATCACGGCGGACCGCAGTGCGTTCACGGCGGCAGCATCGTCGCCCAGGGACAGTTCCGGCATGTTCGTTAGCATAACTCATTACCCTTTCTAATGAAAGCCGGTGGACACACGTCCGCCTACCTCACCCTTCCGGGTGAGGACGCAGTGGAAAGTGACGCACCTGACCAGGCAACGAGAGGACCGTGTCGGCATGGGATCGGGAGTGCTCAGCCTGCGCATGGACGGGGAACTGCTGGAGCGCCTCCGGCAGCACGCCGCAAAACGCGGAATGAGCGTCCAGGACTATGTGACCCGGACGCTCATCCGCGAGGACTTCGACGAACGTTTCAAGATGTCGGTCGACCGGACGGAACGGTTCTACGCGGCACCGCCGCTGTAATGACCGCCGCCGCCCGGCAGCCCGCGCGCTACCTGACGCCCAGCGCCTGCTCGATCGGGTTGAGCAGGAAGTAGACCAGGAAGCACAGGCCCACGGCGTTCAGCAGCCAGGGGATCTCCTTGAAGCGGCCGGTCGCCGACCGCAGCAGGATGAAGGCCAGCACGCCCATGCCGATGCCGTTGGTGATGCTGTACGTGAACGGCATCGAGACGATCGTCAGGAACGCCGGGATCGCGATCGTGAAGTCGCTCCAGTCGATGTCCCGGACGTTCGCCGACATGATCAGGAAGCCGACGACCAGCAGCGCGGGCGTCGCGGCCTGCGACGGGACGACCGTCGCCAGCGGCGTGAAGACCAGCGCCAGCAGGAAGAGCCCGCCGGTCACGACGTTCGCCAGCCCCGTACGGGCCCCCTCGCCGACGCCCGCCGTGGACTCCACGAAGCAGGTGTTGGCGGAGGCCGAGCCGACGCCGCCGGCCGCGACCGCGATGCCGTCCACCATCAGGATGCGGCCCATGCCCGGCAGGTTGCCGTCCTTGTCGGTCAGCCCGGCCTCCTCGCCGACGCCGATGATGGTGCCCATCGCGTCGAAGAAGCCCGAGAGCAGCACGGTGAAGACGAAGAGGCAGCCGGTCAGCAGGCCGACCTCCTTGAACCCGCCGAACAGGCTGATCTGGCCCACCAGGCCGAAGTCCGGCGCGCCGACGATGCTGTCCGGCACGTTCGGCACGGCCAGGCCCCAGCTCGCGTCCGGGATCTGCGCGACGGAGTTGATCACGATCGCGACGACCGCCATCACGACCATGCCGATCAGGATCGCGCCCTTGGTCTTGCGCACGGTCAGCAGGAACATCAGCGCCAGGCCGACCACGAAGACCAGCACCGGCCAGCCCTGGAGCTGGCCGCCCTGGCCCAGCGCGAGCGGGACGGTGGTGTGCGCGGCGTCCGGGTTGCGGCTGACGAAGCCCGCGTCGACCAGGCCGACCAGCGAGATGAACAGGCCGATGCCGATCGCGATGGCGCGCCGCAGCCCGTTCGGGATGGCGTCCATGACGCGCTGCCGCAGGCCGGAGGCGACCAGGATCATCAGCACCAGGCCGGCGAGCACGACCATGCCCATCGCGTCCGGCCAGCTCATCTTGGGGGCGAGCTGGAGGGAGACGACGGCGTTGATGCCCAGTCCGGCGGCGACGGCGATCGGCACGTTGCCGATGACGCCCATCAGGAGCGTGGACAGGCCCGCCATCAGGGCGGTGGCGGTGACCAGCTGGCCGTTGTCCAGGTGGTGCCCGAACTTGTCCTGGCCGGCCCCGAGGATGATCGGGTTCAGCACGACGATGTACGCCATGGCGAAGAAGGTTGCGAGGCCGCCGCGCAGCTCCCGGGAGACCGTCGACCCCCGCTCGGAGATCTTGAAGAACCGGTCGAAACCGTTCTTGGGCTGCTGCGGGCCTGGACTCTCGACGGCGTCGACCGGCGTGGTGGCCGAGGGGGACATGCGCGGACCTCAGTCGTACGGGCCTGGGGGAGGCGTGGGGGCCCCGAAAGCGGGCCCAGAACACGAACAAACCGGATCAGATTGGAGGATTCAACGAATCAAACCAATCAGATCCGGATAGGTTCAGTATGAATAAACAAGTCGATGATCGCTATCTCCGCGCGTAGACCCCTGTGCGGAACGGGCCCACGGCCTTCCGCGGCCTGCCCGGAAGCGCCCGACGCGCACCGCCCTGCCGGGATCGGCACTGTCAGCGGCTGCCCGTAAGCTGGCCCCATGTGGAAGAAGTCCGAACTGCGCGAGGCCCCGGAGCCTCTTGAGGGCCCCGTCGTCGGCACGATCACCGGCGGCACCATCATCTGGTTCGTGCTCTTCCTGGCCCAGCTCCCCTTCTACGGCTGGTTCGCCGACCACGACCGCACCTGGTGGGTGTGGACCTGCCTGGCCGGCGGCAGCCTCGGCATCCTCGGCATCTGGTACGTGCGCAAGCGCGACGCCGCCATCAAGCGCGCGGCCGCCGCCCCGGAGGCCGGCCGGGCCCCCACGGACGCGTCCTGACGACAAATCCACCCGATCGAGGACGCATCGCACCTCTCCTCGGTTGACACAGGCCCCTCCAACAACTCCCGCCACCTTCCTGTCCGCATCCAGCGGGTGAATCGTCCACTCCGCCCGTACCGTCGAAGGCATGACTCAGCGGGCGAAGACCGAAGTCGGGGGACCCGAGCCGGACGACGGGGCCGCGAACGAATCCGCCGCCGGAGCCGCGCCGGGGACCGCCACCGGGCCGGCCCACCGCGGGCTGACCGCCGCCGAGGTCGCCGAGCGGGTGACCAGAGGCGAAGTGAACGACGTCCCCGTACGGTCCTCGCGCTCCACCGCCGACATCGTCCGCTCGAACGTCTTCACCCGCTTCAACGCCATCATCGGCGTCCTCTTCGTGATCATCCTGATCGTCGGGCCCATCCAGGACGGCCTGTTCGGCTTCGTCATCGTCGCCAACACCGGCATCGGCATCATCCAGGAGCTGCGCGCCAAGAAGACCCTGGACAGCCTCGCCGTCATAGGCGAGTCCAAGCCGACCGTGCGCCGCGACGGGCAGGCCGCCGAGATCCCCACCTCCGAGGTGGTGCTCGGCGACGTCATCGAACTCGGACCCGGCGACAAGGTCATCGTCGACGGCGAGGTCCTGGAGAGCGACGGCCTGGAAATCGACGAGTCGCTGCTCACCGGCGAGGCCGACCCGGTGGTCAAACAGCCCGGCGAGAAAATGATGTCCGGCAGCTTCGTGGTCGCCGGCGGCGGCGCGTTCACCGCCACCAAGGTCGGCCGCGAGGCGTACGCCGCCCAGCTCGCCGAAGAGGCGTCCCGCTTCACCCTCGTCCACTCCGAGCTGCGCACCGGCATCAGCCAGATCCTCAAGTACGTGACCTGGATGATGGTGCCGACCGCCGTCGGCCTCATCCTCAGCCACCTGTTCACCCTGAACATGCCCGGCGACGAGGCGGTACGCCGGATGGTCGCCGGCATCGTCCCGATGATCCCCGAGGGCCTGGTCCTGCTCACCTCCGTCGCCTTCGCGATCGGTGTGATCCGCCTCGGCCGCAAGAAATGCCTGGTCCAAGAGCTGCCCGCGATCGAGGGCCTGGCCCGCGTGGACGTGGTCTGCCTCGACAAGACCGGCACCCTCACCGAGGGCGGCATGGACGTCAGCGACCTGCGGCCGCTCGGCGGTACGGACGAGGGCCACCTCAAGCAGGTCCTCGGCGCCCTCGGCGCGTCCGACCCCCGCCCCAACGCCTCCCTCCAGGCGATCATTGACGCCTACCCCGCCGACGACCACTGGCGGTCCACCGACGCGCTCCCCTTCTCCTCCGCCCGCAAATACAGCGGCGCGGCCCTCGAAGACCCCGACGGCGAGCACACCACCTGGCTGCTCGGCGCCCCCGACGTCCTCCTGCCCTCCGGCGACGACGCCCTCTCCGAAGTCGACGACCTCAACGCCCAGGGCCTGCGCGTCCTCCTCCTGGCCCGCGCCGAACAAGACCTGCACGACCCCTCCGTCGCCGACCACGTACGCCCCGCCGCCCTCATCGTCCTCGAACAACGGCTACGGCCCGACGCGATGGACACCCTGCGGTACTTCGAAGAACAGGGCGTCCAGGCGAAAGTCATCTCCGGCGACAACGCGGTGTCGGTCGGCGCGGTGGCCGGCAAGCTCGGCATGCCCGGCGCCGAATCCCCCGTGGACGCGCGCAAGCTCCCCGCCGACCAGGACGACATGGGCAAGGTCCTGGAAGAGGGCGCGGTCTTCGGCCGCGTCACACCGCAGCAGAAACGGGACATGGTCGGAGCGCTCCAGAAGCGCGGCCGCATCGTCGCCATGACCGGCGACGGCGTCAACGACGTCCTCGCCCTCAAGGACGCGGACATCGGCGTCTCCATGGGCGCCGGCAGCGAGGCCACCAAGGCCGTCGCCCAGATCGTGCTGCTCGACAACAGCTTCGCGACACTGCCGTCCGTCGTCGCCGAGGGCCGCCGGGTGATCGGCAACATCACCCGCGTAGCCACCCTCTTCCTCACGAAGACCGTCTACTCGGTCCTGCTGGCCATCCTCGTCGCCTGCTGCCAGATCCCCTACCCCTACCTGCCGCGGCACCTCACCCTGCTGTCCACCCTCACCATCGGCGTCCCCGCCTTCTTCCTGGCCCTCGCCCCCAACAAGGAACGGGCCAAACCGCACTTCGTACGGCGGGTGATGCGCTACGCGGTCCCCTCCGGCCTGATCGTCGGCCTCGCCGCCTTCGCCACGTACCTCCTGGCCCGCAGCCACTACACCGGCCCGGACGCCCTCCCCGCCGAGACCAGCGCCGCCACGCTGACCCTCTTCCTCAGCGCCATGTGGGTCCTTGCGATCATCGCCCGCCCGTACACGTGGTGGCGCGTCGGCCTGGTCCTGGCCATGGGCCTCGGCTTCCTGATCGTCCTCGTCGTCCCCTGGCTCCAGAACTTCTTCGACCTGAAACTCGTCGGCACGACGATGCCGTGGGCCGCGGTCGGCATAGCGGTGGCGGCAGCGACGCTCCTGGAGATCGCTTGGCGGGTGACGGGGCGGCGCTTCCCGGCGTAGCCGGAAAGCGCCGCCCGGCGCCTAGGGCGTGTCTTTCGGGTCATCCCGGGCCCGCGCCGCCTGGCACGGCACCTCGCGGCGTTGTCGCATCACCCACGGACACCCAGTCCGAGGGCAATGCTCCGCCTTGCGATGCACCGCACCAGACGACGCGGGCTGAGCCGGGCTGATCCAAAAGACACGCCCTAGTCGAACCAGCGGGCCTCCGCCAGTTCCTCCGCTCGGTCCAGGTCCTCCAGGAGGGCCGCTGTTTCGAAGCGGCGGGGCCACTGGCCCGCGGCCCAGGCGAGGCCCGCGGCGACGCCCTCCAGCGTCGCCGCGTGCAGGGTCCCCTGGGTCCAGCGCCAGTCCAGCTCGGTGCCGTCCTCGACGGTCAGTTCCTCGTGTTCGACGTACGCGGCGGGCGTGCCAGGGCCGAGCAGCGTACGCACCGGCTCCGGGACCTCGTGCCGGCTGCCCTCCGAGGCCACCGGCGCCGCGAAGACCTCGCTCAGCCGCCGTACCTGGAACAGCTCCGCCAGCTCCGCCGCGCGCGCGGGAGTCACCGGCAGCAGCGGCAGCCCGGCCGCCAGCGGCATCAGGTCCGGCGCGTCCGCGACCACCGCCTCGGCCGCGTCCACCACCCTGACCTCGCCGTCGACGACGGCCCGCAGCTCGTCGGGAAGCGTCACCTGCTCGGGGTCCAGGTCGGCCAGCACCCCGTACAGCGCGTGCAGCTGCGCGGAGTCCACCTCCCGCGCCGGGTCCGCGAGACGGCCCAGCAGTTCGGCGGCGCCGCCCGGCTCCTCCAGGAGCGCGGCCACGGAGGTCCGTACGCCGAGCGCCCGCAGCACCTGGGCGTCCACCCCGCCCGCGTCCGCCGACTCGTACAGCCCCGCCAGCAGCGGATCGCCGCCCGCGGCACGCAGCCCGGCCGGCCGGCGGCCGTCCAGCACCGGATGCCCGCGCAGCCACCACGCCGTGTACGGCCGCACCAGCTCGGTCGTACCGTCCGGCAGCAGCACCCGCACAGGCGCGGTCAGCGCGTCCCGCAGCGGCGGCCGCGACAGCATCGCCAGCGCCTGCGGCCACGCGTCGTCGTCCACCAGGTCCAGGTCCCGCACGGCCACGATCTCCGTCGCGACCGGCGGCACCGGCGTCTCCGGCAACCCGTCGAGGACGTCCTCGCACCACACGTCCACCGCGTCCAGCACGCCGGCATCGTCCGGCTCGGTGAAGTCGCCGTCCCGCGGCTCCAGCTCGTCCGGGTCCAGCACCACGTCGGGAGCGCGTACGAGAGCGAACCCCGCCAGCACGCCCACGGCGGTCAGCGGCTGCTCCCCCCAGCGCTCCGCGAACCCGGCGTCGACCGTCGCGAGTTCACCCTCACGCATGACCCGCTCGAAATCACTCCCCGGCAGCACCAGCTCACCCGCCGGCGCCGGCTCCCCGTCCTCGTCCGGCAGCGCGAGCGCACCCAGCCACGGCTCGTCACCGGGCGCCAGACGCGCGTCGCGCACCAGCCCCAGCACGGTCTCCGCCAGCTCCTCACCACCGAGCCCGCCCGGCCCGCCGTCGAACCCGAACGCGTAGTCGTCCTCCTCCGCGTCCAGGGAACCCGCGACCGCCGCCCGCACCTGGGGCGTCGTCAGCACGGCACGCGGAGTCGCCGCAGTGGCGCCCAGCTTCTCCAGCAGCGGATGCACCGCGTCGGGGTGCGCCACCTTCAACCCCAGCCGGGCCAGCGTCCCGTGCCGCTCCGCGTCACCACCGCCGTCACCGTCCGGCAACGGCAGCAGCACCTGCCGCGGCCCGATCGTCGTACGCGCCACCCGCCCGTCCTCACCCGCGGGCCCGGCCAGCGGCACCGGCAGCCCGCTCAGCCGCTCCGGATCCGTACCGGCCAACGAGTCGTACAGCCGCCACCACCACGCGGGCGACCGGTCCACACCCGCCAACCGGTCGACCACCTCGCCCAGCGGCACCCGCGCCACCCCCAGCGCACGCAGCTCGGACCGCCGCTCCAACCCCGCAGGCAGCAGGCTCGGGAACAGCTCCGCCAAGACCCGGACCGTATCCGCCCCGGCCCCCTCCACCAGCTCCGCGTCCACCGGCCGCAGGACGAACGCGTCCTCCTCGCCCCTGGCACCGCCCCAGCCGCCCCCCTCACCGGGAGCCAGCTCGTCCGGCCCCGACGAACCCGGCACCGCCTCAAGCGACAGCTCCGCACCCGTCGCAGGCGCCGCCGCGCTCGGCAGGAAACGCACCCGCGGCAGCAGCTCCAACACCAGCCGCCGCAGCTCGTTGTCCAGCTCCCCCTTGCCCAACGGCCCCGGTACGAGATCGATCGTCCCCGCCGACACCGGCTGCCAGCCGGCCAGCAACGTCGCGTACGCCTCGGCCGCACACCGCACCAGATGATCCGTGAGCGGCCCCGGAGCGACCCGCCGCCGCGTCGGCTCCAGCGGGAACGAAGCGATCAGCAGCGCCGGCAGGCCCTGCGGCTCGTCAGTGGGCGTCGGCGCGTGCACGACCGGCGCGGTCACCGGACGCACCGGCGCGCCCTCCTCGTCCACCGGCACCGCCCACGTCACCGCCCAGAACGGCCGCAGCCGCTCCTCCACCGGACGGTCGGCCAGCAGCGCCGCGTCCAGCGCGCCGCTCTCGCTCGCCACCCGCCAGCGCGAGGGCCCGCGCTCGCTGTCCTCGATGACGACGTACGCGCCCTCCTGACGCCGCCTCAGCTCCCGCACGCCCTCCGGACACTCGATCACGACCTCCGCCAGGCCCGGCAGCGTCAACAGCAGCGCCGCGTCGACACCCGCCAGCAGCCGCACCGTCAGCTCGTGCGCCGCACCGTCACGCAGCGGCAGCACGACGGAAGTGTCGTACCCCTGCGGCGCGGAGCCCTCGGCGGGCAGCGGCAGCCGCAGCAGCGGCACGTGGCCGTCACGCCGGCGCAGCTCACCACCCAGCCCCGGGCTGTGCGCCGCGACCTTGCCCGCCATCTCGCGAGCCTCCGCCAACGACCAGCGGACGCCGCCGGTACGGCCGATCAGCGCAGGCTCGTCACTGACCGCGAGCACCGCCGAAAACCCCACACCGAAGCGGCCGACGGACACCGCGGCCTCGGTCTCGCGCTTCGCCGAAGCGCGCAACGTGGCCAGCGACTCGACGCCGGTGGCGTCGATGGGCAGACCGGTGTTCGAAGCGACCAGCACGGCGGGATCGTCACCGCGCGCCGGGTGCAACGTCAGCCGCAGCCGCCCGGGCACGCCGGCGCGGCCGGCCGCGTCCGAAGCGTTCTGCGCCAGCTCCACGACGAGCCGGTCCCGGTACCCGCCGAGCGCGAGGTCCTCCTCGGCGTTCGCATCCTCCCGGAACCGGGCCGGCGAGGCCGCCCAGGCATCGAGCACCCCCCGCCGCAGCCGAGCCGTCCCGAACGGATCTGCCTCTGCCGCTTCGCTCACGTTCTGCTCCCGTTCTCCGATGCCGAACTCCACTTTTTACCCGGTGGGGGTGCGCGTCCTGCGCCTAGGGTCCGGTGGGTGGGGGTCCGGGGCCCCGCAGGGGTCTCTCCTCACCGCAGTCGCGGAAGCCATGTCTGGAACGCTGAACCTGGTGTAGCGACGTGTCGGCTGCGGGGAGCCCCCTGCGTGTCCCCGGCCCCGGGCCCGGATAGCGGCAAACGCGCCGTCGTGGCCGAGGCCCCCCGAAGGGGGCAGTTCTTTGTCTCTCCCCCCGGGGGGCGAGGAGGCCGCCTCCTGGTTGCTGCGCTGCTGGTGTCTTTTCCCTCCCCCACCCCCACTCGCGCGGGGCTGCGGAACCGGCCGGAGGGGACGTGCAGGGGGGTGTCCCCGCAGCCGACAGCTCGCAACGCCAGGTTCAGCGTTCAAGACATGGTTCGCGCGAGTGCGGTGAGGAGTCACCCCCCTGCGCGGCCCCGACCCCACCACAACCAGCGCACCCCCGCGCGAAGCGCGCACCGCAACCCCGCGCGAAGCGCAAAGCCCGCGCGCAGCGCGACGCGTACAAACCGCGCGCGCAGCGCGCATCAGCTATGGCCGAACTCCTCCGCCGGCCCCGCCTCCTCCACGGACCCCCCCGTCCGATCAGGACGCAGCGGCAACGGGTCGACAACGGTCTCGTCGATAACGGGAGCCGCCGGCCGTGGCGGCTTCGGCATGATGGCGGCCTCGGAGTGGCCCCCGCAGCCGTAACCGAGGGACACCACGTGGCCATCCGCGGGGCCGAACTCGTTCGCGCAGATGCCGAACGCCTGGCGCAGGGAGCCGTCCAGCGGGACGAGGAAGCCGCAGGAGACGCAGTTGGCGGGGGCGGCCTGGGCCATGGCGGTCTTGGGGCCGTACGCCTCGTCCCAGCGGTCCGCCGCGGCGTGCAGGCCGTAGCGGGAGAGGACGCGGGCGCGTCGCATGCCCAGTTCCTCGGCGACCGAGGCGATGCTGCCGCGGGTGGTCGTGTCGGGCTGGTCGGCGGGCGAGCCGGGGACGACGTCGGCGTCCTCCGCGTCGGCGAGCTCGGCGACGCCGGTCGGTACCCGGGCTTCGCCCGGCCCGCCGGCGGCCTCCTCGGTCGCGTCCGAGTAGCCCGGTTCCAGCCGGAGGTCTTCGGCCTCCGTCGGCAGCAGGTCTCCGGGGCCCATGTCGCCGGGGCGCAGCCGTTCGCTCCAGGGCACCCACTCGGGGGCGAGCAGCGCGTCGGGGCCGGGGAGCAGGACGGACTCGTCGAGGGTGACGTGTTTGGCGCGGGAGGCGCGGGCGACGGTCACGGCCCAGCGCCAGCCCCGGTACCCGGGCTCTTTGCATTCGAACAGGTGGGTGACGACGCGGTCCCCGTCGGCGACGGCGTCGACGTGCTCGCCGACCGTCCCGGGCAGCGCGGCCTCCTCGGCCGCCGCGCGGGCAAGGTCGACCGCCTCGGCGCACAGGCGGTCAGGGGTACGGCTTCGCATCGCAGCACTCACAAGAATCGATTCTCTCTTCCACGCCGTCTCACGAGTGCGCCAGCCGGAGCTGTCCTGTCCTGTCCGGACGACCGGCGTGCCGGGGCGGGCGGAGCGGACCTGGGGACCGCGTCGACGTCCGCGCCCGATCATCTCGGTCGAGCGCACCTATTACGAACCATTCTGAATGATCGCGGCAAGGTGCGCGGCCAAGAACGACCGCCGGTGGCGCGCTACACACGCTACCCCTTCAACGGTGTACGACCCCTCGGCGGGAGCGGCAAATGTCACGGGCAGCGGCCGCGGGCCGTGGCGCCCGGCGCGGGAAGCCGCGGAAAGAGCCATGTCCCGGGCGAGTTGGGGCAGTATTTTCACGTGGCTGCCGGACGGGCGTCGAGAAAGCCGAGGCTGCCGCGGATGTCGCGGGCGTCGCGGATCTCCAGGGCGGGGTCCGCTGGGGCGGCCCGGGGTCCGCGGATCGCCAAGGCTTCGCGTATCTCCACCGGCCCGCGTGTCTCCAAGGGAACGCGGGTCTCGACGGCGTCCACGAAACCGGGCGGGGGCCGGGCGGGGCGCGCGTGCCGGGCGGCCGGCCGGGCGTTGCGGCGCCCGTTCGCGGCGGCCGGGCGTGGCATACGGCGCGCCACGCACGCGCACGGTGCGGGCGAGTCGGGTCTCGGCAAGCTGATCGAGTTGCACGCGGTGAATTCGGCCGGCGACATGATGATCACGGTGGCGCTGGCGTCGACCGTGTTCTTTTCCGTGCCGACGGACCAGGCGCGCGGTCGGGTGGCGCTGTACCTGGCCGTGACGATGGCGCCGTTCGCGCTGCTGGCGCCGGTGATCGGCCCGCTGCTGGACCGGGTGCCGCACGGCCGCAGGGCGGCGATGGCGGGGTCGATGCTGGCTCGTGCGCTGCTCGCGCTGACCATGTCGGGCGCGGTCGCGGGCGGCGGCCTGGAGCTGTATCCGGCGGCACTGGGCGTATTGGTGTCTTCGAAGGCGTACGGGGTGGTGCGGAGCGCCGTCGTGCCGCGCCTGCTGCCGCCCCGGATCTCTTTGGTGAAGGCGAATTCGCGGGTGACGCTGGCGGGGCTGCTGGCGACGGGGGCGGCGGCCCCGGTGGGCGGGGCGCTGCATCTGATCGGTCCTGAGTGGCCGCTGTACGGGGCGTTCACGGTGTTCGTGGCGGGTACGTTCCTGTCGTTCTCGCTGCCGCACAAGGTGGACTCGGCGAAGGGCGAGGGGCGGGCGCTGCTGGCGTCGGAGGAGGCCGGTGAGCGGCCCGCGGGGCGCCGCCCCGGGCTGCGGACGGTGGGGCCTTCCGTGCTGCACGGCCTCCAGGCCAATGCCGCGCTGCGGTCGCTGTCCGGGCTGCTGACGTTCTTCCTGGCGTTCCTGTTGCGGGAGCATCCGCTGGGCGGGCTGGGGCCGCAGGTGTCGCTGGGACTGGTGGCGGTCGCGGCCGGGGCGGGCAACGCGCTGGGGACGGCGGTCGGCGCGTGGCTGCGGTCCAGAGCGCCCGAGCTGATCATCGCGGTGGTGCTGGGGCTGGCCCTGGCGGTCACGGTCACCGCCGCGGTCTTCTACGCGGTGCTGGCGCTCGTGGTGGTGACGGCCGCCGCGGCGACGGCGGGGCTGTGCCAGGCGCTGGCGAAGCTGTCGCTGGACGCGGTGATCCAGCGCGATGTGCCGGAGCTGGTCCGTACGTCCGCCTTCGCCCGTTCCGAGACGGCGTTGCAACTGTCCTGGGTGGTCGGCGGCGCCGTCGGCATAGCGCTGCCGCTCAACGGGACGGTGGGGATGGCGGTGGCCGCGACCCTGGTGACGACGGGCGTGCTGCTGGCCGTACGCGGCCTGCTGGGCGCCGCGCGGCACGGCGCGCCCCACCCTCGTGTGGCGTGACGGGGGCCGACCGATAGCCTGCCCGCATGACCGCGTTCTCTTCTTGGGGCACAGGCCGCCGCGCCGCTGCCGCCCTCGGTGCCGTGTCCCTGGGGCTCGTCACCCTCTCCGCCTGTGAGAAGCCGACTCCGCTGGCCACGGTGACCGTGGGCAAGGACACCGTGACCGCCGAGGCCGCCTGCTATGACGGCGGCAAGGTGCTCGGTGACCTGGCCGCCAGCGACAAGAAGGCGCAGGCCGAGTTCACGAAGTGCCTGACGACCGAGCCCGAGAAGACGATCACCGTGCACCCCGGTGACAAGCTGCGGCTCGGCGTCGAGCCTGACGTGGCCGAGGACGGCTGGCTGGCGCTGTCCAACAGCAGCCCGGTCACCAACATCAGCAAGCAGACGTACCAGGTCATCCCCAACGCCGACCAGCTCTTCGTCAACCAGCAGACCCGCAGCCTGGCCGATTCCACCGTGGTGTCCGTCGTGGCCTCCAAGGGCGGCAAGTACACGGGCGTGTGGAACGTCAAGCTCAAGCGCGCGGAAAGCTGAGTCCGCTGACGTACGCGTGCGGCCGGTGGTGGTGAGGTGCCCGTGACCCGTGTCCTGGTCGTCACCGCTGTCGCGGCCGAGCGCGACGCGGTCGTCGCGGGCCTGCCCGGCGGTGCCGCCGAGGTCGTCGCGCTGCCGGCGGGCGGCTGCGCGCTGCACCGCGTGCGGGCCGACGAGCGGTCCGGGGTGGTCGTGGACGTGCTCGCCGCCGGTGTCGGCCCGGCCGCCGCTGCCGCCGGCGCGGCCACCGCGCTGACGGCCGCCGGGTGCGGCGGAACGCGCTACGACCTCGTGATCTCCGCCGGCATCGGCGGCGGTTTCGCGCCCGGCGCCCCGGTGGGCACCGCCGTCGTCGCGGACGAGATCGTCGCCGCCGACCTGGGCGCCGAGACGCCGGACGGTTTCGTTCCGGTGACCGAGCTGGGCTTCGGGACCGTCGTGCACACCCCGCCGCCGGTCCTCGTGCGGGCCCTGGCCGAGGCCGCGGGTGCCGCGTGCGGCGCGGTGCTCACCGCCTCGACCGTGACCGGCAGCGCGGAGCACGCCGCGCGGCTCGCCGCCCGTTACCCGCGCGCCCTCGTGGAGGCGATGGAGGGCTTCGGGGTTGCCGAGGCCGCCGCCGCGCAGGGCCTGCCGGTGCTCGAAATCCGTACGGTCTCCAACCCCGTCGGCCCTCGGGACCGCGCCGCGTGGCGCATCGGGGACGCGCTCGGCGCGCTCTCCGCCGCCTGCGCCGCCCTCCCCCGCGTCCTGACGGCGGCCGGGACCCCGACCTCCTGGAGGACGCCATGAGCGACGCGCTCAAGATCGCCTATTCGCCGTGCCCGAACGACACCTTCGTCTTCCACGCGTGGGCGCACGGCAAGGTCCCCGGCGCGCCCGCGCTGGACGTCACCTTCGCCGACATCGACGTCACCAACGGCATGGCCGAGCGCGGCGAGTTCGACGTCCTGAAGGTGTCGTACGCGGTGCTGCCGTGGGTCCTGGAGGAGTACGCGCTGCTGCCGTGCGGCGGCGCCCTCGGGCGCGGCTGCGGGCCTCTGGTGCTGACCAGGGAGCCGGGCGAGGCCAAGGACCTGGCCGGCAAGACGGTGGCGGTGCCCAGCGAGCGGTCGACCGCGTACCTGCTGTTCCGGCTGTGGGCGGCCGACCAGGTGCCCGGCGGCGTCGGCGAGGTGAAGGTGCTGCCGTTCGACGAGATCATGCCGGCGGTGCGGGACGGCCTGGTGGACGCCGGGCTGGTCATCCACGAGGCGCGCTTCACGTACCAGAACTACGGGCTGCACCGCCTCGCCGACATGGGCGAGCACTGGGAGGCCACCACCGGGCTGCCGATCCCGCTGGGCGCGATCATCGCCAAGCGGTCGCTGGGCGCCGAGCGGCTGCGCGAGCTGGCCGCGGCGGCCCGCGAGTCCGTGCGGATGGCCTGGGACGACACCGAGGCGTCGCGTGCGTACGTGCTGGAGCACGCGCAGGAGATGGACCCGGCCGTCGCCGACCAGCACATCGGGCTGTACGTGAACGAGTTCACCGCCGACCTCGGCGAGAACGGCTACGCGGCGGTCCGCGGCCTGCTCACACGCGCCGCGGCCGAGGGGCTCGTACCGCCCCTCGGCCGCGATGCGCTGAACTTCGGCTGACCGGACCGCGCCGGGACCGGCTCGGCGTCCGTCAGACGTCGAGCTGGTCGGCGACCGCGCGCAGCATGCCCGCGATCTTCCCGCCGTGTGCCTTGTCGGGGTAGCGGCCGCGCTCCAGCTGCTGGGTGACGTTCTCCAGGAGCGTGGTGAGGTCCTGCACGATCGACGCCAGCTCGTCCGGCTTGCGGCGCTGGGCCGCCGCCACCGACGGCGCGGGGTCGAGGATCGTCACCGAAAGCGCCTGGTCGCCGCGCTGGCCGGCCACCACGCCGAATTCGACGCGCTGGCCCGGCTTGAGTGCGTCCACGCCGTCGGGCAGCACCGACGAGTGCACGAAGACGTCACCGCCGTCGTCGCGGGAGAGAAAGCCGAAGCCCTTCTCGCTGTTGAACCACTTGACCTTGCCGGTAGGCACGTCTGTCCTCGTCCTCGTACTCGTCGGAAAACTGCTGGGTCTGGTTACGGTGTTTCCTGCGGAACAGCTCTGGATAACAGCTCTGGATAGCAGTGCAGCGGGCCACCGGACCCGCCACCCCCCAAGGCTAATGGTCCGATGCCCGGTGACAAGACGTCGCCGGGTGGTTCCCCCGCGCTTCTGGCCCGGACTTACCCTGGTCACGTGTCTGACAAAACTTCCCAGGCCGGGGATCTGCTGGTCCGGATCGGCGCGATTGTTTTCCTGATTGGCGCGGTGGCCACACTCGCCACCGTGGCCCCACTGTTCATCGGGGCCGATCCGCTGCCGTCCGTTTTCTACTGGGTCTGCATGCTCATGGGTGCGGGCTTCCTCATCGCCGGAGCCGGAGTGCTGCGTTCCGTCGCGGCACAGCGGCGGCAGGCGAGGTCCTCCGCGGCGTAGCGGACCTACGCACTCCGCCGGTCCCGCTCCGCCGCGTACTCCGCCAGCCAGGACGGGAACGCGGTCAGGTCGTCGAGGAGTACGTGCGCGCCTGCCGCGCGCAGTTCGTCCGCGTCGCACGGCCCGGTGGCCACGGCGACGGACAGCGCGTCGGCGGTGTGCGCGCCGCGGACGTCCCCGGTGTGGTCGCCGACGTAGACGGCCGCGCCGTGCTCGCGCAGCGCCTCCGCCTTGGCCTCCGCCCACAGCGAGCCGATGACGGCGTCCGCGCCGATGTCCAGGTGGTCCAGGTGCAGCTTGGCGTTCGGCTCGTACTTCGCGGTCACCACGATCGCCCGCCCGCCGTGGCGCCGCACGGCGGCCACCGCCTCACGGGCGCCCGGCATCGCGAGCGTCCCGGTGATCGCGTGCTCGGGGTACATCGCGCGGTACAGGTCGCTCATCTCCGCCACCCGCTCCTCGGGGAACCACCGGCGGATCTCCTGCTCCAGCGGCGGCCCGAGCCGGGTGATCGCCTCATCCGCGTCGATGTACGTCCCCGTCGCCGCGGACAGCGCCTGGTAGGCCGCCTTGATGCCGGGGCGCGAGTCGATCAGCGTCATGTCCAGGTCGAAGCCGACCGTGAGCGCCTTCGAGGCCGTGGCGACCGTGGGATCCGGTACGGGGGTGTGCGAAGCCATGGTGGCCATTGTGGCCGATGACCGGAGTGAGGCGGGCCCTACACTAAGCCGCTCCTGACCTCACCCCGCCGGTCCGCGCGAGCACCCCGCCCGCGCCCCCCGAAAGGGAGCCGATGCCAGTCGCCCGGGCCAGTACTCCCAGAGCCTCCCTGGTGAGGCGCCGCATCGGCTGGATGGCGGCGGCGGTGCTCGCCCTGCTGCTGGCGGTGCTGCTCTCGCTCGCGTTCGGCAGCCGCCAGTTCGCGCCGTCCGAAGTGCTCGGCGCGCTGCTGTACGGCGGCGACGGCGACGCGGCGCAGGTGGTGCGCTTCCTGCGGCTGCCGCGCACGCTGATCGGCCTGATGGTCGGCGCCGCGCTCGCCCTGGCAGGCACGGTCATGCAGGGCATCACCCGTAACCCCATCGCCGACCCGGGCGTCCTCGGCATCAGCCAGGGCGCCTCGGTGGGCGTGGTCCTCGCGCTGTCCTTCCTGGGCGTGCACACCCTCGGCGGGTATGTGTGGTTCGCCTTCGCGGGGGCGGGGGCTGCCTCGGTCGCCGTGTACGCGATCGCCTCCGGCGGGCGCGGCGGTGCGACGCCGGTGAAGCTGGCGCTGTCCGGGGCCGCGGTCAACGCGCTGCTCGTCGCGGTGACGATGGCGGTGCTGACGACGAAGGCGGCGGCGCTGGACGAGTTCCGGTTCTGGCAAGTCGGGTCGCTGACCGGCCGGGACAGCGAGGTCGTCGCGCAGCTCTGGCCGTTTCTGCTGACCGGCACGGTGCTGGTGCTGTCCGTCGCGCGCGGCCTGGACGCGCTGGCACTCGGCGAGGACGTCGCCAGGGGGCTCGGGCAGCGGGTCGCGGCCGTACGGATCGCCGGCGGGCTCGGGGCGACGGTGCTGACCGGCGCGGGCGTCGCGGCGGCAGGTCCGATCGCGTTCGTCGGCCTGGCCGTACCGCACCTCGCCCGCGCGGCCGTGGGCGGCGGCCACCGCTGGGTGCTGCCGATGGCCGCCCTGCTCGGCCCGGTCGTCGTGCTGGTCTCGGACACCGTGGGCCGGGTCCTGTTCCCGCCGTCCGAGGTGCCGGTGGGCGTGATGACGGCGCTGATCGGCGTGCCGTTCCTGGTGGCGCTGGTGCGGCGGAAGGGGGTGCCGGCATGACGGCACCGGCCGGCGGCTCCGGCAGCGCGGTGCGGCACGTGCGCGCGCGGCCAGCGGGGTACGCCCTCGTGCGCGCCGGGCGCGGCTCCTTCCTCGTGCACCGGCGCGCGGCCTCGGTCGCCGGCGTGCTCGCCGTACTGCTCGCCACCGGCTGCCTGGCGTACCTGTGCTTCGGCGAATCCTTCGTGCCACCCGGCGAGGCGCTGAAAGCCGCCTTGGGGCGGCCTTCGCCGGCCGAGCTGGTCGTCGGGACGCTGCGGCTGCCGCGGATGGCGGTCGGGCTGCTGGTCGGCGCGGCCTTCGGGATCGCGGGCGCGCTGCTCCAGACCGTCGCCCGCAACCCGCTCGCCAGCCCGGACGTCATCGGCGTCACCCAGGGCGCGAGCGCGCTGACGGTGGGCGCGCTGACCTTCGGCGTGACCTCGTACGCCGTACTGCCGTACCTGTCGGTCGCCGGCGGCATCCTGGCCGCCGTACTCGGCTACGTCTTCGCCTGGCGCGGCGGCCTGCACGCCACCCGCTTCGTCCTGATCGGCATCGGCTTCGCCATCGCCCTGCGCTCCGTCACCCAGCTGTTCCTGACCAAGGGCGACTACCTCGTCGCCCAGCAGGCGCAGGTGTGGATGACCGGCTCGCTCAACGGGCGCGGCTGGGCCGAGGCCGCGCCGCTCGGCTGGGCCCTGCCGGTCCTGCTGCCCGCCGTCCTGTGGGCGGCCCGCGCCCAGCGCACCGTATCCATGGACGACGACACCGCGACCGCGCTCGGCGTACGGCTGCACCGCACCCGGCTCGGCCTGGTCGCCCTCGGCGTGGTGCTGGCGTCGATGGCGACCGGCGCGGCCGGCCCCGTCGGCTTCGTGGCGCTGCTCGCCCCGCAGGTCGCCCGCCGGCTGACGCGTACGGCGCAGATCCCGCTGCTGTCCTCGGCGCTGCTGGGCGCGGTCGTCGTCGTGCTCGGCGACCTGCTCGCCCGCAAGCTGCTCGCGCCGACCGAACTGCCGGTGGGCGTGCTGACCGCGGCCGTCGGCGCCCCGTACCTGATCCACCTGATCATCCGCAGCCGTGCCGTGGGAGGACGAGCGTGACCGAGGGCAGCGAGGGCGGCGAGGGCAGCGAGGGCGGCGAGGGCAGCAAGAGCGGCATGCACACGGCGGCCTCCGGCAGCCGGCTCACGGCACGGGACCTGACGCTCGCCTACGACGACCGCACGGTCGTCGACGGGCTCGACCTCGACATCCCGCACGGCGCGGTCACCGTCGTCGTCGGCCCCAACGCCTGCGGCAAGTCCACGCTGCTGCGGGCACTGGGACGGCTGCTCAGGCCGCGCCGCGGCGCGGTCCTGCTGGACGGTACGGACCTGGCGCGCATCCCCACCAAGCAGATCGCCCGGTCCCTGGGCCTGCTGCCGCAGACCCCCGTGGCGCCCGAGGCGATCACCGTCGCCGACCTGGTCTCGCGCGGCCGCCAGCCGCACCAGCACTGGTGGCGGCAGTGGTCCGGCGCGGACGAGCGGGCCGTTGCCGAGGCCATGGACCGTACGGACGTGGCACAGCTGGCGGACCGGCCGGTCGACGAGCTGTCCGGCGGGCAGCGGCAGCGCGTCTGGATCGCGATGGCGCTCGCGCAAGAGACCGACCTGCTGCTCCTGGACGAGCCGACGACGTACCTGGACATCGCGCACCAGGTGGAGGTGCTGGACCTGATCCGGCAGCTCAACCACGACCGGGGGCGCACCGTCGTCGCCGTCCTGCACGACCTCAACCAGGCCGCCCGGTACGCCGACCACCTGGTGGCGATGGCCCACGGGCGCATCGTGGCGCAGGGGCGCCCGGCGGCAATCGTCACGGCGGAACTGGTGCGCGAGGTGTTCGGGCTGGCGTCGGTGGTGGTACCGGACCCGGTGACGGGCTCGCCCCTGGTGGTGCCGGGGCGGCCTTGGCAGGCTCCGGGCGGGGGCGGGCCTGCCGCGCCCGGGTCCGGGTGACCGCGCCGCTCCCCAGACGAAAGGGCTTGTCATGCAGCTCCCCGCAGCTCCCCGTCCGGCCTCCGCGGCTCCCCGTACGGCCTCCGCGACTCCCCGTCCGGTCTCGGCAGGTCCCCGTCCGGCCTCCGCGGCCCTCCGCCCGGTTCCGCGGGCCGGGCGCCGCCGTGCTCGTACCCTGCTCGCCGTGGGCACCGCCCTGGCCGCTTCCGTGTCGCTGACCGCCTGCGGCTCATCCGGATCGGGCGGGGCGGATGGGGCGGGCGGGTCGGGTGGGGCCGGCTCTTCGGCCAAGGCGGCCGACTGCCCGGCCCAGCCCGTCACCACCTGGGCACGTCCCGCGTCCGGCGGGGGACGGCACACGGTGCGTACGGCCATGGGCGAGGTCGAGGTTCCCGACGCGCCCCGGCGCGTGGTGGTGCTGGACACCGCGGAGCTGGACTCGGCCGTCACGCTCGGGGTGAAGCCGGTCGGCGCCACCCGCTCCGACGTGGCCGGCGGCTTCCTCGACTACCTGCCGGCGGACCGGACCGCCGGCATCGAGGACGTCGGCAAGATCGGCGCGCCGAACCTGGAGGCGGTCGCCGCCCTCAAGCCCGACCTGATCCTGACCAGCAAGGTGCGCGACGGCGGGCGGTACGCGCAGCTGAAGGCCATCGCGCCCACGGTCATGACGGAGACCACCGGCTACCCCTGGAAGCAGAACTTCGCCACCCACGCCGACGCGCTGGGGAAGATCCCCGAGGCGAAGCGGGCGGTCGCCGCGTACGAGGCACACGCCAAGCGGGTCACGGCGGCGCTCGGCGGGGCCGCCGCGGCGAAGCGCACCACGACCAACGTCGTCCGCTTCGTCGAAGGCGCCGACACCCGTATCTACGGCTGCCGCAGCTACATCGGCACGGTCCTCAACGACATCGGGACCGGCCCGACCAGCGTGGTGCAGGGCGCCCGCGACGGCATGATGATCGAGATCAGCGCGGAACAGATCAACAAGGCCGACGCGGACGCGGTCTTCTACACGGCGTACGGCAGCCCGGAGAAGTCCAAGGAGACGCAGGTCACCGGCGGGGCGCTGTGGAAGAACATGGACGCGGCCAAGAACGGCCGCACCTTCCGCGTCGACGACCAGCTGTGGATCCAGGGCATCGGCTACACGGCGGCGGACAAGATCCTGGCCCAGTTGCAGCAGAAGCTGACGGGGAAGTAGACGAAGAAGAAGTAGACGGCGAGGTGTGCGTCCTCTGTGCGTCCTAGGGGCGGCGGGCCGGTCGGTGGGGCCCGCCGCGCCTCAACGTGGCACCCGCCGCATCCGCCACACCAGGAACAGGGCGGAGGCGACGGCCGCGACGCGGACCGCCACCGGCAGCACACCGGTCAGCTCGTGCCCCAGCTGCCCGTCGGCGATGGGCTCGCCCCACCGCCCGTTCACCCGGCCCCACAGCCACACCACCAGCCCGACCACGATCAGCCCCGGCACCCCGAGCGCCGCGAACTTCGCCTCCGCGCGCGGCAGCCGCCGGGACGTGTACGCCAGCACCCACCCCCCGGCGAGCGCCAGCCAGGAACCCAGCACCGCGCCCGCCACCAGCAGGAGGACGGCCAGCAGCAGGACGGGGCTGAGCGGGGGCCGCGCGGCCTGCACGTACTCCACCGGTTCGGGCTCCTCGGCGTACGGCTCGGAGGCGCCGGTCCGCCGCCGCCACGCGAGCATGCGCGGCAGCACACGCGGCAACACCCCGCGCCGGGGCGCCTCCGCGGCCTCCTCCCCGTGCTCGCCGCCCTCTTCTTCCTCCTCTTCCCCGACTTCCTCTTCGAGCGCTTCGTCGTCGTCCCGCTCGCCCTTCTCCTTCTCCTTCTCCAGGGACAGCGGGCCGTCCTTGCGCTCGCCCGGCGGGCGCTCGCGGATCTCGGGGATCTCGATGCCGCCGATGAACCCGGGCACGGTCTCGCCCGGCCCGTAAGGCCCGTACGGCCCCGGTTCCACGCGCCACCAGTCGGGCTCGTCCACGCCCTCGCCCAGCTCGTCGAAGCCCGCGAGGTGCGGCGGCGAGGCCGTCGGCGGCGGTTCCTGCGGCTCCTTGGGGCGGACGGAACGCCGCTTGCCGTCCCGCGGCGCCGGCACCTTCCCGGCGAGGCCACGCAGCCCCTCGCCCAGGGTCGACAGGCCGGACAGGCCGGGCAGACCTGGCAGGCCCCCAGCCTTACCGCCGGACTTGTCACCAGTCCCGCCGCCGGCCGTGTCACCCGTGTCCTGGCCGCTCGGCGCGCCGCCGCCCGCGGCCGCCACCACCGCCTCGGGTGTCCCGAGGCGGGACAGCACCCGTTTGACCCCGGGCACCGTGTCCGCCTTCGCCGAGTCCACCTGGGCCCGCAGCTCGGCCACCAGCCGCATCCGCGCGCCGGAAGGCAGCCCCCGCTGCTGGGCCAGATCACCGACCCGGCTCAAATAGTCAAAGACCAGCTGGTCGCTCTCGATCCCCACGAAATCCCCTGTGGCACAGCCCGGTTCCTCCCGAGACGGTACCCCCGATCGTCCCTCCAGCGGGGGCGGCGGCGCCGACCGGACGGGGACCGGTACGCGCTCCCGCCACCGGCACGGCCCCGCGCCGCTCCGGTCCCGGTTGTCGCACCGCACGGCGCTGCACCCGACAACGTCACACGCCCCCGCTACCGTGTAGCGGATGAGTGAAACACCCCGCACGCTCGCCGAAGAGCTCCGCACCCGCCCCGACAGCGGGCTCGCCGACCTGCTGCGGGCCCGCCCCGACCTCCTCAACCCGGTCCCCGGCGACCTGACCCAGCTCGCCACCCGGGCCGGCACCCGCGCCTCGGTCGTCCGGGCCGTGGAGCGCCTGGACCGGTTCGCGCTACAGACCGCCGAGGCGCTGGCGGTCGCGCCCGACCCGTGCCCGTACGAGACGCTGCTCGGCCTGATGGCGGGCGACACGGAGACGGACGGTACGAGCGGACCGGACGCCACAGCCGGCCCCGACCCCGCCGTCACCGCCGAACTCCCCCGCGCCCTGCGGACGCTGCGCGAGCAGGCGCTGGTCTGGGGCGGCGACGACCGGCTGCGCCTGGTCCGCACGGCGCGCGAACTGCTCGCGCCCGGCCCCGCGCACCCCTCCCCCACCGGCCTCGGCCCGACCGTCGCCGAGGCCACGTCCGGCATGTCGCCGGGCCGCCTCCAGGACATCCTGGCCGCCGCCGGGCTGCCCGCGACCCACGACCCGGTGACCGCCGTCGCCGCGCTGACCGGCCTGTTCCGGGACCGTACGCGCATGGCCGAGCTGCTCGGAGCCGCGCCCGCCGAGGCGCACGCCGTCCTGGACCGGCTGGTCTGGGGGCCGCCGTACGGCGCCGTCACCGACCGGCCCGCCGCACACCTGCAATGGCTGCTGGACCGCGGACTGCTGCTGCCCGCCGGGCCGCGTAACGTCGTCCTGCCCCGCGAGGCGGCGCTGCACCTGCGCGCGGGGCGCGCACACCGTGTTCCCGAGCCGCTGCCGCCCGCCCTCGCGCCCACCACCGCACGCGATCCACACCTTGTGGACAACGCCGCCGCCAGCCAGGCGTTCACCGCGCTGGCCACCGTCGAGGAACTGCTCAAGGAGTGGGACCTCGGCGGCCCGGGCGTACTGCGCGCCGGCGGCCTGTCGGTCCGCGACCTCAAGCGGACCGCCACCGCCCTGGACGCCACCGAACAACTCGCCGCGTTCTGGCTCGAACTCGCCTACGGAGCCGGGCTGCTGGCCTCCGACGGCGAAGCCGACGAGCGGTACGCGCCCACCCCCGCCGCCGAGGACTGGCGCCGGCTGCCGGCCCAGGAGCGCTGGGCGCGGCTGGCCACGTCCTGGCTCGCGGCGACCCGTACCGCCGGGCTGGTCGGCACTCCCGACCCGAAGGGCCGCACCCTGTCCGCGCTCGGCCCCAACCTGGACCGGTCAGCGGCACCCGAGGTACGGCGCCGGACACTCACCCTGCTCGCCTCCCTGGCCCCGGGCACGTCCGTACCGGCCGAAGCCGTACTGGACCGCCTGCGCTGGGAACACCCGCTGCGCGGCGCGGCCCGGACAACGGCGGACCCCGCCGCCAACAGCGGCGCCAAAACGCCCGCCCGCCGCCCTGACCCGGCCACCGCCGCCGACGCCAACGCAGCCCGCAACGCCGGCTCGGCCACAGGCGCCACGGGCACCGCCGACGACCTGCGCACGCGCATCGCCCGCTGGACGCTCGCCGAAGCCGAACTCCTCGGCATCACCGGCCGCGGCGCCCTCGCCACCCACGCCCGCGCCCTCCTGGAAGCCGCCCCTGGCTCCGACCCCGCGTCCCACGCCGCCGCCCTCCTCGCCCCCCTCCTCCCCGAACCCCTCGACCACGTCCTCCTCCAGGCCGACCTGACCGCCGTGGCGCCCGGCCCCCTGGAACGCCCGCTCGCCGACGCGCTCGGCATGCTCGCCGACGTCGAGTCCAAGGGCGGCGCCACCGTCTACCGCTTCACGCCCGGCTCCGTACGCCGCGCCCTGGACGCCGGCCGCTCGGCAGCCGAACTGCAGACCTTCCTCACCGAGCACTCCCGTACGCCGGTCCCGCAGCCGCTCGCCTACCTCATCGACGACGTGGCGCGACGCCACGGCCGGCTCCGCGTCGGCGCGGCCTCCGCGTACGTACGCTGCGACGACGACGCCCTGCTCGCCGAAATCCTCGCCGACCGCCGCGCCGTCGCCCTGCGCCTGCGCCGGCTCGCACCGACCGTACTGGCCTCCGCCGCCCCGCCCGACCAGCTCCTGGAGGGCCTGCGCGCAATGGGCTACGCCCCGGCCGCCGAGTCCGCCGCCGGCGACGTCCTGATCGCCCGCCCCGACGCCTACCGCACCCCGCCGCGCACCGCGCCCACCCCGGTCCCCGACGGCCCGCCCGCGCCCGACGCCACCCTCCTCGAAGCGGCGGTCCGCGCCATCCGCGCCGGCGACCTGGCCGCAACCGCCGAACGCAAGCCGGCCGGCACCCCCGCCACCCCGGCCCCCGGCGGCCTCCCGCGCACCACCTCCGCCGAAACCCTCGCCACCATGCAGGCCGCCGTCCTGACCAACGCCACCCTCTGGATCGGCTACGTCAACGCCGACGGCGCCGCCAGCCAGCGCGTCATCGCCCCGGTCCGCGTCGAAGGCGGCTTCGTCACCGCCTACGACCACACCGCCGACGAGGTCCGCACCTTCCCCCTCCACCGCATCACCGGCGTAGCCGAACTGGCCGACGAAACAGCTTCGTGAGCAAGTCGCAGATGGTGTCCGCATGTGTTTCCCAGGCACCGAGGAAGGCTCATCCAACGGGTTGGTCATTCCGCGACGCAAGTGTCCCGGACAGCCGCTGTAGAAGGACAAGTAGAAAATCAATGCCGAGCGCCGCAAGGTGCATGCCCGGGTCGGGCATTTGCTTGGCTGGATGAGGAATCGCTAGTGTTTTCGCGGCTGCCAGCAGCGCGGCGACGGCCTCCACCGCTCCGTCGCCCACGCGCACAACTTCGCTCTCGCCGCATGACTGGGCACATCAGCGACCCACCTCAGGCTGTCTAAGCGCGGCCTTTCGCAGCGCGCCTCAGGGGGTGCCCCGCATGTCAAGCTCGCCATCCGAACTGACAGGCCGCAGGTATCCCATGTCAGCGGCCACGTCGATCTGTTGCCGCGTGAACAGCAACTCTACGATGCGGTCGATGCGTTCGACGTATTGCTCGGTACGGTTCAGGTAGAGCGCGCCCGCCAGATCGACGCCATCCTGCCAGCTCACGTCCGATCGGGACCGAACGATTGCCAGCACGAGTTCAGCGTCCAGCCGGATAGGCCAGTCGCTTGGAAGCGGCGCCAGATGCCCTTGCCTGAGGGCCCAGATCGGCCCCTCCGGCATCTCCTTCCCGTCACTGTCGACGATCATCCCTCCCCGCACCAAAAGCCTGACAATAAAACCTTCGAGGTTGCGCCAGGGGTACTTTTCCTTCGCCAGGTTCTCGCCCATTTTGCGCGGAAAATGAGAAGGTGATTCATCCCTCGCCACCCGCACGGCGGCGTGCACCAACTCCTTGATGGAGGCATCTTCGACAGAATTGGCCGTCACACGGCTGATCGCCTCGTAGAGAGCTTCACGAACCTCCGCATGAGGACCAAAATCCTGCACACGAAGCGCGTACTGAAGCTCCTGCGACCGCGTTTCCGGACGGAAATCTGATCGCTTCGATTCCACCGTGCACTGAACCAAGGAATGAGTTTCCGAGGTACCCGCAGGATGATTGTTCGACCCTTGCCGACTCTCCTCCGCGAGTTGCACGTACACCAGGGGGTCGTTTCCGATAAGCCGGACGACGCCTTCAGCGACCGCAGCGTCGAGCAAATGTGTGATCAGTTGCGGGGCCCGCGCCGCCGGATACCGCTGCCTGGAGAAACGTTCGTCGAATCGGGTCAGGAGGCTTCGAATGTCCGTCTTCATCACGGGCCGGTTTGACGCATCAACTTGCCGCAATACCGTCCGTAGAACTTCCAGCGCCTCACGCACGGGCATCAGCTCCGCAATCAGCTCCTCCGCTGCCCGCGGCGGCCGCCTCAGCACGTCTCTCGGATGCACTGTTTCGAAGACACTGGCAAGCGGTGCCAGCTCACCCTCCTTGGCTTGGACGGATCGATGGTGTGAGGACACAAGGAATCGTTCCCCCGGGTCCCGGGCTGCTCTCTCGCGTACGAGTGCGGCAATTTCGAGACGTACCTGTGGCTCGTATCCCGTCGACGTGACGCGGAAGTCCACATTCTTGTTGAGCGCGTCCAAGACGAAGCGCTGTGGTTCCAGACCGATGACGACGACTTCGGGTTCGAGGGGCGCGTACAGTTCCAGCAGCGCGGATACGAACCTCTCCTCATTCCCCGCGAAAGACCTCGTGACATCGATGACCAGGACGGCCATTTTTTTTGATCTCCTAATTCTCACGCGAGCCTTCCGCAGTTACTGACCGCGGAAGGCTTGGCGTTAAGGCACCCTAGTTTTCGGTGTCGGCGAAGGCGACCTGGAGCGTTGCTACCGAGACCGCTACCACGAAGGCCCACCCCAGCTCCGAGAGGAACTGAAACAAGAGCCCTTCTGCGACAGTTACCGCCAACAGGGCGATCCAAAATTTGATGAACATTTCCGTTACCAGTCGAATCGAATTGGACTTGGCGAACGGATGCAGATGTTTTACGATGCAACGTCAGGAAGTTTCACGCGCGAAAGGCGGGATGAGAAATACGAGAGATGCGACGGAAGACCGGCAGTGACAGATGAAGGCGCGATGGGCAGTCAGTTCACGGAACCCGCCACGTTGATAGTATGAGCACCGGCCTGCGAGCGCAAGCCGAAGCTGCGTATTTATCCTCTTGACACATTGCCGATGCACCCGAAGAGCCGGTTACCTGTGATGGCAAACTGACGGATAATTTTCGGTTTCAACTCGATCGCATCCGGTCAATAGTTTCCGGTTTTGATCGCGGGGCAGGCCCCTGCAGGTAGCTCGCCGTTTCCGAATGTCGGGTACAACGAAAAACCGTCGACAGTCGACAGCACATTTCTCGGCGCCCACCGGATCGGCACAGCGCAGCCGGTGGGGTCCCCACCGCGGTGACCAGTTCCCGGCGCCGCTCCGGTCCTCCCCGTCGATGCGGCACACTGGACGTTTGGCCGTATGGACGGCCGGGTGCCGTGGTCGGCAGGGGACGGCCGGGTGCAGGTGACGCGAAAGGCGAGGCGCGTGAACGGACCTCTCATCGTCCAGAGCGACAAGACGCTGCTGCTGGAAGTCGAGCACGATCAGGCGGAGGCGTGCCGGCGGGCGATCGCGCCGTTCGCGGAGCTGGAGCGGGCGCCCGAGCACATCCACACGTACCGGGTGACGCCGCTGGGGCTGTGGAACGCGCGCGCGGCCGGGCACGACGCCGAGCAGGTCGTGGACGCGCTGGTCGGCTTCTCGCGGTATCCCGTGCCGCACGCGCTGCTGGTGGACATCGCCGAGACCATGTCGCGGTACGGGCGGCTGACCCTGACCAAGCACCCGGCGCACGGGCTGGTGCTCACCACCACCGACCGGCCGGTGCTGGAGGAGATCCTGCGGTCGAAGAAGGTGCAGCCGCTGGTGGGGGCGCGGCTGGACCCGGACACGGTCGTGGTGCATCCGTCCGAGCGCGGGCAGATCAAGCAGACGCTGCTCAAGCTCGGCTGGCCGGCCGAGGACCTGGCCGGGTACGTGGACGGCGAGGCGCACGCGATCGAGCTGGACGAGGACGGCTGGTCGCTGCGGCCGTATCAGCAGCAGGCCGTGGAGGGGTTCTGGCACGGCGGGTCGGGGGTCGTCGTACTGCCCTGTGGCGCGGGAAAGACGCTGGTGGGGGCCGGTGCGATGGCGCAGGCCAAGGCGACCACGCTGATTTTGGTGACGAACACCGTCTCGGCGCGGCAGTGGAAGCACGAGCTGGTGAAGCGGACGTCGCTGACCGAGGACGAGATCGGCGAGTACAGCGGTACGAAGAAGGAGATCCGGCCGGTCACGATCGCCACGTACCAGGTGCTGACGACCAAGCGGAAGGGCGTCTACCCGCACCTGGAGCTGTTCGATTCGCGTGACTGGGGGCTGGTCATCTACGACGAGGTGCATCTGCTGCCCGCGCCGGTCTTCAAGTTCACGGCCGATCTCCAGGCCCGGCGGCGGCTGGGGCTGACGGCGACGCTGGTGCGGGAGGACGGGCGCGAGTCGGACGTCTTCTCGCTGATCGGGCCGAAGCGCTTCGACGCGCCGTGGAAGGAGATCGAGGCGCAGGGGTACATCGCGCCGGCGGACTGTGTCGAGGTGCGGGTCAACCTGACCGAGTCGGAGCGGCTGGCGTACGCGACGGCCGAGGCGGAGGAGAAGTACCGCTTCTGCGCGACGACGGCCAGCAAGCAGAACGTGACCGAGGCGCTGGTGCGGCGGCACAAGGGCGAGCAGACCCTGGTCATCGGGCAGTACATCGACCAGCTCGACGAGCTGGGCGAGCACCTGGACGCGCCGGTGATCAAGGGCGAGACGTCCAACGCGCAGCGCGAGAAGCTCTTCGACGCGTTCCGGCAGGGCGAGATCTCGGTGCTGGTCGTCTCGAAGGTCGCGAACTTCTCGATCGACCTGCCGGAGGCGACGGTCGCGATCCAGGTGTCGGGCACCTTCGGGTCCCGGCAGGAGGAGGCGCAGCGGCTGGGGCGCGTGCTGCGCCCGAAGGCGGACGGGCACGAGGCGCGCTTCTACTCGGTCGTCGCGCGCGACACCATCGACCAGGATTTCGCGGCGCACCGCCAGCGCTTCCTGGCCGAGCAGGGGTACGCGTACCGGATCGTGGACGCGACGGAGTTGTTGGCGGAGGGCTGAGAGCCGCCGCCTGGCGGGCCGCCCGGCCCGGTAGGCGGCGGTCAGTGGTCGGCGCGGGCGCTCAGTTCGCGGTCCTGGCGGCCGGAGCGGGGCAGCGGGAAGGGGCGGCGGGCCAGGAGGGACGGCGGGGCCGCGGGGCGGCCGCGGCTCCACCAGGCCACCGCCGCCAGCATCGCGAGCCCGAGGACCGGGTACGGCGCCGCGAGCGGCTGCTGCCACCAGGAGTACCGCAGGTCCAGGTCGCCCTGGTGCGGCAGGACCCACATCGTGCGGGCCGTGAAGGCGACGGCCACCACCGCGAGCAGGGCGCGGCGCCACCGTACGCCCCTGACGTGCGCCCCCAGCGCGACCAGCAGCGGCACGCACCACACCCAGTGGTGGGACCAGCTGATCGGCGAGACGAGCAGGGCCGTGACGGCGGTGCACAGCACGCCCCAGGAGTCCAGGCCGCGCCGCAGGTACACCTGACGGGCGACGAGCAGACCGGCCATGCCGGTCAGCAGCGCCGCGCCCGCCCACACCAGGCCCGGTTCCCCGGTGTGCAGGCAGCGGGCGAGCAGCCCTTGCAGGGACTGGTTGTCGACGATCCACGCCTTGCCGACCCGGCCGGTCTCGAACATCCGCGCCGTCCAGAATTCGACGCTGGCGCCCGGCAGGACGAGCACGCCGAGCAGGACGGAGAGCGCGAAGCCGGCCAGGGCGGTGAAGGCGGCCCGCACCCGGCCGGTGATCAGCAGATAGACGGCGAACACCGCCGGGGTGAGTTTGACGCCCGTCGCGATGCCGACGGCGAAGCCCTTCAGCCGGGCGCCGTCCGGGCGGCTCAGGTCCCACAGGACCAGGCAGGTCAGGGCGATGTTGATCTGGCCGAAGACCAGCGTCTGGAAGAGCGGTTCGAGCCAGATGGCGAAGGCGGTGGCGGCGATCACGACGGGCACGGTCCGCGCGCGCCGAAGCCGGGAAGCGCCGCGGGGTTCGCCGGCCCCGGTGGCGTAGGCGGCCTTGTACGAGAGGTGCAGCAGCACCGGGACGAGGGCGACGTTGACCAGGACGGAGGCGACCTTGAGGGCGCCCAGCGGCAGCCAGGTCGTCGGGATGAACAGCAGGGCGGCGAAGGGCGGGTAGGTCGCCGGCAGATTCCACTCGGTGACGGTGAAGCCGTACAGGTCACCACCGGCCGCCGCGGCCTCGCCTTCCGCGCGGTAGACCACTATGTCCGACATGGACAGGCTCACCAGCCGGAATACGGCGGCCAGCCCGGCCAGGGACACCACGAGCAGTACCGCTGCGGCGACCGTCTTCTTGTCCGGGTTCGTGAGGTGCCGCGTCCACGGCCGTCTGTGCGGTAGCGACCGCGTCCCCTCGGCGGCAGACACTTGTTTGGCCCCTCCTCGTCGCCGAACGCACGCTGTCTGCGGCGACGCTAGTCGATCGGGACCGACTGTTTGTAACGGTTTCCGGTCATCCGGATGCTGGTTGCGTATCAGTCGGGGGTGGGAGAGGGCCTACAGCTGGAGTTCTCCGAGTCTCGGAGTGCCTCGGAGCGTCTCGGAAGCGGGCTCGGTCGAGCCGGGCTCAGTCCTCCGCGTACTCCCCGAGGAGCACGACGCTCACCGCGGCGGCGGCGAAGACCTTGACCGCGCGGAAGACGTTGCCGACCACGTGGCGCTGCTCGTGGGAGTGCGGCGCGCGGGCGGTGCCGGGGCCGAGGGCGGTGGCGCCGTGGGCCGGGTGCAGGGTGCCTGGGGTGATGGTTGCGCTGCTCATGTCTCCATGATGGTTTTCGCGGGGGCCCCGCACATCGGTCCACGGGGCCATCCCCGACCGGCCTTCGGTCACCCGCTGGACCCATACCGTCCCCTACGGGAGATGTACGAACCGAGGCCCGGAGGCCGGGGACCCATGCACGGGGGCCGGGGGCCGGGGCCCCGCGGAAATCCGTTGGCGTCCCCCGATGCCTGCTGGCTACAATCGCCGGTCTGCCCGCCTCCCTCAGAGCCTGAGCGGAGTGCCACCGGCCGCACGGAAACCGGCCGGCTTCCGCTTCACGCAGCTGATTCACGATCTGAACGCATCTGAAGACGCCTACGAGTACGCCGTCACGTACGTCCGTAGCCGGATCCGCCGGAGGCAACACCGTGCCCTCGCACGCCCAAGACCAGGTCCCCACTCAGGCCCAGGCCCCCGACCAGCAGGACCCCCTGGAGCGCGAACGCGCCCACCTCGCCGCCTCCCGTGCGGCGCTGCGCGCCATGCGCCAGGACGCCGAGGCGCTCAACATCGCGGACGTCACCGCGAACTGGGTCAACGCCGAGGTCCTCCAGGGAGAGGTCGACGCCCGCATCAAGGCGCTGGCCGACCTGGCGCACACCCCGCTCTTCTTCGGCCGCCTGGACTACCTGCACGCGCCGGGCGAGGACGCCGCCGAGGGCGCGGAGGGCGAGAACTTCTACATCGGCCGCCGGCACGTCCACGACGCCGACGGCGACCCGATGGTCATCGACTGGCGCGCGCCGGTCTCCCAGCCGTTCTACCGGGCCTCCAAGAAGGACCCGATGGACCTCAGGCTGCGCCGCCGCTTCGGTTACACGGGCGGGCGGCTGACCGCGTACGAGGACGAGAACCTGACCGACCCGGCGGAGGCGGAGCAGCACAGCAAGCTGCTCCAGTCGGAGATCGAACGGCCGCGTGTGGGCCCGATGCGGGACATCGTCGCGACGATCCAGCCGGAGCAGGACGAGATCGTGCGGGCCGGGATCGCCGGCACGGTCTGCGTCCAGGGGGCGCCGGGCACCGGCAAGACGGCGGTGGGCCTGCACCGGGTCGCGTACCTGCTGTACGCGCACCGCGAGCGCCTCGCCCGTTCCGGCACGCTCGTCATCGGTCCGAACCGGTCGTTCCTGCACTACATCGAGCAGGTGCTGCCCGCGCTCGGCGAGCTGGAGGTCAAGCAGGCCACGGTCGACGACCTGGTCGCGCACGTCGAGGTGCGGGGCACGGACGACGCGGCGGCCGCGTCGGTCAAGGGGGACGCGCGGCTGGCGGAGGTGCTGCGGCGGGCGGTGTGGTCGCAGGTGCGGGCCCCGTCCGAGGCGTGTGTGGTGGTGCGCGGTTCGCGGCGCTGGCGGGTGCCGGCGTACGAGATCGAGGAGATCGTCGAGGAACTGCGGCGCCGCGACATCCGTTACGGGGCCGCCAGGGACGCCCTGCCGCAGCGGATCGCGCACGCGGTGCTCGTACGGATGGAGCAGGCGGGGGAGGCTCCTGACGACCGGGTGCAGGACGCGGTGGCGCGTAACGCGGCGGTCAAGGCCGTGGTCAAGGAGGTCTGGCCGCCGGTGGACCCGGCCAAGCTGGTGCTGCGGCTGCTGGGCGACGCGGAGTTCCTGGCCGAGCAGGCGGCGGGCATCCTGACGCCGGAGGAGCAGAAGACGATCCTGTGGGCGAAGCCCGCGCGCAGCGTGAAGAGCGCCAAGTGGTCGGCGGCGGACGCGGTGCTGATCGACGAGGCAACGGACCTGGTCTCCCGTACGCACTCCCTGGGCCATGTGGTGCTGGACGAGGCGCAGGACCTGTCGCCGATGCAGTACCGGGCGGTGGGCCGCCGCTGCACGACCGGCTCGGCGACGATCCTGGGCGACATCGCGCAGGGGACCACGCCCTGGTCCACCGACACGTGGGAGGAGGCGCTGGCCCACCTGGGCAAGCCGGGCGCGCGCGTCGAGGAGCTGACGCTGGGCTTCCGGGTGCCGCGCGAGGTGATCTCGTACGCCTCGCGGCTGCTGCCCGCGATCGCGCCCGAGCTGACCGAGGCCACCTCCATCCGCGACTCGGCGGGCGACTTCGCGGTACGGGCGGTGCCGGCGGCGGAGCTGGACGACGCGGTCGTCGCCGCCTGCCACGAGGCGCTGGCCAAGGAAGGGTCGATCGGCCTGATCGCGGCCGAGGCGCGGCTGCCCGCGCTGCGCGCGGCCCTGGACGCGGCGGGCCTGGCCTGCCTCGACCCCGGCGAGGAGACCTCGGAGGAGGCCCGGCTGACCCTGGTTCCCGCGACCCTGGCCAAGGGCCTCGAATACGACTACGTGGTCCTCGACGAGCCCGCCGCGATCATCGGCGGCGAACCGGACGAGCGCACCGGTCTGCGCCGCCTGTACGTCTGCCTGACCCGCCCGGTCTCCGGCCTGGCGGTGATCCACTCGGCCCCGCTGCCGGACCGGCTCGGCCGGGCCGCCGGATAGCGCGGCGGCCCGGCCCCGTACGGGTTCCTAGACCGGCACCCCTTCGAGCGCCCCGCGCCATGCCGCCACGGCCTCCGCGGCCACCGGCGCTTCCCAGCCGGACGGGCGCGCCGCCCCGCCGATGTGGAAGGCGTCCACGCCGGCCTCCTGGAGGGCCGGGAGGTGCGCGAGTACCAGGCCGCCGCCGACCAGGAGGCGCGGCTCGTAGCCGGGCTCGCCGTCGGCCGTGCGGGACCGCTCGGCGAGCAGCGTCGGCAGCCCTTCGCCGACGCCGGCGGGCGAGCCCGCCGTCAGGTAGGTGTCCAGGCCGGGCAGCCCGGCCAGTTCCCTGCGCAGCGCGGCACGGTCGGCGGCCCGGTCGATGGCCCGGTGGAACGTCCACCGGCAGCCGTCGACGGCCTCCGCCAGCGCCCGTACGGCCGCCAGGTCCGCCCGCCCGTCCGCGCCGAGGAAGCCGAACACGAACTCGTCGGCGCCCTCGGCCCGCAGGGCGGCGGCCGACGCGCACAGCGCGTCCACCTCGCCGGCGGCGAACCCGTCGGCGGCCCGCAGCATCACCCGCAGCGGGATGTCCACGGCCGCCCGTACCGCGGCGAAGGTCCGCGGCGAAGGGGTGAGGCCGTCGGCGGCCATGTCGCTGACGAGTTCGAGGCGGTCGGCCCCTCCGGCCTGGGCGGCCACCGCGTCGGCGGCGTCGAGCGCGATCACCTCCAGGAGTGCGCGCTTGGTCATGGGACCCCATTCCTTCGACGTGACGACAGAGCAGGACGAGACGGGAAACCGGCGCGGACCGCGGGAGCCGCGACAGGTCTAGTCCAATATCCAGAGTACGGGCCGACCCGGCCGCGGGGACCGCAACGCCCCGGTACTCGACCGGAAACCCCCTCTTGACCCGCCGCCGCGACCTGCCGCGACGCCGCCGGCCGCCCTACCGGGCAGCACCGTCGGACGACCGCCTACGCCAGGAGTCGCACCCCGGAAGAAGCCCGCGAAGGCACAATGGCCCGTATGGCTCGCACGACACCTCCGTCAGGAACGGCGCACACCCACTTCGGTGGCGGTGCCGACCCGTTCCCTGACCTGCACCACCGCTGGGCCGCAGCCGTCACCGGCGCCCGCGGCGGTGGCGGCCCGGCGGACCCCGACCCGGCTCCGTACGCGGACAACCTGCTCGCCCGCTGGGCCGAGCCGCAGCGCCGCTACCACACCACCGATCACCTCATCGCCGTACTGGACCGCGTCGACGAACTGGCCGTGCACGTCGCGGACCGGGACGCCGGGGTGCCGGTGGACTGGGACGCGGTGCGCCTCGCCGCCTGGTTCCACGACGCCGTCTACCGGCCCGAGCGCTCCGAGAACGAGGAGCGCAGCGCGGCCCTCGCCGAGCGCGCCCTGCCCGAGCTGGGCATCGGCGACGCCTGCACGGCCGAGGTCGCCCGCCTGGTGCGCCTCACCGCGAGCCACGACCCGGCACCGGACGACCACAACGGCGCGGCCCTGTGCGACGCGGACCTGGCGGTCCTGGCGGGCTCGCCCGAGCAGTACGCGGCCTACGCCGCCGCCGTCCGCGAGGAGTACGTGTTCGTGCCCGACCGGGACTTCCGCGCCGGGCGCGCCGGTGTGCTGCGGCAGCTCCTGGACATGGAGAGCCTGTTCCGTACCTCGTACGGCAAGGCGCAGTGGGAACGCGTGGCCCGCCGCAACCTCACCACCGAGCTGGAGCTGCTCACCACCGGGTAGCGGCGGCCGGGGCGCGCATTCCGCGGCGTGCGCGCCGCAGGACGCGCCCCTCCGCCCGGTACCACTGGCACGCCACGACGACCGCCAGGGCCAGTTCCACGGCGTCGCCTCCGTAGTACATGACCTGGGAGGCGAGCCGCAGGTCGGCCGCACCGAAGGAGGTGCCGGGCGGGCCCGTGGCGTACAGGGTCTTGGCGAGGACCGCGTGCGCCGCGCCCGCTGCCAGCAGTACGGCGGCCCGCAGGCCGGGCCCGGGGCGGTGGCGTACCGGATCCAGGGCCAGCAGCCCGAAGGAGAACAGCGCCCCGGCGATCAGAATGTGCAGATGGACGGCCGCGTCCAGCCAGGGGCTGTGGTGGCTTGCGGACATCAGCGGGGTGCGGTACAGCAGCCAGAGCCCGCCGAAGTCGAGCAGGGCCGCGACCGGCGGCAGGACCGGCAGCGCCGCCCAGCGCGAGCGGGTCAGCGCCACCAGGCGGCGGCGCAGCGGTACGGGCGCGGTGCGCAGGGTCAGCGTCAGCGGGCGCCCGAGGACCAGGAGCAGCGGGGCCGCCATGCCCACACACAGGTGCGTGAGCATGTGCGCGGTGAACGGCGGCGCTGCGCCCCAGGGCCCGGCGAAGCCCGCCACCAGGACCGCGCCGCCCGAACAGAACACCGCGTCGCGCCCGTACGGCCAGGCGTCGCCGCGGGCCCGCAGCCGGGCCGCGGCGGCCAGGTAGGCGAGGCAGCCGAGAACGGCGGCGGTGGTGACGGCCGCGGTGAAGGGCGGCGGCAGGGCGGCAGCGGTCATCGGGCGCGGGACGCGGTCTGCCGCTCGGTGGCCGCCGCGCCGCGCGGCGTGCTCCGCCACGCGCGGAGCAGGAGCAGCACGCCGGCCACCAGCAGCAGTACGGCGATCCCGCCCCACGTCCAGTCGTACGGGGCCAGGTCCACGCCGTAGCGGATCTGGTGGATGCGCAGGACCTTGTGCTGGAACGTTCCGTCGTAGAGCTGGAAACCGCCCAGCCCCAGGCACAGGCCCGCCCACCACGCCATCGGGACGAGCGTTCCGCGCCGCCGCACGTCGGCGTACAGGACCAGGCCCGCCACCATCGCGAGCCAGCTGCCCGCGTGGAAGAGGCCGTCGGAGACCAGGCCGGCGTCCGTGGTGGACCTGTCGTAGAAGTGGTGCCAGTGCAACAGTTGGTGGAACACCGTCTCGTCGATGAACGCAGCCGTTCCGATCCCCGTCAGCACGCCGCTGAGCGCCGACCGCATCCGGACCTCCTCGCTTCGTACGCCGGACCGAGCCGCCGGAGTACCCCGGGCCCGCCGGGCAAAACGCGGCAGGGGCCCGGGTCGGCCACCGCCCGGGACCGACCGGTACCGTCTCGTTCCGGACACCGCGGCCGGGAATGTCAGGTGCACCGCCACTGTTCGTGCCTGTCATGCAAGCCCATCCCGATCGCGCCCGCATGCCCATAGCCGTCTACGTCCTCGGACTCTCCGTCTTCGCCCTCGGCACCAGCGAATTCATGCTGTCGGGCATCCTCCAACCCCTCGCCCGGGACATGGGCGTCACCATCCCCCAAGCCGGCCTTCTGGTCTCCGCCTTCGCGATCGGCATGGTGGTCGGCGCCCCGGTGCTCGCCGGGGCCACGCTCCAACTGCCGCGCCGCACGACGCTGATCGCGCTGCTCGGCGTCTTCGGCCTCGGTCAGGTGGCCGGCGCGCTGGCGCCGACGTACGCCGTGCTGTTCGTCTCGCGCGTCGTCAGCGCGCTCGCCTGCGCCGGGTTCTGGGCGGTCGGCGCGGCCGTCGCGGTGTCCCTGGTGCCCGTCACGGCACGCGCCAAGGCGATGGCCGTCATGGTCGGCGGACTGAGCGTCGCCAACATCGCGGGCGTACCGGCCGGCGCGCTGCTCGGCCAGCACGCCGGCTGGCGGTCCGCCTTCTGGGCCGTGGCCGCGCTGTCGGCCATCGGCCTGATCGGCGTGATCGCGCTGGTGCCCAGGACGGCCGTGCCGACCGGCGACGAGCGCCCGGTGCTCCGCCGCGAACTGAGCATCTACCGGGACAAGCAGGTCTGGCTGGCACTGATCGGCACCGCCCTGAACGGCGCGGCGGTCTTCGCGCTGTTCTCCTACCTGGCGCCGCTGCTGACCGACACCGCGGGGCTGTCCGAGGGCAGCGTGCCGACCGTGCTCGCGCTCTTCGGCGTCGGCGCGCTGATCGGCACGTTCGTCGGCGGGCGCATCGCGGACGCGCACCCGTTCGGCACCATCCTCGGCGGCATCGGCGCCTCCGCCACGGTCCTGACCCTGCTGGCCCTGACCGCGCACAGCCCCGTCGCCGCCGTCACGCTCTCCCTGCTGCTCGGCGTCACCGCGTTCGCCACGGCGCCGGCCCTGAACGCCCGGATGTTCAACGTGGCGACCGCCGCGCCGACGCTGGCGGGCGCGACCACCACGTCCGCCTTCAACCTGGGCAACACCGTCGGGCCGTGGCTCGGCGGGCTCGTCATCAGCGCGGGCTGGGGCTACCCGGCCGTCGCCTGGACGGGCGCCGGCCTCGCGGCGCTGGGCGTCGGCACCACCGCGGTCGCCCTCAGGCTGCACCGTACGCGCAGCGCCTCCCGCGTCGTCGCCTCCTCGGCCGACGCGAAGCGGGTGCCCGTCGAGGCGGCGGACCGGGGCTGAAAGCCTGAGCCGGGTCCGGCCCACCGAGGCCGGACCCGGCCTACCGGCTCAACGCCCCGGCCTGCCGCCTCAGCACCCCGGCCTACCGGCTCAACGTCCCGGCCTACCGGCTCAGCGGCCCGCCGGGCGGCTCTTCGGCCGGCGCAGGCCGGCCTCGGTGAGGCGCAGCACCAGCTCCTTGCTGCCGACCTCCACCGCTCCCGCGCGCACCGCGTCGGCGTACCGCTCCGCCGGAAGGTCGTAATGATCCCGGTCGAAGGCCCGGCGCGGGGCGCCTATGCGCTCCGCGAAGGCGTGCAGCTCCTCGAACGAGGCGTCGCTGACCAGGTGGGACCACATACGGCCGTGTCCGGGCCAGGTCGGCGGGTCGATGTAGAGCGCCACGTCAGCCCTTCCCGGCGGAGCCCAGCGAACCGACCCTGGCCACCGACACCGCCGTCTTGGCGCAGACCCAGTGCGGGTCGGGGCCCAACTCGGGCTCCACGTCGAGCGCGTGCGGGTCGCCGCCGTGGGTGCACACGGGGCACAGCGGCCAGCGGCCGTACCGCTCCAGCAGCGCGTCCTGGACGTCCTGCGCTATCAGCCCGGCGACGAACTCCGCGCCCTGCGGCCACTGCTCGACCCACCATCGGCGGTGCGTCACGGAATCCTCGACGAGCGAGACGATCTCCGCGTCGGCGACCTCGCCCGCCACCAGGTCCGCGAGGACCAGGGCACGGGCCGCGTGCAGTGCCTGTTCGAGCTCCATGCCCCCATTCTCTCCCCCACCACCGACAACCGCCCCGGCTGCCCGCCCCGGCCCCGCGGCCACGTTGTCCACAGCCGCCCGCGGGGTATTGACGCGGCCCCCCGCTGAAATTATTTTTCGGCTGTGAGCCCTGACGTGAAGGAAACTTTCAAGGACTCCGGCGCCGCCGTACGGGCAGCCCCGAGCCCGCCCGCCCCCGCCGCCCTGGCCGCCAAGGTGCGCACCCTGGCACCCTCCATGACCCGGTCCATGCAGCGGGTCGCGGAGGCGGTCGCCGGCGACCCGGCCGGCTGCGCCGCGCTCACCGTCACCGGCCTCGCGGAGCGCACCGGCACCAGCGAGGCCACCGTCGTGCGCACCTCGCGCCTGCTCGGCTACCCGGGCTACCGCGACCTGCGCATCGCCCTGGCCGCCCTCGCCGCCCAGCAGGCCACCGGCCGCGCGCCCGCCGTCACCGCCGACATAGCGGTCGACGACGCGCTCCCCGACGTGGTCGCCAAGCTGGCACAGGAGGAGCAGCAGTGCCTCGCCGACACCGCGGCCGGGCTGGACCTGGCGCAACTGGAGGCGGCGGTCGGCGCGCTGGCCGCGGCCCGCCGCATCGACGTGTACGGCATAGGCGCCTCCAACCTCGTCGGGCAGGACCTGGTCCAGAAGCTGCTGCGGATCGGCCTGATCGCGCACGCCCACTCCGACCCGCACCTCGCCGTGACCAACGCGGTCCAGATGCGCGCCGGCGACGTGGCCATCGCCATCACCCACTCCGGGCGCACCACCGACGTCATAGAGCCCCTGCGGGTGGCCTTCGACCACGGCGCGACGACCATCGCGATCACCGGACGCGCCGACGGCGGCATCGCGTCGTACGCCGACCACGTCCTCACCACCTCCACCGCCCGGGAGAGCGAGCTGCGCCCCGCCGCGATGTCCTCCCGCACGAGCCAGCTCCTCGTCGTGGACTGCCTGTTCGTGGGCGTCGCCCAGCGCACGTACGAGACCGCCGCGCCCGCCCTGTCCGCCTCCTACGAAGCGCTCGCCCACCGCCACTCGCCCCGCACCCCCAACCGCTGACCCACCGGCCCGCCGACCACCCAGCCCGCCGTCTCCGCCCCCGTACAGAGCCGTACGAGCCCGGAAAGAGCCGCCGCCACCATGACTTCCCCCGCCGAGTACACCCAGCTGCGCGCCCAGCTGGACACGCTGACCACCGAAGCCTTCCGGCCCGAACTCGCGGAGATCGACCGCCTCTCCACCCTGGAGATCGCCCGCACGATGAACGGCGAGGACACCACCGTGCCCGCCGCCGTCGCCGCCCGGCTGCCCGAGATCGCCGCCGCCATCGACGCCACCGCCGAGCGGATGGCCCGCGGCGGCCGCCTGGTCTACGCGGGCGCCGGCACCGCCGGCCGCCTCGGCGTACTGGACGCGAGCGAGTGCCCGCCCACCTTCAACACCGACCCCTCACAGGTCGTCGGCCTGATCGCGGGCGGGCCCGCCGCCATGGTCGCCGCCGTCGAAGGCGCCGAGGACAGCGCTGAGCTGGCCGCCGCCGACCTGGACGCGCTGGGCCTGACCGCCGACGACACGGTCGTCGGCGTCTCCGCCTCCGGCCGCACCCCGTACGCCATCGGCGCCGTCGAACACGCCCGCACGGCCCGCGGCGCGCTCACCGTCGGCCTGTCCTGCAACGCGGGCTCCGCGCTGGCCGCAGCCGCCGAGCACGGCATCGAAGTGGTCGTCGGCCCCGAACTCCTCACCGGCTCCACCCGGTTGAAGGCGGGCACGGCACAGAAGCTGGTCCTCAACATGCTCTCGACCATCACCATGATCCGGCTGGGCAAGACCTACGGAAACCTGATGGTGGACGTACGCGCCTCCAACGAGAAGCTGCGGGCCCGCTCGCGCCGCATCGTGGCGCTGGCCACCGGCGCGCCGGACACGGAGATCGAAGCCGCGCTGGCCACCACGGACGGCGAGGTCAAGAACGCCATCCTCGTCGTCCTCGCCGGAGTCGACGGGCCGACGGCAGCCCGGCTGCTGGCCGGCTCGCACGGCCACCTCAGGGCCGCCCTGCGCACCGCCCTGGACCCGGCCGCCCCCCAGGACGGCTGACCGCCGGGCGCCCACACGCCGCCTCCCCGCCCGTCCCGGCACGCACGCACAGCAAGGCACCGCACATGTCCGATGACAAGCACCGCGCCACCGCCGCCGCGATCCTCCCCCTGGTCGGCGGCGCCGCCAACGTCACCTCCGTGGCCCACTGCATGACCCGGCTCCGCCTCGGCCTCAAGGACCGCTCCCTGGTCCGCGACGCGGAGTTGAAAGCCCTGCCCGCCGTCCTGGGCGTCGTCGAGGACGACACGTACCAGATCGTGCTGGGCCCCGGGGCCGTCGCCCGCGTCACTCCGGAATTCACCGCCCTGGCCGACGCCGAACGCGCCGCGCGGCCCGCCCGGGAACCGGCGACCGCCACGCCTCCCCCGGGCGCCGCCGCTGCCTCCACCGCCGAAGAACTCGCCGGCCGCGGCGCCGCCCTCAAGGCCCGCCAGAAGGCCAGGAACGCCACCCCGGTCAAGCTCTTCCTGCGCCGGATCGCCAACATCTTCGTCCCGCTGATCCCCGCCCTCATCGGCTGCGGCATCATCGCCGGCCTGAACGGCCTGCTGACCAACTTCGGCGTGCTCCCCGCGCTCGTCCCGGCCCTGGCCGCCATCGCCTCCGGCTTCCTGTCCCTGATCGCGGTCTTCGTCGGCCACCACACCGCGAAGGAGTTCGGCGGCACCCCCATCCTGGGCGGCGCGGTCGCCGCGATCATCGTGTACGCGGGCGTCGCCCAGGTCACCGCCTTCGGGCAGCACCTCTCGCCCGGCCAGGGCGGCGTCCTCGGGGCGCTGGGCGCGGCGCTGCTCGCCGTACGGGTCGAGAAGTGGTGCCGCAGGCACGTTCCCGAAGCGCTCGACGTCCTCGTCACCCCCACCGTGACCGTGCTGGTCGCCGGCCTGGTCACGCTCTTCGGCCTGATGTTCCTGGCCGGCGAGGTCGCCACCGCCATCGGCACCTGCGCGAACTGGCTGCTCGCCCACGGCGGCGCCGCGGCCGGCTTCCTGCTCGGCGGCCTCTTCCTGCCGCTCGTCATGCTGGGCCTGCACCAGGCCCTGATCCCCATCCACACCACCCTGATCGAACAGCAGGGCTACACCGTTCTGCTGCCCGTCCTCGCCATGGCCGGCGCGGGCCAGGTGGGCGCGGCCCTGGCCGTCTACGTCCGCCTGCCGCGCAACCGCTCGATCCGTACGACCATCAGGTCCGCGCTGCCCGCCGGCTTCCTCGGCGTCGGCGAGCCCCTCATCTACGGCGTCTCGCTCCCCCTGGGCCGCCCGTTCGTCACGGCCTGCGTGGGCGGCGCGTTCGGCGGCGGCCTCGTGGGCCTGTTCAACCAGCTCGGCACGGCCACCGGCGCCACCGCCATCGGCCCGTCGGGCTGGGCCCTGTTCCCCCTCCTCAAGGGCAACCAGCCCCTGGGCGCCACCCTCCTCGTCTACGCCCTGGGCCTGGTCACCGGCTACGTGACCGGCTTCCTGGCCACGTACTTCTTCGGCTTCGCCAAACAGGCGCTGAGGGACCTGAACACCCCCAACGCTCCCGCGCCGGCCCCCGCCCGGCAGCACCAGCCGACGACCGTCTGACGCGGTCACGGCACCCGTCGTTCCCGCGCCCCGTCTCAGCGCGGGAACGACGCCGTGTGCAGCGTGCTGAAAAACGGCTCGGGCAGCTCCACCGCCTCACCGAACGGCACCCGCTCGGCGTGCTTGTACGCACCGTTCTGCGGCTCCGTGAACAGCGTCGTCGTCGGCCCGTGCTCGTCGAACCGGTCGATCAGCAGATACGCCGGGACCGGCGCGTGCGCGTACGCCCAGAGCTTCTTGGTCCGGTCGGTCTTCGCATTGCCCTTCGACGTGATCTCGACCGCCAGCAGCGCCTCCGCCGCGTCCACGGGGTCGTTACCGCCCGGATCACTCGCCGCGATCAAGGCCGTGGGCATGACGACCAGGTCAGGGACGTACAGCTTGTCCAGCGGCGCGACGTGGACACCGAGCGTCTGGTAGATCCCCAGGTCGTCGGGGAGCACCCGGTAAAGCAGGCGCTGCACCGCGTCGGCGATGCCGTTGTGGTGCGGGTGGGGCGGTGGTACCAAGACGATCTGCCCTTCGTCGATCTCGGCGCGCCAGCCCTCGGGCACGTCCAGCTCGCGCCACGTCTGAAGCAGGTAGTCCCACGGGCGACCGTGGGGTGCCTGGCCGGTCTCGGCCATCGCGGCGGTCATCGCGAGTCCCTTCTGCAGTGGCCTGAGGAGCCGAGCGTAGATCGACGTTCGCGCGGCACCGGGCCGCTCGTCTCAGCGTCCCACGATCGCGTGAACCACGCACCAAGCTGCCCCGGCACAACGCCCCTCACAGAGCGCACCCATGCAACCCGCCGTCCACGACCAGGTCCTGGCCGTTGACGTACGACGCCTCGTCGGAGGCGAGGAAGGCGACCGCGTCGGCGATGTCCTCGGGGCGGCCGAGGCGGCCCGCCGCCGTCTGGGACCGCAGGTCCGCCGCCTGTGCGTCGCCGATGTCCGACCCCGCGAGCATCGGCGTCGCCACGTAGCCGGGGCTGACCGAATTGACCCGGACGCGGCGCCCGGCGAGCGCGGCCGCCAGGGTACGGGCGAGGTTGTGCGCGGCGGCCTTGGTCGCGGAGTGCAGCGTCGCGTCGGCCCGTCCGCGTTGCAGGAGCGACGAGGCGTTGATGACGACGGAGCCGCCGTCCCGCAGCAGGGGCAGCGCCCGCTGGACGGTGAAGAAGACGCCCTTGAAGTTCACGCCGACCGCCCGGTCGAAGTCGTCCTCGGTGATCTCTTCGAAGGGGGCGGCGGCGTACACCCCGGCGTTGGCGAAGACGATGTCGAGGTGGCCGAAGCGGTCGCGCACGGCCTGCATGACGGCGTCGAGATCGGCGACGGACGCGGTGTCGCCCCGTACGCCCAGCACCCGGTCCACGCCGCCGGCCGCGGCCCCGCCACCGTCCCCGGCCGCGGCCTGCGCCTGTTGCGTCAGCTCGGCCACGGCGGTGTCGAGGCGGCGCTCGTCGCGCCCGCAAACGACCACCCGCGCGCCGTCCGCGAGCAGCCGCCGCGCGGCCGCCAGGCCGACCCCGCTGGTGCCGCCGGTGACCAGGGCGACGGTGTCCGCGCCGAATCGAGCCGTACGGGCGTTCTGCCGGTTCTGTGTCGTCATGGGGCGAGCGTGCCCCGCCGGGCCGGGGGCGACGCATGCCACCCGCGAACCCGGCGCCCGCGGCCGGCCGCGCCGGGAAACGCCGCTGGGGCGGCACCCCCCTGGGAGGAGGGGTGCCGCCCCAGCGATCTGAGGACAGGTGATCCGGGAGGATCAGAAGTCCATGTCACCGCCCGGCATGCCGCCCGGAGCGGCCGCGGCGGCCTTCTCCGGCTTGTCGGCGATGACGGCCTCGGTGGTCAGGAACAGCGCGGCGATCGACGCGGCGTTCTGCAGCGCGGAGCGCGTGACCTTGGCGGGGTCGATGATGCCCTCGGCGATCATGTCGACGTACTCGCCGGTCGCGGCGTTCAGACCGTGGCCGACGGCCAGGTTGCGCACCTTCTCCACGACAACGCCGCCCTCAAGGCCGCCGTTGACGGAGATCTGCTTCAGCGGGGCCTCCAGGGCCAGCTTCACAGCGGCGGCACCGGTGGCCTCGTCGCCCTCCAGCTCCAGCTTCTCGAAGACCGAGGAGGCCTGCAGCAGGGCGACGCCACCGCCGGCGACGATGCCCTCCTCGACGGCCGCCTTCGCGTTGCGAACGGCGTCCTCGATGCGGTGCTTGCGCTCCTTGAGCTCGACCTCGGTGGCGGCACCGGCCTTGATGACGGCCACGCCGCCGGCCAGCTTCGCCAGACGCTCCTGGAGCTTCTCGCGGTCGTAGTCCGAGTCGCTGTTCTCGATCTCGGCGCGGATCTGGTTGACGCGGCCCTGGACCTGCTCGCTGTCACCGGCACCGTCGACGATGGTGGTCTCGTCCTTGGTGATGACGACCTTGCGGGCGCGGCCCAGCAGGTCGAGACCGGCGTTCTCCAGCTTGAGGCCGACCTCCTCGGAGATGACCGTGCCACCGGTGAGGATGGCGATGTCGCCGAGCATGGCCTTGCGGCGGTCGCCGAAGCCCGGGGCCTTGACGGCGACGGACTTGAAGGTGCCGCGGATCTTGTTGACGACCAGGGTCGACAGGGCCTCGCCCTCGACGTCCTCGGCGATGATCAGCAGCGGCTTGCCCGACTGCATGACCTTCTCCAGCAGCGGAAGGAGGTCCTTCACGTTGGAGATCTTCGAGTTGACGATGAGGATGTACGGGTCGTCGAGCGACGCCTCCATACGCTCCATGTCGGTGGCGAAGTACGCCGAGATGTAGCCCTTGTCGAAGCGCATACCCTCGGTGAGCTCCAGCTCCAGACCGAAGGTCTGGGACTCCTCGACGGTGATGACGCCTTCCTTGCCGACCTTGTCCATGGCCTCGGCGATCAGCTCGCCGATCTGGGTGTCGGCGGCGGAGATGGAGGCGGTCGAAGCGATCTGCTCCTTGGTCTCCACGTCCTTGGCCTGCTCCAGCAGGGCGGCGGAGACGGCCTCGACGGCGCGCTCGATGCCGCGCTTGAGGGCCATCGGGTTGGCGCCGGCGGCTACGTTGCGCAGACCCTCGCGGACCAGGGCCTGGGCCAGGACGGTCGCGGTCGTCGTGCCGTCACCGGCGACGTCGTCCGTCTTCTTCGCGACCTCCTTGACCAGCTCGGCGCCGATCTTCTCGTACGGGTCCTCAAGCTCGATCTCCTTGGCGATGGAAACACCATCGTTGGTGATCGTGGGGGCGCCCCACTTCTTCTCGAGGACGACGTTGCGGCCCTTGGGGCCGAGGGTGACCTTGACGGCGTCGGCGAGCTGGTTCATCCCGCGCTCGAGACCGCGCCGTGCCTCCTCGTCGAACGCGATGATCTTGGCCATGTGAAGTGGTCCTCCCGGACTGGGGGTCCCCCCGGACTGCGTCTGGGGGAGGGTGGATACTCCGGACCGCGCTGGCGCCCGCGACGGACGGTCTGCGAGCCTGTGGTTCCTTGCCCCACCGGCCCACGGACCTCACCGAGTCGGTCCTTAGCTGTCACTCTCACTCGTAGAGTGCTAACGCAATGATTAGCACTCGGCCCATGAGAGTGCAAGCGGCTTGGCGGGAGCCATCCCCACAGGGCCCGGGCGTCAAACCGGGTGCGGGCGGATGACCTGGCACTCCCCCGCGTCCCCCTCGACCCACCCAAACACAGAAGGCCCGCGCCCCCATAAGGGACGCGGGCCTCCGTACGCAGCAGTCGGTCGGCGCTTCAGCCGGCCACGCGGACCATGTCCGCCTGCGGCCCTTTCTGGCCCTGCGAGATCTCGAACTCGACCCGCTGACCCTCCTCAAGGGTGCGGTAGCCGTCCATCTGGATCGCGCTGTAGTGGACGAAAACATCCGCACCACCGTCGACCGCGATGAAGCCGTACCCCTTCTCCGCGTTGAACCACTTGACGGTGCCCTGAGCCATGCCTAACTCCCCTATTACTGGCCCTTGCACAGGACCGCACTCCGCGGACCCGGGTCAGACCTCACCCCCCGACAGGAGGGGGTGTGCGCCGGAACGCGTCGACCGCCGCTGAATGTATCTGTCCAACTGCCCAGCGCAACAGGTCAATCGGACGAGAATTCCGGCTGCGAACAATCGCAAATATGGGTAGAAGTGGGGCTTTTCCAGGGCAAGTCGGGCCGGGCAAAGCTCACCAACGCGACAAATCATGTCCACACTTCGGGCACAACTTGCCGGGGTCTCCCTGGCGGCCGACGGCCGCAAAACGCGGGATCACCACAACTGTATCGCCTTTAACAACACGGAATCGCCCCGTCCGCTTCTTGGCGGACGGGGCGATTCCAGCCGAACCACGCGGCGGACCCCAAAAAGATCCGTACGGCTTCTTGACAGCTCAGCAGCCGCCGGCCACCGCCGGAATGATCGAGACGCCCGCGCCGTCCGGCGTCGGGGTCGCCAGGCCCTGCTCGAAGCGCACGTCGTCGTCGTTGACGTAGACGTTCACGAAGCGGCGCAGCTTGCCGGTGTCGTCCAGGACGCGGGCCGCGATGCCGCTGTGGTTCTTCTCCAGGTCCGCGATGACCTCGGAGAGGGTCGTCCCTTCGGCGGCGACCTCGGCCTGCCCGCCGGTGTAGGTGCGCAGGATGGTCGGGATGCGGACGTTGACGCTCATGGTGTTCTGCCTTCCGGCTCGGAGGATGCGGTGAGGCGGGTAAGGGCGCACCGGCGCCCGGGGACGCGTGCGGGGGCTCGCCTCGGCGTGTCGTGGTGTACCGGCGGGTACGGGAGGTCAGCCGGCCAGGCCGGCGGCGCGGAACGCGTCCAGGCTCGGCCGGATCGTGGCCGTGGGCCCGGTCGTCGGCGCGACGGCGTCGAGCGTCTTGAGCCCGTCGCCGGTGTTCAGCACGACGGTGGTCAGCGCCGGGTCGAGCAGGCCGTCCTCGATCAGCTTCTTCGTGACGCCCACGGTCACCCCGCCGGCGGTCTCGGCGAAGATGCCCTCCGTACGGGCCAGCAGCTTGATCGCGTCGACCACCTGCGCGTCGTCGACGTCCTCGACGGCGCCGCCGGTGCGGCGGGCGATGTCGAGCACGTACGGGCCGTCGGCCGGGTTGCCGATGGCCAGCGACTTGGCGATGGTGTCCGGCTTCTGCGGCCGTACGACGTCGTGGCCCGCCTTGAAGGCCGTGGAGACCGGCGAACAGCCCTCGGCCTGGGCGCCGAAGATCTTGTACGGCTTGTCCTCGACCAGGCCGAGCGCGATCAGCTCCTTCAGCCCCTTGTCGATCTTCGTGAGCTGGGAGCCGGAGGCGATCGGGATGACGATCTGGTCCGGCAGCCGCCAGCCGAGCTGTTCGCAGATCTCGTAGGCGAGCGTCTTGGAACCCTCGCCGTAGTACGGGCGGAGGTTCACGTTGACGAAGCCCCAGCCCTCGCCGAGCGGGTCGCCGATCAGCTCCGAGCAGAAGCGGTTGACGTCGTCGTAGTTGCCCTCGATGCCGACCAGCTCGCCGCCGTACACCGCGGCCATGACGACCTTGCCCGCCTCCAGGTCGTGCGGGATGAAGACGCAGGAGCGGAAGCCGGCGCGGGCCGCCGCGGCGCCGACCGCGCCCGCGAGGTTGCCGGTGGAGGAGCAGGACAGCGTGGTGAAGCCGAAGGCGCGGGCGGCCTCGACGGCGATGGCGACGACGCGGTCCTTGAAGGAGTGCGTCGGGTTGCCGGAGTCGTCCTTGACGTACAGGCCGCCGGTGACGCCCAGCTCGCGGGCCAGGTTGTCGGCCTTGACCAGCTTGGTCAGGCCGGGGTTCAGGTTGGGCTTGTCCGCGACGTCGGCCGGGACGGGCAGCAGCGGCGCGTACCGCCAGATGCTGTTCGGGCCGGCCTCGATGCGCTTGCGCAGGCCCTCGGGGTCGCCCGTCGGCAGGTCGTACGCCACTTCCAGCGGCCCGAAACAGACGGCGCACGCGAAGATCGGTCCGAGGTCGAAGCGCTCACCGCACTCGCGGCAGGACAGCGCGACGGCCGGGCCCAGGGAAACGGTGGCGGAAGTGGTGCTCTCAACGGATTGCACAGCCATGGAGGCGAGGCCCTTTCTCCTCATCTTCCTCGCGGCGCATCTCGCCACGAGACGGAATTGGCACCTTCCCTAGCCGGGAGCCTCGCGGGCCGCACGTGACGCGCGGCGACGGAGACCGGCTGGAGGGTTGCCGGGGCTTCAACGGGCCGTATCCCTCTGCCCCTCTGGATGAGCGGTATGGCGCTGGGCCGTGGCCCAGGCGTTTGTCGCGGCGACCCCGGCATGTCCGGGACGATCGCGTTGTTCAAGACTGTAGCCGAAGGGATGGGCGGTTGAGACAGCCGTCCGCACCGCGAGATGGATCACATCGCTGGTCCGGGAACGAAGGAGACGCGCAGGTGCTGCAAGAGGTGGAGCGCTGGCTGGCCGGCCGGTCCTGGTCGGCCGCCGACCGCCCGCTCGACCGGCTGCTGGCCGCCAAGCGCGAGACCGGGCAGACGGTCTCCGTCGTGCTGCCGGCGCTCGACGAGGAGGCGACGGTCGGCGCGATCGTCGAGGCGATCCGTACGGAGCTGATGACGCCGTCGGTGCCGCTGGTCGACGAGCTGGTGGTGCTGGACTCCGGTTCCACGGACGGCACGGCCAAGGTCGCGGCCGAGGCCGGGGCGCGGGTCGTCCACCGGGACGAGGTGCTGCCGAGGCTGCCCGCGCTGCCCGGCAAGGGCGAGGTGCTGTGGCGCTCCCTGCTGGCCACCGGCGGCGACCTCGTGTGCTTCGTCGACGCGGACCTGCGCGAGTTCGACGCCGGTTTCGTCTCCGGGATCGTCGGCCCGCTGCTGACCGACCCGGAGGTGCAGTTCGTCAAGGGCATGTACGACCGTCCGCTGGGCGAGGCGGCCGGGCAGGGCGGCCGGGTCACCGAGCTGGTCGCCCGGCCGCTGCTGAACCTGCACTGGCCGCAGCTCGCCGGGTTCGTGCAGCCGCTGGGCGGGGAGTACGCGGCCCGCCGGTCGCTGCTGGAGCGGCTGCCGTTCCCGGTGGGCTACGGCGTGGAGCTGGGCCTGCTGGTGGACGCGCTGCACACGGCCGGGCTGGACGCGCTGGCCCAGGTCGACGTCGGCGTACGCAAGCACCGCCACCAGAGCGGCCAGGCGCTCGGCAGGATGGCGGCGGCGATCTACCGCACCGCGCAGCTGCGGCTGGCCAGGGGCCACCTGGTGCGCCCGCGGCTGACCCAGTTCGAGCGCGGCGAGACCGGTTTCGTGCCGCGCACCTGGGACGTGGACACCGAGGAGCGCCCGCCGATGGCGGAGATACCGGAGTACGCGGCGCGCCGCGCGGCCTGAGCGGAGCTTCCGGGCGCCGCGGAATGCGCGGCGTTCCGCCTGGCCTTGGCACGTTTGAGCGGTTCGGTGGCGGGCTAGTCTCGCAACATGGTCTCCGAGCGTTCTGGTGCCCAGGTTCTCGTCGCGTCCAACCGCGGCCCGGTGTCTTACTCGAAGGGGGACGACGGCGCGCTGACCGCCAAACGGGGCGGCGGCGGGCTGGTCTCCGGGCTCTCCGCCATCGGGCCCGACGCCGGCGCGGTGTGGGTGTGCGCCGCCCTGGGCGACGGTGACCGGGAGGCGGCCCGGCGCAGCGGCGGTCACCTGGACACCGCCGACACGGGCGGCCAGCACGTACGGATGCTGGACATTCCCGCCGACGTCTTCGGCGACGCCTACAACGGCATCGCGAACTCGGTGCTCTGGTTCGTCCACCACATGCTCTACCAAACGCCGCTGGAACCCGCCTTCGACGACGGTTTCCGGGCCCAGTGGGCGGCGTACGAGCGCTACAACGCCGCGTTCGCCGACGCGCTCGCCGACGAGGCCGCGCCGGGCGCCGCCGTCCTCGTGCAGGACTACCACCTGACGCTGGTGCCGGGCCTGCTCCGCGCCCGCCGCCCCGACCTGCGCATCGGGCACTTCTCGCACACGCCGTGGGCGCCGGCCGACTACTTCCGGATGCTGCCGGACGACGTGGCCGAGGCGGTGCTGCGCGGCATCCTGGGCGGCGACCGGGCCGCGTTCCTGACCCGGCGCTGGGCCGAGGCGTTCGCGGACTGCTGTGCGGCGGTGCTGGGCGCCGAGGTCACGCGCGAGGGCGGGGAGCCGAGCGTCACCTACGAGGGCCGTACGACCCGGCTCGGGGTGCACGGCCTGGGCGCCGACGCGGAGTTCCTGCGGGAGCGGGCGCACCGGCCCGACGTGGACGAGCGGCTGGCGGCGCTGCGCGAGCAGATCGGCGGCCCGGACCGCAAGACGATCGTGCGGGTGGACCGTACCGAGCTGTCCAAGAACATCGTGCGCGGCCTCCAGGCGTACCGGGCGCTGCTGGCCGGGCGCCCCGAGTGGCGCGAGCGCGTCGTGCACGTCGCGTTCGCCTATCCCTCCCGGCAGGACCTGGCGGTCTACCGCGCTTACACGGACGAGGTCGGGCGGCTGGCCGAGGAGATCAACGCCGAGTTCGGCACGCCGGGCTGGCAGCCGGTCGTGCTGCACGTGAAGGACGACTTCGCGCGGTCGCTGGCCGCCTACAGGATCGCCGACGTGGCGCTGGTCAACCCGATCAGGGACGGCATGAACCTGGTCGCCAAGGAGGTCCCGGTGATCTCGGAGGCGGGCTGCGCGCTGGTGCTCTCCCGCGAGGCCGGGGCCTACGCGGAGCTGGGCGAGGACGCGGTCTGCGTCAATCCGTACGACGTCACGGGCACCGCCCGCGCCCTCCACGAGGCGCTGTCCATGGAAGGCGGCGAGCGGGCGGAGCGCACGAAGCGGCTGGCCGCTGCCGCCACCGCGCTGCCGCCGGACCGCTGGTTCCTCCAGCAGCTGCGGGCGCTGGAGCGGTAGCGGCGCCGGGCCCTCAGGCGGGCGGTGCCCCCAGCCGGTCCGCGAGGGCGCCGAGCAGCGCGACGACGCCGGGCGGCCCGTCGACGACGAGGTCCGCGCGGTCGGCCAGCTCGGCCACCTCCGCGCTGCCGCTGCACACCAGCACGCCGGCCAGGCCGTCCGAGCGCAGCTTGTCCACGGCGGAGTAGGCCGCGAGGTCGCCGAGGTCGTCGCCCCCGTACAGGACGGTGCCGGCGCCGGTCTCGCGGACGAAGTCGGCGAGCGCGACACCCTTGTCCATGCCGGGCGGGCGCAGTTCGAGGACGTACCGGCCCGGCTCGACGATCAGGCCGTGCCGCTCGGCGAGTGCGTACAGGGGCCCGCGCAGCAGGTCGTAGGCGGCCTGCGGGTCCTCGGCGCGGCGGGTGTGCACGGCGATGGCGCGGCCCTTGTCCTCCACCCAGGAGGCGTGCCAGGCGCCGAGTTTGTCCAGTACGCCGGGGAGTTCGGCCTGTACGGCGGCGACGCCGGGGGGCGGCGCGGGGGCCCGTACGGTGCCGGTGGCCGCGTCCCAGCGCTCGGCGCCGTAGCCGCCCAGGACGACGAGCCGTTCCAGCCCTGCCGCGCCCGCGAAGCCGCCGAGGCGGACCGCGACGCCGGCCGGGCGGCCGGTGACGACCACCAGCGCGCCGAGCAGCGGCGCCAGGCGGGCGAGCGCCGCCACGGCGCCGGGGTGGGCGCGGGCTTTTTCGGGGTCGGGCACGATGTCGGCGAGCGTGCCGTCGTAGTCGAGAGCGATCACGGCTCGGTCCGGCCGGTCCAGCAGCGCGGCGAGACCGTCGCGCCCGGCGTCGGTGGCCGGCGTCGGCAAGGAGTTCGGGGGGCTGCCCATGGCGACGAGATTACCGGTCGGCCGCGGGCGCGTGCCGGGGGTACGGGGCATCGGCGGCCCGCGCCGTCGCCGCCGTACGGGGCCGGGTCAGCGGCGGCCGCGCCGGGCCTCGCGGACGCGGCGCAGCCGGTTGACCGTGACCGGGTCGTGGGCGAGCGCTCGCGGGTCGTCCAGCAGCGCGTTCAGCAGCTGGTAGTAGCGGGTCGGCGAGATGCCGAGCCGCTCGCGGATGACCCGCTCCTTGACGCCCTGCCGCGGCCAGGAGCGGCGCTCGACACCGAGCACCGCCTCGTCCTGCGCGGACAGTGCCCCTATGCCACCGCCCCCGGTGCCGCCGTCGGTGCCGTCACTTGTCATCACGCGTCCACGATAAGGCCGGGGTACGACAATCCCGTGCCGCGCCCGCCCGCCGTGCGGCCGCTCACTTGGCGGTGTTGTCCGCCTCGTTCGCGGTGTTCTGCATGTCGCTGAGCACGCCGGCCGGGTTGCCGTTCGGGCCCACCGCGGTGCCCATCTTCGCCTTGACGGTCTTGCTGACCAGCGGCCAGGAGGTCTTGTTGGCGGGGTAGAACTCGGCGTTGTCCAGCTGGCGCAGGAAGCTGTGCAGCTTGGCGTACTTCTTGTCGGCGAGCATCGCCTGCGAGCCGGAGGTGGTGACGGGCAGCAGGCCGTAGCCGCCGGAGAAGTCCATGACGTTCTTCTCGTTGTAGACGAAGTCCAGGAACTTGCCGACCTGGCTGCGGTGGCCGCCCTGCTTGAACGCCGTCATCCAGTCGGCGACGCCCATGGTCGCCTTGGCCTTGCCGGAGACGCCCGGCAGGTCGACGGTGCCGTAGTCGACGCCCTTGGCCTCGGCCTGCTTCATCAGGGTGGGGTGGCCGTTGAGCATGCCGACCTCGCCGGCCGCGAAGGCGTTGAAGGCGTCCTGGCGGTTGAGCTTGGCCGGGTCGGTGCCGGTCAGGCCCGGGGCGACCAGGTCCTTCTTCAGCCATTCGAAGGTCTTGACGTTCTCCGGCGAGTCGATCGTGTACTTGCCGATGCTGTCGGTGTAGCTGCCGCCGCCGCTGAGCATCCACATCAGCGTCTCGGCCTGCGTCTCCTCCGGGCCGAACGGCAGCGCGTACGGCATCTTCACGCCCTTGGCCTTGAGCTTGGCCGCGTCCGCCGCGATATCCGCCCAGCTCTGCGGCGGGTCGGTGATGCCGGCCTCGGCGAAGAGCTTCTTGTTGTAGAAGAGGCGGCGGGTGCTGGCGCCGAAGGGCATGCCGTACTGGCGGCGCTGGTACTCCCCCGCCTGCGCGAGGGCGGGCACGAAGTCGGCCTGGACGGGGATGCTGAGCAGCTGGTCGGCTCCGTAGAGCTTGCCTTCGGCGGCGTAGTCCGCGTACGCGCCGATCTGCGCCATGTCCGGTGCCTTGCCGGCCTTGACCAGGTCTTCGACCTTCTTGTCGACGTCCTTCCAGCTGTAGACCGAGACGTCGACCTTGATGCCGGGGTTCTGCTTCTCGAAGTCCTTGACGAGCTTGTCCCAGTAGTGCTGGGAGGAGTTCGCCTCGTTGTCGCCGTAGTCCGCCGCGATGAGCTTGAGCGTGACGTCGCCGCCGTCGCCCGCGCCGCTGCCGCAGGCGGACAAAGAGAGCGTCATGGCCGTGGTGAGTCCCGCTGCTGCCAGGCTCAAGTACCGCCGCTGCACTGCCGTTACCGCCTTTTGTCCCGAATGTTCCGTGCTTGCCGGGGAATGCCCCGAGGCTTCAGGGGCCCGCCCTCAACCGGCATGAACGACGAGTCTCCCCCGTTTACCTACACAAGGTCTACACCACCCCTCATATCGCTTGCGTATCACCTGTCACACACAGGTCACAGCGGCGCGGTGACGGCCGATCGGAGCGGAACCACGCCGTCCCCGCGAGTGGACTAGACCTTTCAAGGCGACTCGCGCGAAACTGTTCCCGTGAGACACGTCATCGCCCTCGATGTGGGCGGCACCGGAATGAAAGCCGCCCTGGCAAGCGCGGACGGCACGCTGCTGTACGAGGCACGGCGCCCCACCGGCCGCGAACGCGGCCCCGAAGCCGTCGTCGCCTCGATCCTGGACTTCGCCGAGGAACTGCGCGACACCGGGCTGCGGCGGTTCGGCGCCCCGGCGGCCGCGGCTGGCGTCGCCGTACCCGGCATCGTCGACGACACACAGGGCATCGCCGTCTACGCCGCCAACCTGGGCTGGCGCGACATCCCCCTGCGCGACCTGCTGTCCGAGCGCCTGGGCGGCGCCCCCGTCGCCCTCGGCCACGACGTACGCACCGGCGGCCTGGCCGAAGGCCGCATCGGCGCCGGCCGCGGCGCCGACCGCTTCCTGTTCGTGCCCCTCGGCACCGGCATCGCGGGCGCGATCGGCATTGAAGGCCGCATCGAGGCGGGCGCGCACGGCAGCGCGGGCGAGATCGGCCACATCGTCGTACGGCCCGGCGGACCCGCGTGCGGCTGCGGGCAGCGCGGCTGCCTGGAGACGCTGGCCTCGGCCGCCGCCGTGGGCCGCGCGTGGGCCGCGGCCTGCGACGACCCGCAGGCCACCGCGGCGGACGCCGCCAAGGCCGTCGAGTCCGGCGACGTACGGGCCCGGGCCGTGTGGCAGGACGCGGTGGCCGCGCTCGCCGACGGCCTGGTCACCTCGCTCACCCTGCTCGACCCGCACACACTGATCATCGGCGGCGGGCTCGCCGAGGCGGGCGACACGCTGTTCGAGCCGCTGCGGGAAGCGGTCCGCGAGCGGGTGACCTTCCAGCGGCTCCCCCTCATCGTTCCGGCGGCGCTCGGGGACGCCGCCGGCTGCCTGGGCGCAGGTCTGCTCGCCTGGGATCTTCTCTCCACGGAGGTAACTGCCTGATGCCGCTGCAACAGTCCGGGGACAGCGCCCCGAGCCCCCGACGGACCGTCCTGACCGGCGCCCGCGTCGCCCTGCCGTCCGGCGTGGCCGACGCGGGTGTGGTGGCCTTCGAGGGCACCCGTATCACCGACGCGGCGGACGCCGCCGGTGCGGCCGCCCCGGCCCCCGGCGACCAGGTCGTCGACCTGGCCGGCCACCTCGTCGTCCCCGGCTTCGTCGACATGCACGTACACGGCGGTGGCGGCGGCTCCTTCTCGTCCGCCGACCCCGAGGAGTGCCTGACGGCGGTCCGCACCCACCGGCAGCGCGGCACCACCTCCCTCCTCGCCTCGACCGTCACCGGCGACCTGGACGACCTGGCCCGGCAGGCCGCCGTCCTGTCCGAACTGGTCGAACAGGGCGACCTGGACGGCATCCACTTCGAGGGCCCGTTCATCTCCCCGCACCGCTGCGGCGCCCACCAGCCCGGCCTGCTGCGCGACCCCGACCCGGCGGACGTGCGCAAGCTCGTCGACGCCGCGCGCGGCACCGCGAAGATGATGACCCTGGCGCCCGAGTTGCCCGGCGGCCTGGAATCCGTACGGCTGCTCGCGGACACCGGCGTGATCGCCGCCATCGGCCACACCGACTCCTCGTACGACGCGACCCGCGAGGCCATCGACGCGGGCGCGACCGTCGCCACCCACCTGTTCAACGCGATGCCGCCGCTGGGGCACCGCGCGCCGGGGCCGATCGCCGCGCTCCTGGAGGACGAGCGGATCACCGTCGAGCTGATCAACGACGGTACGCACCTGCACCCCGCCGTCCTGGAGATGGCCTTCCGGGACGCGGGCGCCGACCGGGTCGCCTTCATCACGGACGCGATGGGCGCGGCCGGCATGGACGACGGCATGTACCCGCTCGGCCCGATGACCGTCGAGGTCAAGGACGGCGTCGCCCGCATCAGCGGCGGGCCGACCGCCGGCTCCATCGCGGGCTCCACGCTCACCCTCGACCGCGCCTTCAAGCGCGCGCTCACCATCGACGGGCTGACCGTCGCCCAGGCCGTACGGGCCCTGTCCGGAAACCCGGCCCGGCTGCTCGGCATCGACGGCCGCACCGGCTCGATCTCGGCGGGCAAGGACGCGGACCTGGTCATTCTGGACGCGTCGTACGACCTGGTGGGCGTGGTACGGCGGGGCGCTTGGGTGGTGCGGCCGCAGGGAGTGTGAGGAGGTCCCGCGGGTGACCGCCCGACGCGCCCACAGGGCGTACGGCGGGGCACCGGCGGGACGGGTGAGCAGGCCGCGCTCCGCGTGGCACATGGCCGGTTCGGCGCCGCCGGGCCGGTACCGACCGTGCGGCGGTTGGCCCAAGGGCTGGGCCAACCGCCGTTCGCGATGGCATGATCGCTGCGCACTCGCGCACCCGCGCACCTGTCCGTCCCGCACGGGTACACCGGCCGCAGGCCCGGAGTACCGCCGTTTGCCCACGTACGTTCCGGGGAGGGGGAACATGATCCTCACGGTCACGCTGAACGCCGCCCTCGACATCACCTACCGCGTGCCCCGGCTCCAGCCGCACTCCACCCACCGTGTCACCGAGGTCTCCGAACGCCCCGGCGGCAAGGGGCTCAACGTCGCCAGGGTGCTCACCGCGCTCGGCCACGAGACGGTCGCCACCGGCTTCGCGGGCGGCGGCACCGGCGACGCGCTGCGCGCACTGCTCGCGCAGGAGACGGAGGTGACGGACGCACTGGTCCCGGTCGGCGGCGCGACCCGGCGCACCGTCGCCGTCGTGGACGCCTCCACCGGCGACACCACGCAGCTCAACGAGCCGGGCCCGATCGTGACGCCCGCCGAATGGGACGCGTTCACCGCCACCTACCGCGAACTGCTGTCCGGCGCGCGGGCGGTGGCGCTGTGCGGCAGCCTCCCGCCGGGCGTCCCCGTCGACGTCTACGCGCGGCTGACCCGCGCCGCCCACACGGCCGGCGTGCCCGTACTCCTGGACACCAGCGGCGAACCGCTGCGCCGCGGCCTCGCCGCCCGCCCCGACCTCGCCAAGCCCAACGCGGACGAACTGGCCGCCCTCACCGGCTCCACCGAGCCCCTGCGCGCGGCCCGCGACGCGCGGCGCCGCGGCGCCCACACGGTCGCCGCCTCGCTGGGCGCCGAGGGCATGCTCGTGGTCACCTCGGACGGCGCCTGGCAGGCCGCCCCGCCCGAACGCATCGCCGGCAACCCGACCGGCGCCGGCGACTCCGCGGTGGCCGGGCTGCTCTCCGGCCTCGTCGAAGACCTCCCCTGGCCGGCCCGCCTGGCCCGCGCGGTGGCCCTGTCGGCCGCCACGGTACGGGCCCCGGCGGCAGGCGAGTTCGACCGCCCGACCTACGAAGGGCTGCTGGACCACGTCACGGTCACGGAGCACTCCGCGGCGGGGTGAGAACCCGCCTCCGCCCGGCGGCGCCTGGGGGCGGCGCGGCGGTGCCTTCGGTCAGCGCTTGACGTGCCCCGCCTTGAGGAAGACCCGGTCGAGGTTGACCTCGCACTGGTCGCCTTGCTCGCAGGAGATCTTGATCGTGTTGGTGCCCTTGTTGAGGTTGATCCACCGGAAAGTGGTCGTCCAGCCCTTGTCCCAAGCGCCCTCGGAGGCATGGGCGAAGTTCGACATGTTGATCTTGTCGCTCTTGCCCCCGTTCACCCCGAGCGTGGTCTTCGCGTCCTTGCCCGGCACGCCGTAGTCGATGAGCAGCGTGTAGTCACCGCTCTTGGGGACGTCGACCGACCAGGTGGCGGAGGCGCCGACCTTGTTCAGCGACACATACGCGCCGTCCGCCGCCTTGGCGCCCGGCACCGACTTGTCCGTGCTCGCCTCCGGGCTGAGCGAGAGCGACGCCGCGGCCTCCTTGGGCAGCGGGCCCTGCGACGGCTTGCCGGACGGCGTCTCGCTGGGCTTGACGGACTCGCCGGCCGTCGGGGTCGGGTCGGCGCCCGCCTCGTCCTTCTTGTCGCCGTTCTTGTTGGTGAGCATCGCCACGCCGATACCGATGCAGACCACCGCGACGACCGCGACCGCGCCGATCAGCAGGCCCTTGTGGTTGCGGCGGGGCGCACCGCCGTGCCCGTGGCCGGGGGGCGGGCCCTGCCGCGCGTTGTCGCCGCCCGGAAGCGTCTCGGGGGCCGCGTAGTGCGCGTTCTGCTGCCCGTACGGCTGCTGGTTCTGCTGCCCGTAGGGCTGCTGGGCGGGAACCTGCTGCTGGCCGTACTGCCGCTGCCCGTACTGCCGCTCGCCGACCGCGCGCACCTGGTTGTACGAGGCCCGCGGTACACCCGGCCGACGCGCCGCCGAGCCGTTGCCCGCCGCGCCCTGTGCGCCGTTCTCGCCGCCTTCGGAGCGGTAGAGGTGGGCGAACGGGTCGTCGTCCTCGGGCGTGCCCGCGCCGTTGTTGCCGGCCGTCATTCCGTGTCACTCCCAGCGGTCTGTACGAGTTGGCTGTACTGATCTTCGGCCCTCGGCGGCGCCGCGCCGCATCGGCGCAGCCTACCCCGTTCGAGGGATGCCACGCCGTCGCGGAACCGCCACAGGATCGCTACGGATACGCGCCCCGCAGGCACGGCGCGGGTGCGGTACGGGCGCCGCGGCGACCCGGTCCGGCGCGCGGCTCGGCGCGTCGGAGCACGTCGGCGCGCCCGGTCAGCCCGCGCGCCGGTTCGCCTTCGAGCGGGACCGCTTCTCGACGTACATCCGCTGGTCGGCGGATTGCAGGACTTCCTCGGCCGACATCCCGCAGGCCGCCCAGCCGATGCCGAAACTGGCGCCGACCCGCACCGCCCGGCCGTCCACCCGGATCGGCGGGACGATGCCGTTGCGCAGCCGGACCGCGAGGTCCTGCGCGTCGGCCTTGCCGAGTCCGTCCGCGAGCACCACGAACTCGTCACCCCCGAGCCTGGCGACCGTGTCGCCGTCCCGGACGCCGCCCGTCAGCCTGCGGGCCACCTCGATGAGCACCGCGTCACCCGTGTGGTGCCCGAAGCGGTCGTTGATGGACTTGAAGCCGTCCAGGTCGCAGAAGAGGACCGCGAGGCCCTTGGCCCCGTCGTCCTCCGGCCCGTCCGACGGCGCGATCACGTGCACGTGGTGGTCGTACGGGCCCGCCGGCACCCGTTCCGGGCCGTCGGCGGTGTCGTACGCGTCGAAGACCTCCGGGCCGTCGGACCGGAAGCCGTGCGCCTCCTGGAAGGCGGCGACCGAGGCGGCGGACGCGGCGGAGGCGTACGCGTCCGCCTCCGAACCCGGCGGCCGCGAACACAGCCGGGCGCCGAGCCGGGCGCGCAGCTCGGCGGCGTTGGGCAGGCCGGTCAGCTGGTCGTGGCTGGCACGGTGCGCGAGCTGCAACTCGTGGCGCTTGCGCTCCTCGATGTCCTCGACGTGGGTGAGCAGGAAGCGCGGGCCGTCGGCGGTGTCGGCGACGACGGAGTTGCGCAGCGAGACCCACACGTACGTGCCGTCGCGGCGGGCCAGGCGCAGTTCGGCGCGCCCGCCCTCGGCGGACGTGCGCAGCAGGGTGCCGATGTCCTCGGGGTGGACGAGGTCGGAGAAGGAGTAGCGGCGCATGGCGGACGCCGGGCGCCCCAGCAGCCGGCACAGCGCGTCATTCGTACGGTGCAACCGTCCGTGCTGGTCACCACCCATTTCAGCGATTGCCATACCGCTCGGCGCGTAGTCGAACGCCTGCCGGAAGCTCTCCTCACTGGCCCGCAGCGCCTGCTGCTCGCGCTCCAGGCGCACCAGCGCGCGCTGCATGTTGGCGCGCAGCCGGGCGTTGCCGATCGCGATGGCGGACTGGAACGCGTACATCTGGAGGGCTTCCCGCCCCCACGCCCCGGGACGGCGGCCGTTGCGCGGCTTGTCGACGGAGATCACGCCGAGCAGTTCGCCGCCGCCGTTCGCGGCCGCGTACATGGGCGCGAAGAGGCGGTCCATCGGGTGCCACTCGTCGGGGAAGCGCGGTTCGGGTCCGGCGGTGTGCCACTGCGGCACATCGTCGTCGTCCAGCACCCAGCCCTCGGTGTGCGGGATGAAGCACAGGCCGCCCCAGCGCTCGCCCATGCTCAACCGGCGGTCCCAGGAGGCGCGCGAGCCGACCCGGCCCGCCATCAGGGCCTCGGCACCGGCGCTGCCGGCGACCGCGGCGACGACGAGGTCACCGTCCGGCCGTACGAGGTTGACCGCGGCCAGCTCGTACCCGAGCCCGGTGATCACTCCGTCGGCGACGGTCTGCAGGGTGTCTGCAAGGCTGCGTGCGGTGTTCAGCTCGGCGACCACTTGGTGCAGCTGCCGCAGGGTCGCAAGACGGACGTATGGCTCCGACTCGGTCTCCATCGCTCGCTCTCCCCGAGACCTCGACAGCAACTCCAGGATTCTGTGTCGTCCGATTGCCACGGCCACTGAATCACAGTGAGCTGTTCACTCGGTACACAGGGTCAACAATTACTGGCTGCTGTGACTCAAGTCACAGAGCGTGGCGGCCACTTGATGATCTTCGCGGGAGGGCCGCTGGAGGCACTTCTACAATTCCTGAACGCAAATTGGGACGCAAGGGCAGCCTCGGCCGCCGGACCTAGGGCGCGTCTGGTCCCCGGGCCCGATGCGGGCCGCCCACGCGCCCCGTTAGCGTTCATGGCGTGTTCACGAAAACCTCCGCCACCACGCCAGGCGATCGCTCCGCCGCGCCCGTCGCGCCACTCTCCGCGCCCGGTAACGGCGCGATCCCCCATCCTGGAGGGGTGAGTGACGAGGAGTTCCGCGCCGCCCTGTCCCGGCTCGCCGCCGGAGTCGTACTGATCACCGCGCACGATCCGGAGGACGGACCGCGCGGCGAGGACGTGGGCATGACCGCCACCGCCTTCCTGTCCGTATCGCTCGAACCGCCCCTGGTGATGGTGAGCGTTCGCAACGACTCCCGGATGGACGACCTCCTGGAGCGACAGCCGCTATGGGCGGTTTCGGTGCTGGCGGAGGGGCAGCGGAACATTGCGGGCCGGTTCGCCATGAAGAACCGCATCAGCGACCGACTGCTCTTCGAAGACATTCCCACCGAACGGGGCGAAGAGTCCGGAGCACCGCTGATCGGCGGCGCACTGGCCCGCCTGGAATGCCGTACGGAACAGCGCGTCGTGGCGGGCGACCACACGCTGGTGATCGGCCGGGTCCTGTCGGCGGGCATCCCGGCCGGCGACGGAGGCCCGCTGCTGTACTTCCGGGGGAAGTACCGGCACGTGGGGTGAGGGAGGTGCGGGCCAGGGGCTGACCGCGGAGAGGCCCCTGGGCGGGAGGGGCGGGAGGGGCGGGAGCGGCGGGCTGGTTCATGTCCAGCCTTCCGGGACCGGGCTCACATCCAGTCGCGGCCGGAGCGGCCGCGCTTCGTGTCGCCGCGCTGCTTCTTCTCCCGCAGCCGGCGCTCGTTGATGCCCCGCGGAACGCGGCTTTTGCGCCGCGGCTTGGGCGGCGGCGCGGTCACCTCCGCGAGGAGCGCGGCGAGCCGCACGGCGGCGGTCTCCCGGTTGCGCCACTGCGAACGGTGCTCGGAGGCCCGTACGGACACCACGCCGCCGTTCAGCAGCCGACCACGCTCGGCCAGCCGCGCGAGCGCCCGCTCCTTCCACACCTCCGGCAGCGCCTCGGTGCCCGCCACGTCGAAGCGCAACTCCACCTGGCTGTCCGAGGTGTTGACGTGCTGACCGCCGGGGCCCGAGGAACGCGTGAACCGCCACACGAGCTCGGCCTCCGGAAGAGCGACCGCACCGCGGATGACATAAGGCCCTGACATGCCCCTATGATCCCGCGTCCCCCCGCCCGCGTCACCTTCTTTTGCCCGGCCGCCACTGCCGCCCCCCTTGCCCCTCTCGCCCCGCGCGGCCACCCGGCATCAGAGATTGGCAAAGAAAGTAAAAGGAGCTGGAACCCGACGGTCCCCTCATCGCGTTTAGCAGGGTGACGGTAGCTTCGTCCGCAGTACGGAGCCCGACGATTCGACGAGGAAAGGGACATCCCCATGGCTGTAAGCCTGTCCAAGGGCGGCAACGTCTCGCTCACCAAGGAGGCACCGGGCCTGACCGCCGTCACGGTCGGCCTCGGCTGGGACGTCCGCACCACCACCGGCACGGACTTCGACCTCGACGCGAGCGCCATCGCCGTCAACACCAGCGGCAAGGTCTACTCGGACCAGCACTTCGTCTTCTTCAACAACAAGGTCACGCCGGACCAGTCCATCGAGCACACCGGTGACAACGTCACCGGTGAGGGCGAAGGCGACGACGAGCAGATCAAGGTCAACCTGGCCGCCCTCCCGGCCGACATCGACAAGATCGTCTTCCCGGTCTCGATCTACGACGCCGAGAACCGCAGCCAGAACTTCGGCCAGGTGCGCAACGCGTTCATCCGCATCGTCAACCAGGCCGGCGGCGCCGAGATCGCCCGCTACGACCTGAGCGAGGACGCGGCGACCGAGACCGCCATGGTCTTCGGCGAGCTGTACCGCAACGGCGCCGAGTGGAAGTTCCGCGCCGTCGGCCAGGGCTACGCCTCCGGCCTCGTCGGCATCGCCAAGGACTTCGGCGTCAACGTCTGATCCAAAGCGACCCCAAGGACACGGCCCGCACGCACCTGAGCGGCCCGCCTCCCGTCCTGGACGTCTCCCCGCCGCGCCCCACCGAAAGCCTCATCTCGGTGGGGCGCGGTGCTGTTGGGGGGAGGGTGGGGTGCGGTGCTGTTGGGGGGGTGGGGTGCTGGTCGGGGCGGTGGGTGGGGTGCCGTGACGGCTTGTGGGCGCGGTGCTGGCCGGGGGCGGCGGCTTGGGCGCGTGCGGGACCGCCGTCCGGCTATGTCAGACCGCACTCCGCGCTCCTCCGTGCTCCGTCCTCCGTCCTCCGTCTCGGTCTTGCGCAGCGTCTCGGACCTGTGCAGCGTTTCGGCCTTGCGCAGTCTTTCGACCTTGCGCGGCGTTTCGGCGGAGAGTCCGGAGCGGCCCGCGTTCCCGGCGACCTGGCCTCAGAGCTCGTCGAGATCCACCGCCGCGGCCATCGCCCGGTACCCGGCGTCGCTCGGGTGCAGGTGGTCGCCGCTGTCGTACGCCGGTGCCAGCCGGTCCCGGTCGGCCGGGTCGGACAGGGCCCGGTCCAGGTCGATGACCTCGTCGTACTCACCGGAGGTGCGTATCCAGTCGTTGAGCGCGTCGCGCTTGGCCTCACCACGCTCGGTGTAGTACGCCGCGCCCTTGAACGGCGTCACGGTCGCACCGATCACCTTGACCCCCGCGGCGCGCGCCTGCCGGATCAGCTCCCGGTGGCCTTTGACGAGCTGGGCGGCCGACACGTCGGGGGCCCAGCCGTCGGGCCAGTTCGGCGAGGCGCTGGCGCCGATGTCGTTGATGCCCTCCAGCACGATGACCGTGCCCACGTTCGGCTCGCCGAGCGCGTCGTGCCGGAAGCGGGCGACGCCCTTCTCCCCGGCCCAGATCGAGTCCACGGTGACCCGGTTGCCGCCGATGCCCTGGTTGAGCACGCTGCGCGGACGCCCCTCGGCCACGAAGCGCTCCGCCAGTACGTCCGGATACCGGCGGTTCGTGTCGACGGAGGAGCCGTAGCCGTCGGTGATGGAGTCGCCGAAGGCCACCACCGCGCTCCGGCGTGCGGCGTCCTTGCCTCCGGAGACCTCGACGCCCGACAGGTAGTACCAGGACACGGACTTCTCCGTGAACGCGGCGGCCCCGGTGTCCGACCGGTGGTCACCGGCCGCCCGGTAGGACGTGGCCAGGGCCGCTTGGTGGAACGTGGCCGGCCCGGTCGGCCCCGCCAGGTACAGCGTCACGGTCAGGGACTCCAGTGCCCGTACCTTCATCGGCAGCCCGTCGCTGCGCACCTCGCCGCCCGCTGGCACGGTCACCGACCGCTTTCCACCGAAGAGCAGGTCCCGTACGGAACCGTTATGCACGGCCGCCCCCTTGCCCGCGCGGGCGAGGGTCGCGCCGGTCACCGTCAGCGGCGTACGGCCGTACCTGTTGGTCAGTTCGATCCGGGCCTTGGCGCCGCCGGTACTGACCCGCACGACCTGCCGGACCGTTTGGCGGGCGAAGCCCTGCGTCGACCAGTTGGGGATCACCGCGTGCGGCGCCTGCGGCGAGGCCGCCCAGCCGCCTCGCCACTCCTTCCCGCTGCCGTGCGCACGGCCGCCGTGCTCACTCCCGGCCTGCGCGGCGCCTCCCTCCCCTGCTCCCGCGGCCCCCGCCGCAGGTGCGGCCGCCGCCGCGACCGGAGCCCCCTCCGTACCGAACGCCGGAACCGCCGCCAGTGCCGCGGCGGCGAACAGCGCGACACCCGAGCGTCTGGCCATGGAACCCTTCATGATCCATCCCCACCCTCTGACTCGTGGCTTCTCCGGGCACGTCCGCTGACGTACCCGTTTCCCTACGGCCACCGGCCTGCCGACCGGCCATAAGGCGTACGGCTCCCCCGTGCTTCCCCCGCGCCCCCTCCGTATCTCCCTTGTATCTCCCCCACCCCGCCATGTCTCCCCCGTACGGACGATCGGTACGGCGCACACGGACGGCCGCGTACGGCTCGGACGACCGTGGGCGGCCCCGGACGACCGAGTACGGGCCCTGGACGACGACCGCGGAGGCGCGGCCGAACGTACGAACGTGACACCATCAAAGACGTGATCGACCTCGGCTATTCCCTCTCCCGTCGCTTTCCGGACCCGCCACAAACGGACTACCGCACCGCCGACGTACGTGCCCTGCGGTACGACCTCTTCTGCGGCGACGTCTATATCGCCGACACCAAGGAGGACCGCGAGGTCTCCACCGCCTGGGGCTGGGTGCCGGTGCTGGACTTCGCCTGGGCGCTGTGCGACATCATCGAACGGATCGACCGCGACCCGCGCGGCAGCCGCGCCGCCCAACCGCAGTTCGCCGAACTGGACTTCACCGAGTCGGCCGACCGGATGTACTTCGAGCGCCGCTTCGGCTGGGTGGACGTCGACGCCGACTGGATGCCGGCCGACGAGGCACCGCTGACCTTCCAGCACTCCGCGCTGCGCCGCGAGGCCCGCGACTTCCTGCACGACCTGATCGCCGACCTCACCGACATGCACGACGGGCTCGCCGACAACCCGACCGTATGGGACCTCCAGGCCCGCTTCCCCCGCGTCTGACCCGCACCTCGCACCCCTCCTTCACGACAGTCCTCCCCGCCCCAGTCCCCGACCCGGCTCCCCCTCCGGTCCGGCTCCACCCGGCCCGGCTCCACCCCCGGCTCCGTCTCCGGTCCGGCTCCCCCCGGTCCGGCTCCACCCCCGGCTCCGTCTCCGGTCCGGCTCCCCCCTTCCGCCCCCGACTCGGGCTACCGCCCAGTACCCGGCCCCGAGCCACCGCCCGGGCCCGCCTCACCCCGCCCCGCCTCGCCCCGTCACTCCACGCGCACGCCCATCTCCGCCGCGAACGCCGGCGCCAGGTCCATCAGCTGGGCCGCGCTGATCACCGCTCCTGCCAGCCGGTCGATCCCCCGCGCGATGTCCAGCCTGGCCACCCCGCGCAGGTCGACCTCGCGCATCCGCACCCCGCTGAAGTCCACCCGGGACAGCGTGCAGTCGTCGAAGCTGACCCGCTCCAGCTCCGCGCCGGCGAAGTCCGCCTCCACCAGCACGCACCCCTCGAAGGCGACGTCTTTCAGCTTCGCCTTGCGCAGATTGAGGAAGTCGATCTTCCCGCCGCGCACCACCACCCGCTCCAGCGCCGCCGCATGCATCTGAACGCCGCCGAGCCGCGCGTCCAGGACCTCGACGTCCCGCAGCGACACCTGAGACAGGTCCGTACCGACCCCGCGCACCTCGTCCAGCACGCTGTCGATGAACCGCGCCCGGCTGAGCACCGTCTCGTCCAGCGCGCACCGCCGCACCGCGCAGTCCATGAACCGCGCCCCGCGCCCCGCCTGCCCGGCCAGGTCGGCGTCCACGAACTCCAGCCCGTCGTAATCACCCTCGGTCTCCAACTCCGCGCCCGGGTACGGCCGCAGCTCCGGCAACCGCACCGCCGGCCGCCGCACCGCCCGTACGGCCTGACCGGCCCGTGCCGTCTGCCCCGGCCGCCCCGACTTCCCGCCCCGCTCCATCACGCGTCCCACCGCCTTTCCGTACCGCCCGATCCCGCACACCGCCATCTGCACCCATCGTGAACCACCCCACTGACAATCCCCCGAACCACGCCCCTGAGCTGCACAAACACCACCCCCACACGAACTCGCCGACGCCCCGCCCGAGGTTTCCGCGATCACGGCTTGACCTCAACCAAAGTTGAGGAATCAGAGTGAAGACCGCAAGCCTCACCCGGCCACCACTCCCGCCAGGAGCCCACTCATGCACGCGATCCGCCTCCACGCCTTCGGCCCCGCCGAGAACCTCCGTTACGAGCAGACCGAAACCCCGCTCCCCGGCCCCGGCCAGGTCCGCATCGCCGTCGCGGCGGCCGGCGTCCACCTGCTCGACACGGCGCTGCGCGAGGGCACGGAGGGCGGCCCGTTCCCGCTCCCCGACCTCCCGACCACTCCCGGCCGTGAGGTCGCCGGCACGGTCGAGGCCCTCGGCGCGGACACGGACCCCGCGTGGCTGGGCCGCCGGGTCGTCGCCCACCTGGGCCCGAACCCGGGCGGCTACGCCGAGAAGGCCGTCGTCGACGCCGAGAAGCTCCACGACATCCCCGACCGCCTGGACGAGGCCCAGGCCGTCGCCATGATCGGCACGGGCCGCACCACGATGGGTGTCCTGCTCTTCGCCGAACTCACCGCCGCCGACATCGCGATCGTCCCGGCCGCGGCCGGCGGCATCGGCTCGCTGCTCGTCCAGCACGCGAAGAACGTCGGGGCGACCGTCATCGGCCTCGCGGGCGGCCAGGCCAAGACCGAGCGCGTACGACAGCTCGGCGCCGACCTCGCCGTGGACTACAAGGAGGCCGACTGGCCCTCTGTTGTACGGGCCTTCCTGGACGAGCGCGAGGCGCCGGGCGCCACCATCGTCTTCGACTCCGTGGGCGGCGAACCGGGCCGCGCCGCCGTCGACCTGCTCGCCCGCGGTGGCCGTCACCTCGTCTTCGGCTGGTCCTCGGGCGGCCCGCTGGAGTTCGCCGAGGGCGAGCTGGCCGAGCGCGGCATCACTTCCGAGTACGTGCTCGGTCCCGTGATGATGGCCAAGGCAGGCGGCGACAATCCGATGCGCACCCTGGAGACCGCGTCCCTCGCGGAGGCAGCGGCCGGCCGCCTCGTACCGGACGTGCAGCGCTTCCCGCTCCGCGAAGCGGCGGCCGCGCACCGCGCCTTGGTGAACCGCGGCACGATGGGCAAGGTCGTGCTCGTCCCGTAAGCCGCCGGCCCCGGATCCCCGACCGGTCCCGGACCCCCGACGCGCGTACGGCAGCCCGGCCCGTCACCCCTGGCGGGCCGGGCTGCCGCACGCGCCCTCCGCGCCCCTAAGCGCCCCCCACCCGCACCCAGCCACCCCACTTCACTCCACCACCGCCATCGCCCGATCACTGCCGTTCAACCAGCGCCCGCCGGTCTCCGTACACGTCACGGTGTCCCCGACCCGCGCCCCGAACCGACCCGGAAGGTAGATCCCCGGCTCGATCGAGAAGCACATCCCCGGCGCCAGCGGCAGCTGTTCGCCCTCCACCAGGTACGGCGGCTCGTGTGGAACGGCACCGACCCCGTGCCCCGTACGGTGAGTGAAGTACTCCCCATAGCCCGCCGCCTTGATGACCCTCCGGGCCGCCCGGTCGATCTCCTGGCAAGCCGCCCCCGGCCGTACCGCCTCGAAGGCCGCCTGCTGCGCCTCCCGTACGAGGTCGTGCACCTTGCGCTCCTCGGCCGACGGCGGTCCCACGTGCACGGTCCGCGCGGTGTTCGAGCAGTAGCCGTCCTTCAGGCCGGCGACGTGGAGTACGACCATGTCCCCGTCCGCGATCACCCGCTCGCCCGCCTCGTGCCCCGGATCGGCCCCCTCGGGCCCCGACCCGACGACCGTGAAGGCGACCACGTCGTGCCCGCCCTCGGTGAGCAGCCGTGCCACGTCGGCCGCCACCTCGCGCTCCCGCCGCCCGGCGAAGCGCAGCCCGAGGGCCGCCTCGTACGTGGCGTCGGAGGCCGCGGCGGCTTCCGACAACCGCTCCACCTCGAAGGCGTCCTTGACCGCACGCAGCATCGGCAGCGCCTCCGTCAGCGCGATGTACGAGGTTCCCGGCGCGGCCCGCTGCAAAGCCAGCAGGTCACGCGCCCACGTCATGTCGGAGACCCCGTAACGCCCCTGCTGCGACAGCCACTTCACCACCACGCCGTACGGGTCCGCGCCCTCCGCCCACGCGCTCAACTCCAGCGCACCCGCAGCGGCGGCCCGCTCCGCGACGGCCTTGTCCTCCGCGGGCACCAGCAACTTCGGCCGCCCTCCCACAGGGACGACCAGCATGGTCAACAGCCCCCTGGAACGTGGCGGGGCGTACCCGCACAGCCACCCCATCGCCGGCCCCGGCGTCACGATCAGCCCGGCCAGCCCCGCGTCCTCCGCCGCCCGGACCGCCCGCGCCATCCGCCGCTCGTAGTCCTCACGCGCCATCGAAGTCACCATGCCGCGAACTTACGCCGATACGCGTACGTATCACCGCATCGAACGGGCCACTCCCGTACGCGCCGCCCGGCCTCCAGGAGACCGCCGGCCCTCAGACGCCGCACACCCGCGGACGCTCCGCCCACGCCGCCCACGCCGCCCACGCCAACCCTTGATGATCAGTCACTGATCGCCCGCATCCCGGCGCCCAAGCGGGTGCAGCGCGCAGGGTGACTTCGGCCACGCCCGACCCCTGCGCCCCTCGCCCCCTCCCCACCGGCTTCTTCTGGTGAACCGGCGAAGCGGCATCCGGCACCCGGCCGGCCATGTCACCGCACCCCGCAGCCGGCCGTCACCTCAGGAGATCACCGCATGGACCCCGTCCAGAAACTCCACCGCGCTCTGCTGATCTTCATCATCGCGGGGCTGGTCACCTACCTGGCCTTCCTCAACCCGCTACTCGGAGCCGCCCTTCTGGTGGGAGTCGCGGTAGCACTGTTCATCCACCAGACCCTCAGCTGACCGCCCCGGCCGACCTGCCCCCCCGAGCTTCCGGAGGGGCTCGCGGCAGGCTCTGCGCGCGCCCCCGTGAACAACTTCACCCCACCACCTCACCCAAAGTTACGGCCCCCAGGCGCACCATGCGGGCCGCCCTCGGCGGCATAACTGGGTGAAAAGCGCGAACTGTGCATCGTCAAGCGTCGAGTTGACCGAGACACGGGAAGGACTGGTCCCTATGCGCAATGCCCCCGAAGTTCGAGGGCCTACGGACCCGCACGACCTGCCGAACAGGCAGCACAGCCTGATCCCCGCGGCTCGTACCGCGCCCGAATCAGAGCCGAGCCGGCGCCGCCTGACCAAGGAGCAGGTCGCGGAACTCGGGCGTCTCGCACCGTTCCTGGAGGGCCTGGTGCTCCAGGCAGGCATGGGCTACGCGATGGAGGACCTGGTGCAGACCTGCGTGTACCAACTCGTCCGCGCCTGGTCGAGGGACGACTTCGTGATGGACCGGCAGGACGGCGGGCGCGCGTTCGCCCGCAAGGTGATGCGCGACGTCATCGCCGACGCGGCGCGGAGCAACGACCGGGACCTGTTGTCCCTGGTGGGCGAGGTACCGGAAATCTCGGTCGAGCCCGACGAGGGGGCGCACATCCGCGACGACTGCCTCGCGTCCATCGAGCGGTTCCTCGCCGCCAAGCTCCCCGAGACCCTCTACCCGGTCGCCCGGCTCGCGATCGTCGAGGGGCTCAAGCAGGGAGAGATCGCCCGCTCTCTCGGCATCGACCGGCACACGGTGGCCCGGCGCTACAAGCGGGTGCGCGAGGAGCTGGAGCCCTACAAGGACACGATCCACGACGAGGTGCTGGGCGACGTGACGAGCTAGTGCCGCTACTCGGGCTCACGGGAGAGAGCCTGCGCACAGACTCGCTCCCGTGAGCCCAGGTTGGGTCCTAGCGACCCGCACAGAAACAAAGCAAACAGCGCTGTATGCGGGGGTTCGCATAGAGCGCCCATGCGCCCCTACCCCAGGAGAGGCTGGCCGGATGTACGACACTTTCGATCTACTCCGCCGCGCGGCGGAGGACAGCCGAAAGGCTGCTCGGGCACTACACGGCGGGATCGGTCCCACGCGTTGGGAGGCGCTTCTCGACCGTGTCGAGGAGCAGTTGGAAGCGGACGACCGGGACGGCAATTGCGTCATGGAGCCGACCGACTCCGACCCGCTGCATTCCTGCGCCTACGACTACGCCGGGCTTCCGCCGGCACATCTGACGACCGCGTCACTGAGCGCGGCCGCCCTCACCGGACCAGCCCTACCCGCGTTCCCGGAAAGGAGCAGGTACCTATCCTCTCTAGAAGTCCACGGTTCTACGGCCCTGTCATGACATAGCCGGTCGGGCGCCCGGTTCTCTGAGACGGCAGAGACGTACTCGCATTCGATACCAGATCTCCACGGGGGGAAGACCCGGCATCGAAAACGAATAGCCAACAGGACACCCGGCCAATGACAGGGCCCAGGTGACAGGCGCCAGTGCGCTCCAGCCACAACGCCCATGGACCGGGCCGCCAGTCGGCCCGGTCCATGGGAATGCGCAGCTGAAAACAGCCAGCCTGATCAGTACTGGTCAGACCCGATCAGTACTGGATGGTGTGCTTGTAGAGAATGCTCTGCGCCCTCGCGCCGTTGTCCAGGCCGTAGGCGGGCCGGTCGGTGACGAAGTACTCACGGAAGCTGGACTGCGGGTTCCGGGCCATCATGGCGTTGCTCTTCATCCAGCCACCGTCGACCTGGGACCACAGGTCGACCAGCGCGGTGGCGACGCGCGCCTCGCAGGCGTCACCCGGGTCGATGTTCCTCGTGGAGCGGTCGTTGGCGAGGTTCAGGGAAGCGCCGTTGCCCCAGTAGTAGGTGGTGTCGTTGAAGGTGTGGAACGCCACCGCGTCGGCGAAGCCTTCGGTCCAGCCGCAGCTGGTGGAGGAGGTGCGGTCGACGTAGTGGGGCGAGCAGTTGCTCACCCGCGGCCACCAGCCCCTGTAGAGCTTGCCCATGAGGGCGTGGCCCGCCTCGTGGACGGTGGTGTGTTCCGCGTCGGGGTCGTTGTCCGCGAGGTGGATCTTGTCGTCACTGGTGGTCCAGTACGTGCCGTCGGTCGAGCCGGGGTACCACTGGACGGTGATCGGGGTGCAGTAACCGTCCTGCTGGCTGGACGCCCAGCAGTTGGTCGTGGAACCACGGTTCCACCACAGCTTGTTGAGGGTGTCGAAGCTGTGCCAGGCGCGGCTCTGCCCCTGGTTGGCGTACACGTTGCCCAGGCTGGTGCTGCCCGAGATGTTGTTCAGTGCGTACGACGTGGTGGCGTAGAGACCGCCGTTGGCGTCGACCACCGACCACATCCGGCCGGCCTGCGACTGGAACTCCACCCAGGCCACGGAGGTGCTGGAGGTACGCGGGGTGTAGCAGAGGTTGAACTTGCCCGTGCCGTTGCCGGTCATCCCCGTGGCGAGCTTCTGCGTGGCTCCGTTGGCGGTCGGCTTGCCCCACAGGATGATGTTGGCGTTGCTGACCGGCTCGTCCCGGTTGGCCTTGCCATTCCAACTGCCGCCCTCGGATGACTGGAAGCGGTTACGGAAGGTGCCGCCGACGCAGGTCTGGGCGCTCGCGGCCGGGGCAGCAGCGCGCGGGGAGGCCGCGGCCGAGGCAGCCGAGGCGCGGACCGGGGCCGGGGTCTTGGGGTTCACCGGGCGAGCCTGGCGCTGGCCGGGCCCTGGGCCGTTGACCCGGGTGGCGCGACCCTTGGAGACCGAGACACCCTCGTCGGAGGAGCCCTTGGACGTGCCGACGGTGAGTTCCACCGAGTCGTGTCCGGCGCGGCGCGGGTCGGGATGGTCGATGTCGCTGATGTCCGCCTGGATCTGGGCGGGCCCGGCGGCGACGGCCTCGACCTTGACCTTGACGCTGCGGGTGCCGGGGGTGAGGGCGAGCTTCTGGCTGGTGCGCTGGCCGAAGGTGTCCGTCGTGGGCGCGGCGAGGCCGGCGTCCTTGCCGGCTATTCGGAGCGCGGGCGGCAGTTGGACGGACAGCCCGGCGTTCTTGACGTCGGCCTGGGCCTTGACGTCCACGGTGAGCGTGGCCTGCTCGCCGACGGCGGGCAGGTGGTCGAGCGAAGCGGTGACGCCCAGGCAGCTCGGAGGCGCCTCGGAGTGCTTCTCCGCGGTGCGGATCGTGCACGTGCCGTTCGGTGCGCTCGGGCCGGCCGGGGTTGTCGGGCCGGCGAACGCGGACGGCACGACGACGACTGCCAGACAGGCACCTACGCCTGCCAGCGCGGCCAGAGGGACAGGTCTCAGGACCCGCTTTCGGGACATGCGCAAACCTTTCTGCGGCGCTTACGGCCCGGATCCGGCACGACCGGGTCCGGTGCACGCGGGCACCGCCGTGAGGGGTGGGGCACTGCGTCCCGGGGCGCGGCAGCGTTCAACCACCGACTCAACCGCTGACCAAAGAAACACCCTGGGTGACAGCGAGCGAAACCATACACGAAGGCCTGCACATGCCAAGACCAGAGCGGAGAGCGCGCTTCATTCCCGAACTAGCGCCTTGGCCAGCGGCGTTGCGCCATAACAAGAACGCCCGGTGTTGGTAATCACTCACCTCAAGGCCTGACCCAAGCAGCGCGGCTCAACTACGCACAGTGAGAAGCGAGCTTCCGCATGGCAGGCCGAAAATCGCCCTGCTACTAGCTGGCCGCCCCCGCCACCACGCCAGATCGCCAGATCGCCAAAGCGGCCGTACCGATGGACTGCTCTCGATACGGCCGCCATGGAAAGTGCTGGTTCAGCAGAGCTGGCGCGCAGGCGCAAAGCGCGAGGAGTAAAACGCCGCCTCTCGACACCTCCCGACATCACCGGGTCGGCTGGCTGCACACGGGTCACCGAGGCGGAAACAGAGGGGCTGAGGGGCCCGCCGGCCAACCGCAGAGGAGAGAACCAACCTTCTCTCACGTCGATGCAAGTCGGCGCGGGCCAGGGCAGACCGACGCGAGTAGGGGCAGACCAGCGCAGGTCGGCGCGAATCGATGCGGCGAGCCCTTTGCAAGGGCCCCTACCGCATACGCAACTACGAACTTGGCAAAGTAGCGACCGTTTGGTCAGCTCACGTCACGTCAATCCACCCTGTCGACGACACGGTGGTGTTCGCTATCCCCCGATAGGCCCGCCGCTTCCACAGCGTGCTTCCTTCGCCGTAATCCGGCAGGGCCGCCCGCGCTTCGTCCTCGCTGTCGAAGACGTACTCCTTGCCGCCGGCCGTCCGGATCTTCCACTCATCCATGGGCATGCCGGCAAGTCCCGGACCCATAACCATGTTTGGCCTCCTCCTGATTGCCCAGCGCATGGCACTGAGGGCTTCGACGGGTACCGAAAACCCTACAGGGGTGAAGCGTCGAGAAGTCCCCGCCGACTGGCGGGCACCCCCGCCGATCGGCGGGGTGCACTGAATTGACCAGAACTTTAATAGAACTTTCAACCGGACATTTGGTGAATCGCTTACCCTGCTCCCCGCCTAAAATGACAGAGACCTTAGCAAAGCTGACACGGGGAGAAAATCATGACGGGTGCCAGAGGTCAGGCATGTCCAGATTCCTTGCGGGTTCTCATCGTCGATGACGAGCCACTGATGCGACTGAGTCTCCAGAACTTCTTGGACGCATCCGATGGCATAGACGTCGTGGAAACATGCGCGGGGCCCGAAGCTTGCGCGACTGTGGCGGCACATCGCCCCGATGTCGTTCTCTTGGACATTGAGATGCAGGAACTTGACGGCATGACCGTGCTGCGCCAAATTGCATCGGTCACACACTCCCCAAAAATCATCGTGCTCACGAAATCCCGCAAAGAGGAGGACGTGTCTCTCGCCCTCTTCATCGGTGCAACGGGTTATCTCTTGAAAGACACCGCCCCGGAACAACTGGTCCACGACATCCGGAGTCTCACCGCAGGGCGACGCCCCCTGGCATCACCTGTCGCAGCTGCCGTCATCAATGGTTATCTCGCCCGCTGCCGAACCAATGAGGCAGCCGCGATGGTGGGAACTTTGTCGCCCCGGGAGCGTTATGCGCTGTCCCTCCTGGGCAGCGGACTGACCAATATGCAGATAGCGCGTCGCATGGGTGTGGCGCCGAGTACCGCCAAGGATCACGTCAGTGCACTGCTTGCCAAACTCGGCAACCTCAACCGGGTACAAGCGGCGGTCATAGCGGATCGGGCAGGTATCACCGCCTGGTCGCCCGACCGCGACGTACTTCAAGCGGCCGGCCCCGTGCGCACACAACGGCCAGTGCCGGCGCCCACGGCAAAACTGGCGTACGCATAAGCCTTCCCTTGCCGGGCAGCAACCCCGCCGAACGGCGGGTGTGGCCACCACATGACGGATTGCAGCGCCCTCCGACCAGAGGGGATGATCATCTCATTCAGAAATTCTTACTGCTTCGGAAGGGGCTAAGAGACAATGAGTCTTTCCCAGCTGCGTGCCATGAACTTTCCCGCGCTCAGCGAGGTCGAGGGTCAGCAGGCAGACGGTGAAGGCCGTCGCCTGAGCAAGGCCCAGTGCGCCGAGCTCTACGCGCTGAGCTTCACCAGCGTGGTTATTTCGTGCGGCGGCACCCCCACGGACTACCTGAAGATGTACAACCAGTTCTGCCGCTAGCACTTTCTGATTCGGCCCTGGCTTCTCCGGAAGCCAGGGCCGAACCTGTGGGCGAAAAGGTAAGCAAATGAAGAAGTTCCGGCGATTTCATACGAGCCAAACGGGCGATACGGACTGCGGACCGGCGTGCGTCAGAACGGTCCTCAGGCGCCACGGCAAACTGGTCGACGTGGCAGTCCTCAGCGAGTCGGTTGGCCTGGGCCGTCGGGGCTCCTCTTTGCTGCGCCTGCAACACGTCTTGGCGGACTACGGCATCGACTCCGAGCTTCTTCGGCTGGACATCGGGCAACTCGCCCAGGCCGTGAATACGGCCGGGCCTGCCATCGTACGAGTGCAGGTCATGAGCCAACCGCATTTTGTGGTGGTGCATGCCGAACGCAATGGGCACTTCGCGATAAGTGACCCGCTGCTGTCGGCGCCCACAAAAATGAGTGCGGACGCCTTGGCAGAGATATTCACCGGACACGTGCTCGTCACGGATACGCCGACGGCCGGGCCGAGTCTGCGCAGCAGGTTCAACGAACTCCGCTCGCAGCGAATCGTATGGCCGCTGGTCCGCAGCCGCTGGCCTGTGCTGGCCGCCATTCTTGCCCTCACCGCGCTGGTCTCCGGAGCTTCGCTGCTGACCAGCATCTTCCTTCAAGTAGCGGTCGACCGTGTCGTGCACGAGGCTTCGATGCAGTCGATCAACCTGCTGACGGCCACAGTTGCCGGAATCCTTGTCCTGGTCGGAGTCGCTCAGTACACGCGCGGCCGACTGGCGGTCTCTCTCGGCCAGGCTCTGCAGCGCCAACTTTCCGAGACCTACGTTCGCAAGTTGTTGCGGTTGCCGACGGCGTTCCACAACAACCGGCGAGTCGGCGACCTGGTGAGTCGTCTCGACGACGTACAGGAGATCCAGACGCTCGTTTCCACCTCCACGGTCCAGGCTTCGATGGACGTCGGGGTGGTACTGGGGGTGGGCGCGTACCTGACCCTGACCAACAAGTACATACTTGCCGTTCTCCTCTTGTCCGCAGCGGTGAACGTTCTCACCTCGCGGCTGCTGTTCTCGCCCATCAGGACCGCTTCCGAGGAAGCTCTGCAGCGGGATGCGACGCTCAAAGCGGAGCTTTTCAACCTCGTACACCACTACGAGCAAGTGGTTTCCTACGCCAAGCGGGATTTCGCTCTGGACCGGATCCGGGAACGCCTGGAACGCAGAATCTCCGCCGAGACCCGCTTGGGCAGGCTCGGCAACCTGGGCTCCGTGGTGATGACCGTCAACCTCGGTCTCACCACGGTGCTCACCACGTGGGTATGCCTCAGGCTCGCCCTCTCCGGGGTGCTGACAGTCGGCCAGATCTTCGCTTCGGTCTCGCTGGCCGGCTACTTCCTGTCGTCTGCGAACTCGATCGCGGCTCTCCAAGTGACGCTCCAGCGCCTCTTCGCCGCCGTGGGCCGTTACCGCGAGATCATCAATCAGAACGAGGACCCCCGCCTGACGCCGGCCGAATTGGCGTCCCCGGCAACTCCTCTCGACGCCGAGCCCACGCACATCGAGGTGGGTGGCTTGAGTGTCACTTACCCGTCCGCCACGCGTCCGGCGGTGCAGGAACTCCAGCTCTCCATCGAACCGGCTTCCACGACGCTGATTGTCGGCGCCAACGGCCAGGGAAAAAGCACAGCCCTGAAGGCCATCGCAGGCTTCTTCTCCGAATACCACGGGACCGTCACGGTCAACGGACGGGACAGCAGGCAGCTACGGGAGAACGAACTCAGGGACCGCGTCCTCTACCTCAGCGACAACCCGCTGCTGATCACCGCCACACTCAGGGAGAACCTGACCCTGGGCAGGCCGGCAGCGGACGAAGAGATCGAACTCGCATGCAGAATCGCGTGCTTCGACGAGGTCATGCGCGATCTACCGGGCGGTCTGTCCTGGGGAGTGCGAGAGGACGGAAGCGGCCTCTCCCGCGGACAGCTGCAACGCCTGGCATTGGCCAGGGCAGTGCTGCACGCTCCGGACGTCTACCTGCTTGACGAAGCATTCAGCGGCATCGACCGCGGAACTGTGCACAGGATCTGGAGCAATATCGCATCACTTCCCGCTTCGAAGGTAGTGGTGTCCCATACAGATGCTGCCGACCTCACCTTCGACCACATCGTCCACATCGGGGGCGGCTCCGCCCAGAATCAGAAGGTCATGGAGGGCGTCGGCAATGCGCTTCGGTGAAGTAGTGGTCGCGGCACATGGGCGTGACACCGCAACGACTTCTTGGGACGAGGACCTGCGCCTCGTCTACGACGTCTCCCCCCACCTGGCTGACGTACCCGCCGCCGGCTTCCCACCCTTTTCTTCCTCAACGATGCCGTCGCCCCGCATCACCGCGGTGATACTTACCTGCGACGAGGAAGAAAGAGTAGGCCAGTGCATCAACGCCCTGGCTGCCGACGTCGACGAGGTACTCGTCATCGACTCAGGATCGCGGGACAGCACCCTGCAAGTAGTGCGGCAGTCGGGCATTCCCACGCGCGTGATCGAAAGCCCGTGGCAAAAGGACTTCGCGAGACAGCGAAACCTGGCCTTCGACCACGTGACGGACGGCTGGATCGTCATGGTCGACGCCGACGAGGAGTTGGCGCCTGCGTCCGTCGGGGCACTCCGGCGTTGCCTGACGGTGCTGGACCTCGTGCTGCCCGACGTCGACCTGGCGGTCTGTCCAGAGATCGCAGATGTCGACGACCAAGGCGGGATTTACACCGACCTGCCACGAGCTCTTCGATCGAGAACATCTCTTCGCTATAAGGGCCGGATCCACGAGCGTCCCTACGACCAAGAGGGAAACTGCCCCCTAACAGCCCGCGTCTCTGTCCGCTTCACACATCATGGCTACCAACCAGAAGTCATCGAGGCCAAGAAGAAGCTGCAACGGCACAATGATCTCCTCGAACTGTGCCGCAATGACGAACCCCACAACTCCAAGTGGACCTATTACCACGCTCGTGAACAGCTGGTCGAAACCCTCACTCCGACCCGCGCACGCGAACTGTTCGACCTGCTTTCAGAATCCCTGACGCATTGCCCGCCCGGAGCTTCGGACTACGTCGCAGAGCGGCTGCAGGACAGTTGGGCTCTGCTCTGTGAGCTCGCCCTTCGCTTCGGCGGTGCCAACGAGATCAGCCACTTCGCGGGACTGCTCCGTAGTGTCGACCGGCATGTCGAGGCCACGTACTTCGAAACGGTAGTAGCCGCCAGCCAGACGCTGAGCCGTCTCTCACAACTCGCGGATTCGGCAGCTGCCGCTTCAGCGAGAGACGGCAGGTCCACACCCCGGGACGCAGGACGCCTGCACGAGCTGTACGGCTTGCTGGCACTCGCGAGCGGACGCTATGACGAGGCCCGCACCGCCCTCGACCAGGCGAAGGCACGAGGATCGGGCGCACAACTGTCCACCGAGATCGCCAACCTACGAACAATGCTGTCCCACCTCGACAACACCCCAACACAGGAGCCGGCGGACCAGGCTCCGTAAACCCAACCCACCCGCCCCACCCCGGCAAAGAGTCCCGTCGCCACCACGACACCGCACCAACGTCGTTCTCGTAGTCGCGGCGGGCCGTCGGCGTTACGGGCCCGCGGGACGGTTGGGGGGCGGGGGCGGAGGGAAGCCGCCCGCGCCGGGATGCTGTTGGTACGGGCCCGGCTGCGGCTGGTACGGGCCCGGCTGCGGCGGCGCCCAGGTGCCGGGTGCGCCGTAACCGCCCGGGCCGCCGGGAGGCGGGGGCGGGCCGTTGCGGCGGTTGCTCTTGCGGACGACCAGGACGATGACGAGAACCAGGACGGCCAGGCCGCCCAGTGCGATGCCGCCGACGGTGGCCATGCTCAGATCACTCAGAAACGTCTTCTTCCCGGTCGGCGGCGGCGGTTCGCTGGTGTCCACGTCCGCGTAGGGGTCATCGGGCACCTTCAGGGGGCCGTTCTTGGACCCGGCCGGGATGTCGTCCTTCAGGGCCCGCAGCGGGCGGATGAACCCGTAGCCGTAGTGCGGGTCGGGCAGGTGAGTCCCTTCCATCCCCGGAGCCATTCCAGCGGTCTTCACCAGTCGGTTGGCGATCTGCCCGGCGGTCAGCTCGGGGTACTTCGAGCGCAGCAGGGCGGCGGCGCCGGAGACGTAGGCGGCGGAGTCGGAGGTTCCCGATGCCTGCCGGTACGGCTTGTACGAGCCGGCCGATCTGATGTGGACCCCGGGTGCGGTGAGCATCGTCTGGGGGCCGAAGTTGGAATCAGCCCAAACTTTCCCGTCCTGCTGTACGGCTCCCACCGCGAGGATGCCCGGCGAGGCGGCCAGGCCGGTCAGCCGCCCGCCCTCGTTGCCGGTGGACACCACCACCAGGACGTCCTTCTTGAACGCGTAGGCGATCTGGGCTCGGTCGAAGTCCTCCACGTCCGAACCGAGGGAGATGTTGATGACCTTGGCGCCCGCATTGACGGCGTAGCGGATTGCCTCGCCGAGCCGGACGCTGCTGAAGCCGCCGACATCTCCTTCGTCGTGCGAGGGAAACGACACGGGAATGATCTTGGCGTCGGGCGCCAGGCCCTTGATCCCGTCCGCGTTCCCGGGGCCGTGACCGTGCCCCGCGATCAGGGACGCCATCGCCGTCCCGTGATCACTGGCGTGGTCGAGGCCGCCGTTGACGAAGCTCTTGCCCGGCAAGATGTTGTTCTTCAAGTCCGGGTGGTCGAGCTGGATGGCGCCGTCGATGACTGCGACTTTGACACCTTTACCCGTGGACTGCTGCCACACGCGCTCGGCTTCGAACGACTTCAACGCCCCCGTCACAGTAACCCGGCCCTGCCAGCCCGCCGCGGCCTCCCCGGTGGCAGCACCGCGACGACCGACAGCGCCGGCATTGGGCGGTCAGTCACCGATGCGGTGCCGCATGCAGCCACTGTGCGAGGTGAGCACCGGCTCCGAGGTGTAGGGGTCGAGCGTGAGGCCGACGTCGATGCCGTCGTCGGTGACGGCATCGACGCCGACCACCTTCGGGTTGGCATCGGGGTCCGCGCCCGTAACCTGCCAGCCGAGCGCCTTCCACTCCGCGCGCAGCCGCTTGATCTCCGCCAGGTAATCATTCTGCGAGCGGTAGGACAGGCGCCAGACATAGGTGGGCTCATCGCGCGTCTCCCCGAGGTCGTCGACACCGAAGTCGTCGACGCAACTCGTGCTGCCCTTCGTCTCGGCGCTACCCACGCTCTCGGCCCGCGTCAGCTGCTTGACGACATCGGCGCCCGTCCGGCGTGTCTGGGCGTCGCGGTGCTGGTAGACAGTCGCAGTGCGTACCGGGCCGCCGGCCTGGGCCGTCAGAAAGGCATCGACCGCGAACAGCCCCCACCAGACCAGCCCTACACCGATCACGACCAGGGCCCACCGCCACAGGTGCAGTGGGCGGGCCGCGTCCGGCGCTGTCGACTGCGGCTGCGGCTGCGGCTCGGGCGTACTCGGGGACTTCGATGGCATACCGCCATCCCACCCGGCTCCGACATGGCCTGACCAGGATAATTGTCCTCAGCTGTCTGAGTAGCCGTACTCAGAGCGACTCAGCGACTCACGGGATGTCGCACATCCGGACCATGTCAGCCCAAGTGCAGCAGCAACAGCCAGCCCCCAGCGCGATCAGCGGTACTCCCAGCACCCGAAGGAACGCCAACTGGGCGAGCGGGCCCGCTACATATGTGGATGCAAGTGGCCGTGACGGGCCATCGTGTATCGGGGGCGCTCACACCAATCAGCACGTACAGAAGCGCAAGTCCTAGGTGCATTGATCACGAGGGTTGTTGACAATCCACTCGGTTCGATCACGGCGAAGACCTCCGGTGTGGTGGAGGTGCCTAGGCTGCACCGCACAACGGAGGACTTCGTGTCCCACCGTAATGCCCGCGTAATGCCAGGCTGGCCGTCATCGGCATGCGGCTGCTGGTCCTACGGGTTCGCTCCGGGCGGCCGGTGGCCCACGTCGCCGCCGAGATGGGCACCTCGCGACCGACGGCCCACAAGTGGATTGCCGCTGGCGGGCGGAAGGCGACCCGGGCCTGTGCGACCGCCCCAGCCGGCCGCACACCACCCCGTACCGCACCGGGGAGCAGAGCGAAGAGCGGGTCTGTGCACTGCGCCAGGCCGGCAAGCGGGGCCGGCCCGCATCGCACCGGTCCTCGGCCTGCCCGCCTTCACCGTGCACCGCTTCCTGGCCCGCCACGGCATGAACCGCCTGGTCCGGCTCGACCGGCCCGGTGAGCTGGTCCACGTCGACATCAAGAAGTTCGGCAACATCCCCGACGGCGGCGGCTGGTGAACCGTCGGCAGGACGGCTTGTGACCGCAACCGCCAAGGCACCACCGACCAGCGCAAGAGCTGCAAACCGGTGATCGGCTACAGGGCATCCACTCCGCCGTCGACGACCACCCGGCCCGACGAACGTCAGTACACCGCCATCACCATCTGGCGCCGCGCCCACGCCTTCTTCGCGGCCCACGGCATCACCGTCCAGCGGGTCCTGACCGACGACGGCTCCTACTACAAAGCCAAGCAGTTCACCCAGGTCCTGAGAGCACCACAGCCCTGGCAGGCTTCCTGTACACCTACAACCACCACCGATGCCACACCGCACTCCAAGGCCAGACACCCATCAACCGAGTGACCAATGTCGCACGGCTATACATTTGGGTCGCGTAACTGGCAGACAGCCAGGAAACAGCGGAGCCGCGGGCAGACAGGATCAGACCGCAGACGCCCGTGTGACGTCCAGCAGATCGGTTTCCTCCTCTTCCCAGATCTCGTACAGAGCGTCAGCGTCATGCTCGTTGACATACGCAATCTCTGCTGCAGTCACCGGGACCACGGTGAGGATCTGCATTTCGGTGCGGCCTTCAGCGTTCAGGACCGATTCGAAACCGTCCTCGATGTAAGGGTGGTTCACGATCATGACACCCGCCATGTCGAGGTCCTCCCAGAACGGCTCTGGGGCCGGAATCACTTGGTCGAGTTGCACGGCCTCTCCCACCCTGATCACGAGGTTGGCTGTGAGGGTGACGAGCGCGCGGGCGTAGGCACGCTGTTCCGGAAGGACCGTACAAGCTAGTTCAATCGGCATGATGGTGGTGATCTTTTGGAAGCGAATGCCGTTAGTCACTACGGACACTAGGTCTTCTGCGGGCGTCTTGCAGAAGAAGAGGGCGAAGCCGCGGTTCTCCCCCTCGATCACGGGCGGCTCGGCGTCATAAACCTTGCCCAGAAATCCTTCGATGTGATCGATGAAACCGGCGTACGGCTCAGGCGTGCTCATACAATGTCCTCCAAGTTCGCAATGATTCAGCCGAAGGGGTTAGTTCTATTATGGCGGCCACTTCGACCGCTGGAGGTGTGACCAGACCCGTTCGGTGGGCTGGAATTTCCCCCCGGGTTTCCGAAATTCGGGTCGTTCAGCATGTTCTTGCCGTAGTGCCCGTACCCCGGGGCCGTGGACTCCGACCCATGACCGACGTTCGTCGACGGATCCTCAACTTGATAATGCTTGGGGTCATTGTATTCGTTCAGCACTTCTTTCCACTTGAACTGACCTGGGTGATCTGCAACTATATCCTTCAGGCGACGGTACTCACTGTCAGGCACATGCCCGAAGTGAAAATTCTGCGGATGCCCCGAACTGCTCGGAGGGTTGGGGGCAGGGCGAGTAAAACCACTCCCATCCGTAACGCGCCGCCCTCTCTCATTGTATTTAATCGCGTTGCCCGCAGCATCCCGCTCACACTTAATAATCTTGCCCGAGTTGGGGCATACGAAATCCTCACCGTTACCCGCCCGCTTCGCATCCCGAAATACAGCGAACTGTGTCTTTTTGCGCAGCTTTGGGCGTGTGCTCCGATTCAGCTTCTGCAACTCCGTGTTGACGGGCGGAGTCGTGCCCGGTTGCGGGCCCCTGCTAGTAGGTTTCTTGCCCTTGTTGATGCTGTCAAAGTGGCGAGCCAGCCCGGCATCATTGTCGAGGTGGTTACGTTTCATCTGCCGCAGGCCATCGGTCATCTGCTTCCGCAGGTGCTTGGCAGCTGTGCCCGTGGCGTCCCGGATCCCGTCCGTCACCCGGTCAAGCGCGGCATTCGCCGCGTTAGCGATGGGGTCTCCTCGCCGCGTGCGCCCTTGGTGGGCTCGCGCCCGGTCAATCCGGCCTCGCCCACCATCGCCAAGGGTGGCGCCCCCTCGCTCCAGTCCCCCTACCGCCCGGTCGTAGTCACCAGGCTGAAAACTGAATCCCCCTCCCCCATCGCCAACGCCACCGCCGCCGCCACCACCGCCACCGCCACCGCCACCGCCAGCGGACAGCAGTTCCATCTGTGCGGCCCCGCTTTTCAGCCCATCCTTACCGGCGCGGGCTGTACGGCCCAGGTCGATTCCCTCCTTGCCCGTCATCGCGTTGGTGCCCAGTTGTACGATCAAGTCGCCCGCCATGGAGCCGAGGGCTTCGTATACGGGTCCCATCGCGACATCGACCACATGACTGGCGATCTCTTCACATACCTCCTTGAAGATGCGCTTTACGGTGATACGGGTCACCTGGGTAGCGGCCAGCCCTCCTAGCGTCGACAAGCCCAGGGTGAACGGTGCTGACGCAGCAGTTGCGATGATCTCTGCGGCTAGGATGCCCAACTGCACGATGGCCGCGAGTTTGGCTCCTTCGATGAGCAACGCCACACCATCCATGGCGGTGGCTGACACCCGACCAGCTTCCGCCAAGTTCTTCAGGTGCTTGCCGTTTACTTTTCCCCAGTGCTCTTCCAAGGCCGCCATGGCCATCGAGCCGCCCGCGCCGCTGACAAGGTCCGCCAGCGCGCGATGCGCCTCTGCGGCGCCGTCATCAACTTGGTCGGCGAACTCGCGCATGGAAGTGGCCATTTCGCGATAGTCGTCTTCGTCTACATTTGGCCATGAAACGCCTATCAGGTCTAAAGCTTCGTCCAGCGCCGTCGGCAGCGTGACGCCCAATGCGTACCCCCAATTAACAGTCTTGGGAAGGTAGACGACCGCTGCTGCGACTGAGGTTCCAGCCCGCCCGCCCTACATCCCCTCCCAAGTTCCCCAGCCCCACAATCGGTAGCTGCCTTGTGCTGGGCTCTGCGGCTGGTCACTTAGCTCGGATGCGGGCATGGGGCTGGAGTTCCGTGTCCAGCTCTCGCATTCCGGCCTCGCTCGCGGACCTGGCCGTACCCGTCGATCAGCTCGCCGTTTGCCCCCGCAACCCGCGCACCGGTGATCTCGATGCGATCACGAAGTCACTGTCCGCGAACGGCCAGTACCGGCCGATCGTCGTCAACAAGGGCTCGCTGAACGGACGGCCGAACGCGGATCTGGCGGACAGCCACACGCTGAAGGCGGCCAAGCGGCTCAGTACGGCGTTGCTCGCCGACATCCTCTCCGACCTGCCTGACCTCCAGGGGACCGGCTACGACCAGGCGCAGCTGGACCAGCTCCTTGATGACACGGCCCTGCCGGCGCCGATCGAGTTGCCGACCGACGGAACCGGGCCGGGGACTGCGGCAACGGTGGACTATTTGCAGTGGAGCTACCTTCAGTGGTCCTCGACGCGAATGCGGATCACTCAGGCTGAGGTCGAGGTGCTGGACGCGCTGTACCGGCAGCTCGTCGATGCGCACGACTCGGACTCGGGCTTCGGCTGGCATGTCCTCAACGAGGAGCACCAGACCCGCGAAGGGGACGTGCCGTAAGCAACCGTCTCGACGTGCGCTTCGACCCGGCGTACCCACTGGAGGAGCTGTGCCCGGCCGACTACAAGCCGCGGCACCTGTCCGAGGAATCGTTCGTGCGTCTGCAAGTTTCGCTGCGTCGCCACGGCGTGGTGGGGCCGGTGATCTCGCATGCGGGCGGGACGCTGGTCGCCGGCCGCCAGAGACCCAAGGGCGGCCCCAAAGCGATCGTGCAGACGACGCCGCCGGCGATGGGCCTTCCGCAGGAGGTCAGGTTGCAGGGCGAGATCAAGTTCAGCCTCCTTCACAACCGGGTCGAGACCGAGACGTCGGTGGTCTTCGCGGAGCCTGGGCCGATCGGCGAGTGGTGCTGGATTCCATGGCAGCCCATTGGGGTGGAGGAGTCGAAGAACCTGCCGTTCCATCAGGCCATCGCGTTCATAACGGCGGTGCACGGGCCGTGGGGGTCGGTCGTCATCGACGACCAGGGCCGCGTCGTGCTGAACTCGAAGTACGCGGCGGTCGCCCAGACGCAACGCTTCGACGTGCCGGCGTGGACGGTGGCCTCGTTCCACGCGGGGCAGCTCGTCATAGACCTCACCGGTGAGTACGGCGTACGACTGGTCCGGCCTGGAGGAGCAGGCGCCGGTGTGGAACCAGCGCATCGGTCAGCCCAACCGGTCTCGCGAGCACGCCTCGAAAGCGAAGAAGGACCGGGTGCGCTACAAGTCGGAGGTGTGGGCGCGGCTGGCGCTGCCGTGGCTGACGATCTCGCACGGGGAGGTGGACTTCGTTGCCGACCACGGGGACTACGCCTGGCAACTGCTCTCGCCGCCGCCCACACGTCCGTCGGCTCTGTCCGCGCCACGGCGCGGAACGACGCAGAACTGTACGTTCAGAATATCCGGAGCGGTCAAATGCAGATCCCGTCAATGCTGTACCGCTGCACTGTCCTTACCTTCAGCTCCCATGGGCAGCTAATTCTCGGTGGCGCAGACGGTATGTACGCCATGAAACTCCATGTCGGACGGCTCTGGCATAGCGGGCAGCCACTTTGAGCGAGTGCCCGCTATGCCTTGTCGATGAGTAACTGCGAATTGAGGCGCTACGGGGTTCAGTCCGCTCGCGGACGCCACCTGCCTGCCGTGCGGCTAGATGTCGAGGCGGCCCAGAGCCAGAAGAGGACCGCCAAGGCTTCCACGACGGCGATACCGGAACCGAGCACGGGCCACGACATTTCGGCGCCACCGCCGGGACGGGTGAGGGGGGTGCCCAGCCATACGGCAGCGAGGGCACCAACGCCGCCGGCGATCAGGAAGGGAACAAGAACGGTCCAGGCGGCCACGGAGTAGAAGACCGTACGGCGGCCGGTGAGTACGCTGATCGGCGCCACATTGGAGGCGAAGCGGAGAAAATCGGAGAGGTTGTTCAGGGCGGCTCCGATGGCCAGGAACAGCACGCCGGTGATGCCGAGGAACATCACCCAGGTGGCCATGCGTTCATGGGGCGCAGCGCCTTTGAGCCATTCCCCACCGGGGACATCTACGTCCGGTGCCACGGACAGTTTGGCGTGGGCGAGGTGTCGGATGTGTTCGATGGGGAGATCGGAGCCGTCGGTCGACACAGCGATGAGAAGGGCGGGGGCGCGGCCATTTTCCACGGTGGTGGCTTGCGGTCGTACCGTGGCTTTGTCGGTTCCTTGGCCGTACCAGCGCATCAGTTCCTGGAAGGCGGGTGTGCCGTCGGATGCCCGTACGGTGTGCTGCTTTCCATCGCAGGCCAAGCCCAGAGGGGTGAAGGCTGAACAGGTGCCGACGAGCGTGGGTGTTCCTCCGGGGCCGGGAGTCAGGCCGACCACCCGCGGTTTGCCGGGGGAGATGCGCTCAACCGCCTCGACGTACTCCGCGGCTCGTTACGGGTCGAAGGTCCCGGTGGCGGTGACGAGTTGGTTGCCGATCCGGCTGTGGGTGGTGGCGGCGGCCTGCATGTCGGGGCTGAGCCGGGAGGACCACAGCTGGATCTGGGCGACCAGGCCGATGGCTACGATCACGGTGGCGACCATGCGGGTCACCGTTCCGGGACTCGTGGCGGCCCAGCGGCCGGCCACCAGCATGCCGGGTGCCCCCAGTCGCCGCGCCAACCGGGCCAGAACCCGTCCTGCAGCGGCGACCGCGAGGGCTACGACGGCAGGCAACGTGACCAGGGTTCCGATGACGCCAGTGGTGTAGATGAGCAGATACAGCGGGGCAAAGGTGTTCCCGATGAGATCCGTACCCCGTACTGCCCAGAGGAGCATGATGGGGCACAGGATGGCCATGCGCCTTGTGGCGGGCCCCTTGGCTGCCTTCGGACGCGTCCCACCCTTCGCTGTTCCCTTCGGCTGCAGCAGAACGACCGTAGCCAGCACAGCAGCCACCGCAGCGGCAACGGATGCTGCCAGCGCCCAGCCCCAGCGGTGCAGGTCGATGGAAGCCAGTCGGAAGTCGACTACGGGGATGCGCAAGTCACCGAAGAGCGGGATGGCCACAGCCAACGCCCCGAGTCCGGCGCCTGCCAGGACGGGAAGCAGGGCCTCACCGATGTTGACCCAGGCACGCGCACTTCCCGCGGCGCCCATCGCCTGAAGGAGGGCGGTACGCCGGTCACGACCGGCGGAACCGATCCGCGCGGAGATCACCACGAGGACAGCAGCCGGGGCCAGCAGCAGGCCGATCACGGCTGGCGCGAATGTGGAGAGCGGCTGGATCCAGAGATTGTCGCCGACGGCGGCCGGAGCGTCATCGCGGCCAAAGCCCGCGATGGGCTGCATGAACGGGGGCTCACCGAGGTTCGGGGCTGGACGGACGTAGGCCAGGCGTTCGCGGGGGACGGCCAACCCTTCGGGAGCGATCCGTTCGCTGGTGCCTCCATACCGGTCGTGGTCTCCGGCCGCGTCCAGGGCGTCCGCCAGGCCCGGTGACACAGCAGCTTGACCAGGTTGCGGCCAGTGGCTCAGGCCCGGGGGAAGAGGCGCGTCAGAGGTTAACGGTTCGACGAGAACGATGGAATGCTGGATATTTCCGACCGTGTCGAAGAGGCCGCGCCACAGGGCGACGGGTTTCTGCCCTGAGCCTTCTTGGACGTATTGGGGGGCGCGAGCCTTGCCGCGGAGATCACGGCCGTCGTACGTGGCGAATCCGGCAACCAGGGCCCCGAGAGAAATGGTGAGAACGAGGGTTGCACAGAGCAGAGCAGTGAGGCGTACGCGGCTGCTTTGGGCTCCCCGTCCGGCGGCGACGCCGATGCGCAGCAGTTGCCACCGCAGGCGACGTCCAGTCATCGGTCCACCTTCGGCTGGGCGACCAAGCGGCCCTCGTGCAGGACAAGGTGGTGGTCTGCTCTGGCGGCAACTGCGGTGTCGTGGGTGACCACGACCAAGGCGCAGTTCCACCGTCGCGGAACGGAGAAAAGCAGCTCTGCGACACTTTCCCGATTGGTCTCGTCCAGCGCCCCGGTCGGTTCGTCCGCGAGCAGCAATCTCGGCTGGTTGATCAGGGCTCTGGCGACAGCAGCACGTTGACGCTCGCCGCCTGACAGAGAGTCTGTAGAGGTCCCGTTGGTCGGTACACCGAGGTCAGCCAGCAGTCCTGCAGCCCGCTCGTAGGCTTCTTTGTGGTTGAGGCCGTTGAGCATGGCAGCCAAGGCTACATTTTCCACCGGCGTGAGCTCAGGGAGCAGTTCGCCGAACTGGAAGACCATGCCGGTCGTGTCGCGCCGGTGCCGCGCCAGTTGGCGAGCGCCCATGCGGGTTATGTCACTGCCCTGGATCTCGATGGTGCCGTCCTGGGGCTTGATGAGGCCGAGTAAGCAGGACAACAGCGTGCTCTTGCCGCTGCCACTCGGCCCGGTAATCGCTACCGACTCCCCCGGCTGAACCTGCAGGCTGACACTGTCCAGCAGTACGCGCTCTGCGATGGTGTACCGCAAGCCCGCTACGCTCAGCGCCGCCCCGGCCGATGCCTCGTGCGAGATCCCGTCTTCTTTCTCAACCTTGCTGCCCACTGTGTCCCCTCCTCCACGCAGCGGCGGGCCAGCCACCTTCCCGTGGCCGACCCGCCGCTGACGTCACGTTATGGATTGCTGGAACCGTCGAAGGCGTTCCAGCATCCTTGTGTCCCTAAAGGCGTCAGTTCGCCTTGTAGGCACCACACTCGTCGGGCGCCCACTGTTCCTGCCGACAAGCCCGTGCCTGCAGAATCTTGGTGCCGCCATTGCTTACGACCACCGTGCCGGAACCGCTCTTGTTCCACATGTTGTAGTGCTCGTCACTTCCGGCGCGCAGGTACTCACCGTAGACGGCACGGTCGTCCGCCTTCGTGTCGTAAACGTGGAGCTTTCTGTGCGACTCGCTGCTCCAGGATTCGACCTTGGCGGCATCGATGTGCGTCGCCGTGAGAGCGAAGGCCGGCGTGGCACCGAAGAGTGCGACAGAGACCCACCAACTAAGGCATGTCTACTTGATGGCTTTCTGACGGCTTTTGTCATCAGCGTGTGGGAAACGACGGCAAGCAAGAGCCAGGAAGCGGCAACTGCCCGGACCAAACAGGCTTTCCGGTCACCGTCTGGCATCACGGCGATGCCAGCCCAACGAAGGCTCCGCACGCCCGCGTGCGGAGCCTTCGGGTGGCGCCGGGTTCATGTCGGCTACAACGACACGAGTTCTCTGGGCAGGTCGGCGGTCGGCAGCATGATGGCCGGGGAGCTCGAGTCGGGGATGGAAGCTGCGCGTACGTTGGTCTGGACGCAGTTGCTCAGACGTCGGGTATCCGAGGTGATGGTGCTGTTCTTCTTCGGCTGAGGCCAGTGCCGTGCAGGGTCGAAGGCGAGGTCACGGATGTAGCGAGTCCAGGTACTTAGCTGCCGTTTCTCGCCGACGGCGCTGGAGTGCAGAGCCATGCAGTAGGCGGCCAGGCCGTCCTCGGCTCCAGAGGCAAACCGCCACCAGAACAGGGCGTGGTCGGCTCGGTCGGCCAAGTACAGAAGACAGGCGAAGACTCGCGCTCCGCAGGGGTCGAAGTCGATGAGGAAACGCTCCAGGAGCGCCCTCACCTCGGGGACGGTCACGGCGTCCTCACACAGCCGCTGCAGTTCCCATTCGCTGTGGACGGGCGGACGCAGGATCGAAGGTCCGTTACCGCGCCCTGGCCGGCTGGGGGTGGGGCGGGAGGGAGCGGGGCGGGGCGGCTGTGGTGTCTTGGTGTGCCGCTGCCGCCTCGGCTGCTGCTGTACCACAGCGATGCGCTGCCCTAGCTTGGCGACGAACGCTTCCAAGTCCCAGGCATCCAGTTCACGCTGCACTTGGTTGCGTTCCGTGTTCATGACGTCTTCGATGCTCGGTGGTGTGCGTTCAACGTTGAACTGGGTGGTGTCGGTTCCAGTGGCGTCTTCGATGCTCATCGGGTCCCTCCCTCGTCCCGCGTGTCCTTGTGGGAGCGGGTGTCTCGGTTGTCTCCGTGGCACAAACGGCGCTTTCCGTGATGGGCGTTGACCCGCGCATTGCTCACCGAGATGCCCAGCTTCGAGGCAATGTCCTCGTAGGACTCATTGAGGAAGTAGCGCAGCACTACGCACTCGGCCGCTCTCGGCGACGTACGCTGCAGCTCTCCCAGGGCCGCCAGCAGTTCGGTCCGGGCCTCAAGCCAGGCGAAGGCGTCTTCACTGTCGACCTGGTCGTCTTCAAGGGGGCACTCGGTGACTGGCCGGCGCATGATTGCCCGCAGTCGGTCTTTGAGGGTGTCCTTGAAGATCTTGTAAGCCATGGCATACGGGTTGTGGCTGCTCAGTACCCGGGGCCATGCCTTGTAGATGGCCATCCAGGCATCGGCGGCGGCTTCCTCGGCATCTTCGCGGTTGCGCAACACGCGATAGGCGGCACCGTAGTAGACCCTTCCCTGGCTGCGGACCAGCGCCTCGAAGTCCACTGGCATTGCGGTGGGTGCCTGTGGTCGTGGCTGACGGTGGTGGCCGTATTCCGGAGTGGGTGTCACCGGGCCTCCTTCCAAGGCGGCAGGAGGGTGATGGCGATCAGGTGCACCTGTCGTCCCGGCGCCGCGATGGGGCTGCGGGCCTGGCCGGGCGGATGCTGGAGCTTTTGGGCGAGACGGGTGCAGGGGTGATGCTGTGCGGGGTGTGTGCGGCGACGCAGCAGCAGGTGAGCCAGGACGTCGAAGACGACCACTGTCATCCGCGCTGCACCGGCCCTTGCCAGTACATCCGCGGGCATGCGGTCATTCACCGGGCGAATCCTTCCGAAATGGTCGGAAAGCTCCGAAGTGCTCGGAGTGAGCGCACCGTTGCGCTCACCCTCCCTGCCGTATCTGGACCCCCAAGAATTAAGCCGATGATCGCAAGTTTCTGCGAAATAACCACAAGCAATCACCCTCTGCCCTTAATCAGTCCCTTTGCGTATCAAGACGTGCGGATGAGGCCAACGAAGAGCACATTTCGTTCAAGACTTAACGAATTCCAGTCGCTCCACATGCCTACGTCTTCAGTCCGGCGACCGAAGAGTCCGAGCATCGGTCACGCTCCCCGCACGAAGGGGACAGTGGGGACGCCCGCGGAGCCGTGGCATTCGCACTGGTGGGAAACACCGGCCCTCGGCGACCAGATCGATGACCTGATGAAGGCGGCCGACTCGCCGGACCACGTGTGCACCACCTGGCGGAGTGCCGACGGCCGGCCGATACGCCGGATCCCGCTCGGCTACCCCCGGCTCGGGACCCGGCGCCGCGGCCTGGTGTTCGCCAGCGGCCTGAACATCACCGACCGACCGCTGGTCACCTACGGCGCCAACGAGTACGCCCAGGTCGTCATCGTCACCGGCAGCAGGGAAGACCACGCCCAGCAGCGCGCCATCGACGCCGTTCGCCATCACCCCGCCGCCCCCTTCGCACTGCGGGCCGGCGCCAAGTCGGAGGACAGGGTGGCCTTTCCGATCGCGGATCTGACCGCCCCAGCCGTGCAGATCGGCCGTTGGAACCTGCCCGGCACTTCTGCCCTGCGATGGCCCTCACCCCAGCTCCACGAACGCGGCGGCTCCTCCTCGTTGGCTGCCTCAACAGGCCTGGGCCGAGAGCGGACAACGTCACTATCTACGGCGTGAGCGGCAGCGGCGCTGGGACATCGCCGCCCAGCGCATGGTCCCCGGCATCAGCCACCCCGACTGACACGATGGAGCCGACACGCACGCGCGGGAAGAACGGCGGCCCCCAACGACCGTCCCCACCTGGCCCGCTCTTGCCTCAGAAACCCCCACCCTTCCCCGGCAGCCCTTCGCCCCTCAGGACTCCCTGCCGTGGCATAGCTTCATAGCGGGCCACGCCCCCGGAAGGCCGCTGATGCGGGCTTGCCACCCCGGCAAAGCTCCCCGAGAGCAGGCCCCCGCCCGGCCTGACTCCTTGAACGTCTTGTCCACGTTCTGTCCACGGACGGGCCCCAAAAAGCACAAACGCCCCTCCGGAAGGCCTTCCGGAGGGGCGTTTTCAGTGCGTTTTACCTGGTCAAGCCGAGAGCCCCCTGTCGGATTCGAACCGACGACCTACGCTTTACAAGAGCGTTGCTCTGGCCAGCTGAGCTAAGGAGGCGTGCCTGGTGAAGTGTACCCAGGCACGCAGCCTACCTGTGCGCGTTATTTCGTGACCCGCGGGCTACTGACACCGGGCGTCGCCGCGGGTACCGTCACGGTCAGTCCACAGCAGTGGACTACACCACTCCTTTACTCGGATCGTCCGGCACGTTCCTGCCGGTGAGGGGACACCACCATGGCTACGGTCACGTACGACCAGGCAACCCGTATCTACCCGGGTTCCGACAAGCCCGCCGTCGACAAGCTGGACATCGAGATCGAGGACGGCGAGTTCCTCGTCCTGGTCGGGCCGTCCGGATGTGGGAAGTCGACCTCGCTGCGGATGCTGGCGGGGCTGGAGGACGTCAACGACGGCGCGATCCGGATCGGGGACCGGGACGTCACCCACCTGCCGCCCAAGGACCGGGACATCGCCATGGTGTTCCAGAACTACGCGCTGTACCCGCACATGACCGTCGCCGACAACATGGGCTTCGCGCTCAAGATCGCGGGCGTCAACAAGGCGGAGATCCGGCAGAAGGTCGAGGACGCGGCGAAGATCCTGGACCTGACCGAGTACCTGGGCCGCAAGCCGAAGGCGCTCTCCGGTGGCCAGCGCCAGCGGGTGGCCATGGGGCGCGCGATCGTGCGTGAGCCGCAGGTATTCCTCATGGACGAGCCGCTGTCCAACCTGGACGCGAAGCTGCGCGTACAGACGCGTACGCAGATCGCCGGTCTGCAGCGGCGGCTCGGGATCACCACCGTGTACGTCACCCACGACCAGGTCGAGGCCATGACGATGGGCGACCGGGTGGCCGTCCTCAAGGACGGGCTGCTCCAGCAGGTCGACTCGCCGCGCAACATGTACGACCGGCCCAGCAACCTCTTCGTCGCGGGCTTCATCGGGTCGCCGGCGATGAACCTGGTCGAGGTGCCGATCACCGACGGCGGTGTGAAGTTCGGCAACAGTGTCGTGCCGGTCAGCAGGGAGGCGCTGACCGCCGCGGCCGACAAGGGGGACCGTACGGTCACCGTCGGCGTCCGTCCCGAGCACTTCGACATCGTCGAGCAGAACGGCGGCGCGGCGAAGTCGCTGTCCAAGGAGGCGGCGGACGCCCCGGCGGGCCTCGCGGTCACCGTCAACGTCGTCGAGGAGCTCGGCGCCGACGGGTACGTGTACGGGTCGGCCACCGTGGGCGACGAGGTGAAGGACCTGGTCGTACGGGTCAACGGGCGGCAGGTGCCGGAGAAGGGCGCCCAGCTGCACGTCGTACCGCGGCCGGGTGAGACGCACGTGTTCTCCACGTCCACGGGTGAGCGGCTGAGCGACTGAGAGACTGAGGCGACTGGGGCGTTTGAGCGGCTGAGGCTGCCGGGCGACTGAGGCAGCCGGGCGATAGCTCGGTGGCTGAGTGGTTCGGTGGCTGAGTAGCCGCGTGAAGTGTGTGGGCGGCGGTGTCGGTTCTTCGGGGCCGGCGCCGCCGCTTCGTGTGCGGTGGCTGCCGTAACCGTCGTACGCAGCATGTCGACAAATACCCCGGCAGACCCGTCATTTCGATCCTGTACGTCAACACCACAAGCGATTCCCGAGCGAAAACATCCCTCGATTCGGTGACTAAATGTCGCCAAATCATCACTACTCGCTACCATCGCCCCGTGAACTCCGCAGCCCGCCGTATCGGCCGAACCCTCGCCCTCGTCCTTCCCGTCGTCCTCGTCCTGTCCGGGACGCTCGCGGTCACCCGCGTTCCGTGGGCGTCGCCGGGGACGGACAAGCAGATGCTGACCGCGTCCTCCGAGAACGCCTCCACCAAGGCCGGTTCCCGGGCGCCGCAGGACGTGCTCCGCGACCGGCTCCTGGTGGAACTCCAGGAAAAGAACCCCGGTGTCGCCCTCACCCACCTCCAGGAGGAGACCACCAAGCGCCCCTCGCTGGCCAAGCACTGCGTGGCCATCGCGCGTGCCCTGGGCCGCGCCGCGGTCGCCAAGTACGGCGGTGCCGCCCATCGCGCGCAGGCCTGGTCCCGGCCGGTCTGCGATACGTCGTTCGCCACCGGCGTCGCCTCCGTCCAGTGAGCCCGGCTCGCACCGCATAGGGTGCGAACCATGACAGCCGCCCCGTACCCGCACCCCACGCAGGCCGTGGTCCTGGCCGGAGGCCAGGGTTCGCGACTCCGCCCGTACACCGACGACCGTCCCAAGCCGATGGTCGAGATCCCCGGCACCGGGACCCCGATCATCGGCCACCAGCTCGCCTGGCTGGCGGCGGAGGGCGTCACGGACGCGGTGGTCTCCTGCGGCCACCTCGCCGAGGTGCTCCAGGACTGGCTGTCCCAGGCGCGACTTCCCCTGAATGTCACGACCGTTGTCGAGACCGAGCCGCTCGGTCGCGGTGGCGGTCTCAAGTACGCCGCCGCCTCGCTGCCCCGGCCGGAAGAGCCCTGGTACGCGACCAACGGCGACATCTGGACCCGTTTCTCGCTGCGCGAGATGGCGGACTTCCACCATGAGCGCGGCGCGGACGCCACGCTCGCGCTGGCCAGGCCGCGCATTCCGTGGGGCGCCGTGGAGACCGACGAGTTCGGCCACGTCCTCGACTTCATCGAGTCGCCGCCCTCCCCTTATCTGATCAATGCGGGTGTCTACGTCTTCTCCGCCGCCTTCACCGGGCTGCTGCCCGCGCGCGGGGACCACGAGCGCACCACGTTCCCCCGGCTGGCCCGCGAACGGCGGCTGGCCGGCTTTCCGCTGCCGAACGGCGCGTACTGGCGGGCCATCGACACGGCCAAGGACCTGACCGAGGCCGCCAAGGAACTCGGCGCGCGGAACGGCTGACGCCACCCCTGCTGCTCCCTGCACCCTGCCCCCGTGCTCCCTCCTCCCCCCCCCGCAGCGGAACGCCCCCACAGCCTCAGCTGTGGGGGCGTTCCGCGTCACGCACCACGGCTCCCAGGAACGCCTCGGCGCCCCTGGGAGCCCCCATCACCCCAGCAGCCCGCCCAACGTGCTCCCACGCCCCCGGGAACCGCCGCTGGAGCCGCCCGAACCCCCGTCGCTCGCGCCGCCGTTGGCGCCGCCCGCGGTGCCGCCGACCGCCGACGGGGCCTGCGGAGTGGTCGCCGGCACCCTGGCCGGCGCGGACTGCCTCGGGGGCGTACCGCTGGAGGAGCGGCCGGGCAGCTGCGCCGAGCCGGACACGCTGCCGGTCGCGCGCGCCGCGCCGGGAGCCGACGCCGACGGGCTCTTCGACTTCGGGGAACCCGCCTTGTGCGAGGCGCCGGCCGACGGCTTGCCGGCCTGTTTCGGCTTGGTGCCGGGGCGCCCCGGGCCGTGTTGCGCCTTCGAGCCGCCGGGCCGGGACTGCTGCGGCAGCGGCGAGCCGGGCAGGTTGTTCGTCGCGGGCTCGCCTGGCTTGGGCACGGACGGTACGGAGGCGGACCGTACGGCGCCGCCCAGCAGCGAGCCGACCAGCAGCGTCAGGCCGGCGACCACGGCCGTCAGCACCGCGCCGCGGCGCAGCACCCGGCGCCGCAGGTCCCACAGCTCGACGCGCGGGCCGAGCCGCCGCCACGCCTCCCCCGCCAGCCGGGCGTCCACCGAGTAGACCGGCGCGCCCGCGATGACCAGCGGGCTCCAGGCGGCGAGGTAGATGATGTCCGGCGCGTCGTAGACCGGCACGGTGCGCCAGGTGACCGTCATCAGGAGGGCCGCGGAGAGCAGCGCGCCGAACGAGGCGGCGACCCGCTGCCACAGCCCGCACATGGTCAGCACGCCGACCACGACCTGGAGGAAGGCCACGGTCAGCCCGGCCCCCACGGGATGCGAGAGCGCGAAGTCGCGCAGCGGCGCCACGAGCGTCCAGGGGTCGAGCGACCGGAGCCACTTCACCATCGAGCCGCGCTCGCCGCCGTCGAAGTAGACGGGGTCGCAGAGCTTGCCCATGCCCGCGTACACGCTGATCAGGCCGAGGAAGACGCGGAGCGGCAGCAGGACGACGCCGAGGTTCATCCGGCGGCCCGGGTAGTAGGCGTGCTGCCGGACCGCGTCGCCGCAGCGCCGCTTGGGTTCGCCGCCGTACCGCTCGTACGCCGCCGGCTCCTCGTCCGGATACGGGGGCTCGTCGTCGTAGTGGTCGTAGGCGCCGGTGGTCGGCCGGACGCCCTTGAGCAGGGTGGTGTCCGCGTCCACGGGGCCGCGCTGGCCGATCACGGTCGAGGCCGGGCCGCCGGTGCCGCCGCCGGTCGCGGGCGGCTCCTCCTCGTCGATCCGTACTCTGGGCAGGACCTGCGTCGTGGTGCCGGCTTCCTCGGTCGGGTCGCCGGTGACGGTGGTCCGCCCCGAATTCCGTACGGCGTGCAGGAGTTGGCTGGTGGCGGCGGTCGTGCCGCCCGGCGCGGTGCGGCCGCTCCACACCACGGGCGCGCGGCGCCTGCCGCCCGCCGGCTCCCGCACCACCGGGATGCGCGCGGTGTCGGCCATGGCGCCGCTTGTGGCGGACGCGGCGAGCTGCACGCGGAAGCTGGCGTGATTGACAATGACCTGCGCGGGATCGCACGGCACCTTGACCGAGCTCAGGACCGGCTCGTCATCGAAGCCCGGCGAGCGTCCCCCCGTAGGTGTGCGGGGTGTTCTGGTGTCCACGCTCATCTAACCGAGTGACCCGCGTTTAAGACACTGCCTTGACCACGCCGATCTGTCCGAGACCCGTCAAAGGATCACGGGAGCGCGACCCGGCGTACCCGGGACCACCGCCTTGGCAAAGGCCCCGGGAAGCCGTCCGGGACCGCGGCCGCGGGGCCGAGGCACCCGGACCGCAGCCCGCCGCCCGGGGCCGTCGGCTCCGCCGTCCGCACCACGTCAGGCGCGCCGCCGCGCCGCCTCCCACAGCACCACGCCCGCCGCGACGCCCGCGTTCAGCGACTCGGCGCCGCCGGGCATCGGGATGCGCACGCGTACGTCGCAGGTCTCGCCGACCAGCCGCGACAGGCCCTTGCCCTCGCTGCCGACGACGATGACGACCGGGCCGTCCAGCGCCTCCAGGTCCTGGAGCTCCATCTCACCGTCCGCCGCGAGGCCCACGACGGTCATGCCCGCCTTCTGGTAGCCCTCCAGGGCGCGCGTCAGGTTCGTGGCGCGGGCGACCGGCGTACGGGCCGCCGTACCGGCGGAGGTCTTCCACGCGCCGGCCGTCATGCCGGCCGCGCGGCGCTCCGGCACGACGACGCCGTGCCCGCCGAACGCGGCGACGGACCGCACCACGGCACCGAGGTTGCGCGGGTCGGTGACACCGTCCAGCGCGACGATCAGCGGGTCCTCGCCGTCGTCGAAGGCGGCGGCCGCCAGGTCCTCGGGGTGCGCGTACTCGTACGGCGGCACCTGGAGGACGAGGCCCTGGTGGTTGAGGCCGTTGGTCATCCGGTCCAGTTCGGGCCGCGGCGCCTCCATCAGGTTGATGTTGCCGCGGTCGGCGGCGAGCTGGAGCGCCTCGCGCACCCGCTCGTCGTTCTCGATGAACTGCTGCACGTACAGCGTCGTCGCGGGCACACCGTCGCGCAGCGCCTCGAAGACCGGGTTACGGCCGACGACCAGCTCCGAGGTGCCCTTGGCGCCGCCGCGGCGCGGGGCCGGGCGCCGGTTGGCCGCCTGCTTGGCCTTCGCGTTGGCGAGGCGGTTCTTCACATGTCCCTTGCGCGCGGACGCGGGCGGGGTCGGGCCCTTGCCCTCCAGGCCCCGGCGCCGCTGGCCGCCACTGCCGACCTGCATGCCCTTCTTGTTGGACGTGCGGCGGTTCCTGCGCTGGCTGTTGCCGGCCATGGGTCACCTGTCTCTTCACTGCTCTCGACGTCTCGCGACGTGGAGTGGATACGTACGTACGGATGTCTGTCTGATGTGTGTCTGCAAGAAGTGTCGCCCGGAGGCCGCCGGTACTGCCAACCGGCACCCGCCGGTACGGGCACCAGGGCACCGCGCGGTACGGCGGCCCGCTGCCCCGCGCCACCGGGAACGGCCTCGGCCGGCCCCGGCCACCGGCATCGGCCGGGTACCGGGGACGGCCTGGGGCCGGTGGTTCAGGACAGGGACCAGCGCGGGCCCGAGGGGGTGTCCTCGATGGCCAGGCCGGACTGCTGGAGCTGGTCACGGATGGCGTCGGCGGTCGCGTAGTCCTTACGGGCGCGGGCCGCCTGGCGCTGTTCGAGGACCAGCCGGACCAGCGAATCGACGACACCGTGCAGGTCCTCGCCGCGGTCCGTGTCACCACCCGACCACTGCTCGTCCAGCGGGTCCAGGCCCAGCACGCCGAGCATGGCGCGGACCTCCGCCAGGCGCGCGACCGCCGACTCCTTGTCGTCGGCCGTCAGCGCGGAATTCCCCTGGCGGACGGTGGTGTGCACGATGGCGAGCGCCTGCGGGACGCCCAGGTCGTCGTCCATCGCCTCGGCGAAGGCCGGCGGCACCTCGGCGGCGGGCTCCACGCTCCCGGCCTTCTCCACCACGCGCTGGACGAAGCCCTCGATCCGCGCGAAAGCGGACTCGGCCTCGCGCAGCGCTTCCTCGCTGTACTCGATCATCGAACGGTAGTGCGGCGTGCCCAGGTAGTAGCGCAGCACGATCGGGCGCCAGCGCTTGACCATCTCCGAGACCAGCACCGAGTTGCCCAGCGACTTGGACATCTTCTCGCCGCTCATGGTGACCCACGCGTTGTGGCACCAGTAGGCGGCGAAGTCGTCGCCGTACGCCTTGGCCTGCGCGATCTCGTTGTCGTGATGCGGGAAGATCAGGTCGACGCCGCCGCCGTGGATGTCGAAGGCGGTGCCGAGGTACTTGTGCGCCATCGCCGAGCACTCCAGGTGCCAGCCGGGACGGCCGCGGCCCCACGGGGTCTCCCAGCTCGGCTCGCCCGGCTTCGCCGCCTTCCACATGGCGAAGTCGCGCGAGTCCCGCTTGCCGGTCTCGTTGTCGCCGGAGGGCTGGAGCAGGTTGTCCAGCTCGTGCTTGGAAAGCTCCAGGTAGCCCGGGAAGGAGCGCACGTCGAAGTAGACGTTGCCGTCGGCCGCGTACGCGTGGCCGCGCTCGATCAGGCCCCGCATCATCTCGATCATCTCGGGGACGTGACCGGTGGCACGCGGCTCGTACGTCGGGCGCAGGCAGCCGAGGGTGTCGTACGCCGTGTTGAAGGCGACCTCGTTGTCGTAGCCGATGGACCACCACGGGCGGCCCTGCTCGCCGGCCTTCTTGATGATCTTGTCGTCGATGTCCGTCACATTGCGGACGAACGTCACGTCGTAGCCGCGGTACTGGAACCAGCGGCGCATGATGTCGAAGTTCAGCCCCGACCTGATGTGCCCGATGTGCGGGGCGGCCTGCACGGTCGCGCCACACAGGTAGATCGAGACACAGCCCGGCGTGAGCGGGGTGAAATCACGAATCTGCCGGGCGCTGGTGTCGTACAGGCGAATAGTCACGCATCAAGGGTAGTCGGAACCAGGCAGTGCCCCGCGACCCCCGGGGGAACGGGAGACGGAAGCGTGACACTCGGCGCGGTCGCGCGGGGCCGCTCGGAGCCTGCCGACCACCGTGTGCGGGGTGAACGCCATCCCGGTGTATTCCTGCGACAGCTCGTCGATCAGCTCACGGCTGCCCTTTCACGACCGCCCTTGGTGACCGGCACGGCCGAGCCGCGTATCTCGGCGCAGGTGTACGGCGCGTCGGACGGCTGCACCGGCAACGTCACTCGGTTGTCGAGGGCCTTCTTCAAGTCGTCGGACGGGGCGGCTGGCACGGTGTGTCCTTCCTGCGAGCGAGCGGGCGAGCGGAACGGCGGGGCTACGGGTCACGGCCTGACCCGCGTTCCCGCACTTCCCAACTCCCGCGCGCGGCACGGTGTTCCCGTACCGCGCGACCAATTTCGCCGGAGTCGGTTCGCCCCGCCCGCCTCTTGGACATGGCGTCTCGGGCTCACCGCTTGGACGCAGCCGCTTGGACACAGCCGCTCGGCCCCACCAGGCTCTTGCCCTTACCTCGTCGGCAGCACCAACGCCGTGGCGATCGCCGCCAGGCCCTCCGCGCGGCCCGTCAGGCCCAGGCCGTCCGAGGTGGTGCCGGACACCGAGACCGGCGCGCCGGCCGCTTCCGACAGGACCTTCTGGGCCTCGGCCCGCCGCTTGCCGACCTTCGGCCGTACGCCGATGACCTGCACCGCGATGTTGCCGATCAGGAAGCCCTCGGTCCGTACGATGCGGGCCGCCTCGGACAGCAGCGTCACGCCGGAGGCGCCGGCGTACTCCGGGCGGCCGGTGCCGAAGTGCGCGCCGAGGTCGCCGACGCCGGCGGCCGAGAAGAGCGCGTCACAGGCCGCGTGCGCGACCACGTCGCCGTCGCTGTGCCCGGCGAGGCCGTACCCGTCGCTCGCCGCGTCGTCCCACAGGAGGCCGGCCACCCACAGTTCGCGCCCCTTCTCGAAGGCGTGCACGTCGGTGCCGATGCCCACCAGCGGCATCATCTGCAGCTGCGGCTCATACATACCCATCGGTGGCCCTCCTGCGGGCGAGTACGGCTTCGGCCAGCACCAGGTCCAGCGGCCGGGTCACCTTGAACGCTTCTTCGTGCCCCGGCACCACCACGACGGGCGCGCCGAGCTGCTCGACCATCCCGGCGTCGTCGGTCGCGCCGTCACCCTGGAGGGCGACTGTCTCGTGCGCCTTGACGAGGGTCGCCCGGTCGAAGCCCTGCGGCGTCTGTACGGCGCGCAGCCGGGCGCGCTCCGGCGTGCCCACCACGGGCTCCGGCTCGCCGGCCGACGCGCCGGTGCGCGGCTCGACCTGCTTGACGGTGTCGGCTAGCGGCAGCGCCGGCACCACGGCCGGGGCGCCGGCCCGTACGGCGGCGATCACCGAGTCGACGGTGTCGGCGGGCACCAGCGGCCTGGCCGCGTCGTGCACCAGCACCACGTCGATGTTCTCGGGCAGCGCGGCCAGCCCGTGGCGTACGGACTCCTGGCGGGTGTCGCCGCCGGGCACGACCACCAGGTCGGTGCGCTCGGACAGGGGGTACTGGTCCAGCAGGTTGCGGACCTCGGTGGCGCCGTCGGGCGGGGCGACGACCACGACGACGGAGACGGCGCGGGAGGCGGCCATCGCGCGCACGGCGTGGACGAGCATGGGTGTGCCGCCCAGCGCTCGAAGCGCCTTGGGGGCGCCCGGGCCCAGCCGTACGCCGCGACCGGCGGCGGGGATCACCGCGGCGGTGCGGGGACGGGACGTGCCGGAGGGACCGGCGGAATCTGGCGATACGTCTGACATCGGTTGCTCCGGAACCCGGGGAGTCCCCGGAATTAGCGCAGACAGGTTTGTTTCCTGAGCCGACATGGGTATGGCCGCAGTGTGCCGGGCGCGACGCCCCGATCCGGACCCTTCCGTGACACCCGGTCGGGACAGCTGCCCGAGCCCGGCACGCCATAAGCCGGCGAGACGGATGATCTGGTCGGGGACGAGCACGGGGGCGGTCACCACGGGGATCAATCACAGAGTTCGGTAGAGCCGCACGGCTTCCGCATGCCTACGCAGGGCCATCCCGCACAGGGCCATCCTGCGTACGGCTGGCCTGCGCAGGACCGTTCTGCGTAGCGCCATGCGTTTGCAGGACCCTGCGTCACGTTCGTAGGACCCTGCGCATGCGTGGCATCGTGCGTATTCGTAGAACCCTGCGGCACGGCATGCGCGTACGGGCATGCCGCCAGATATGCCGCAGCGCCCGGCAACTGACCGCTCCTGGCCGGAGCCGGCCGCCACTCGGGCACCGCGGCATTCACTGCGTCGTCAGGACGCGAGGACCTCGTCGAGCAGGGCCTCGGCCTTGTCCTCGTTGGTGTTCTCAGCGAGGGCGAGTTCGCTCACCAGGATCTGGCGGGCCTTGGCGAGCATCCGCTTCTCACCGGCGGACAGCCCACGCTCGCGCTCACGACGCCACAGGTCGCGTACCACCTCGGCGACCTTGATCACGTCGCCTGATGCGAGCTTCTCCAGGTTTGCCTTGTAGCGACGGGACCAGTTCGTCGGCTCTTCGGCGTACGGTGCGCGGAGCACCTCGAAGACCCGGTCCAGCCCGTCCTGGCCGACCACATCGCGTACGCCGACGAACTCCGCATTGTCCGCTGGCACACGAACAGTCAAGTCGCCCTGGGCGACCTTCAGCACCAAGTAGGTCTTGTCCACGCCTTTGATCTGGCGAGTTTCGATGGCCTCGATCAGCGCGGCCCCGTGATGGGGATAGACCACGGTGTCGCCAACCTTGAACGTCATGTGACAGGTACCCCTTCCGTGGCTATCCATGCTAACACGGGAACGGGCTGTTCTGAATGGCGTTTTCGCAGGTCAGGGCATATCTCGGGGCTTGACAACAACGGCCGGAACGTGCTTCGAGAGGCCCCCGGACGCAGGAATTCGCAGGTCGGAGGCGCTTCTTGCGCGGGACGAAACACGTACGTCACACCCCGGGAAGGGCCCGACGGAGCGACCGTACGTCCCGTTTTGCCGGAATCTGGATGTCGCACTTCCGCTACTCCGTTCGGTTCCCGGAGGGCAGGTGTCCGCCGTTTCGTTAATTGATCACTGCGCATCACCCGCCGTACGTGATCAATTTCGGGAACCCGGGACTTTCCCTGCGAATGCCGATTTACCTCCGGGGAAACAGACCGGGCTTCACTCGAACGGCCGCCCGTCGGATATTCGGGATTCCCAGGTCGCGCGCCGTGATCACCGCCGTGAACACCGCCATGAACACCGCCGTGATCACCGTGATCACCGTGATCACCGCGTTCTTCCGGGTACGGCCGTGGAGTCCTCATGGATCGCCAAACGGCCGTACGACCGGACGTACGGCGGCGAGCGGCCGCGGCGCGCAGGGAGGCCGCCGGGACGGATGTGACGAGAGTGTGATCGTCCTGGGGGCGGGTCGGGTGCGGCGGCCCGGGGACGGCTCGGTAACCTAGCGGCGCTGACACACCCTTAGGGCGGCTTTACGCGGACGTCGACACGGCGGCCGCGCGAGGGCCGCCCAGCCGCCCATTCGCGACCGGGCTCGAAGTTCGGCCGCCGTAGTTCGTCCAAGGAGATGCCGCCGCCGTGAGCCGCAGCCTTCGACGCGGCGTCCTCGCCGCCACCGTTCTCACGCTCTCGATCGCCACGCTCTCCGCGTGCGGAGCCGGGAACGACGCCCAGACGCTCCAGGTCAAGCCCGACAACGCCGCGACCAGCGTCGGCGACCTCAAGATCCAGAACGCCTCCGTCGTCACCCAGCCCGACCCGAAGGCCAAGGGCCCGGCCGTGGTGACCGCGACGGTGTTCAACAATGGCAGCAAGGACCAGACGCTCCAGTCCATCAAGGTCAACGGCTCGAACGCGGACGCGAAGCTGTCGCCCGCCAAGGGCACGGGGCAGATCGTGATCCCGGCCGGCGGCTCGCTCGTGATCGGCGGCAAGGGCAACGCCTCCGCCGTGCTGGACAACGGGCGCGAGGCCGTACAGGACGGCAACGCGCAGCCCCTGACGTTCGACTTCAGCGAGGCCGGCAAGGTCCAGCTGCGGGCGTTCGTCGTCCCGGCCAAGAGCTTCTTCAAGGACTACGGCCCGAGCGAGATGCCGTCGCCGTCCGCCTCGGCCGGCGCCCCGTCCGGCTCGCCGAGCGGCACCCCGGGCGCTCCGGGCGGCCAGGGCAGCCCGTCGGGCAGCGCCACGCCGTCCGGCAATGCCACGCCGTCCGGTAACGCCACGCCCTCCGGCGAAGCCGGCCGCTGACGCGAAGCCGGCCGCTGACGCAGGCCGCGCGGCGGAAGCCAGCAGCACAGCGAGCGCCGTGTGGCCGGAGAACACTCCTCCGGCCGCACGGCGCTCGCCTGCGCTCACACACGCTCGCGCGATCGACTGCGTACGCCTGCCTCGGCCGCCGAGGGCCCGCGCCCTCGCAACCGACCGGCCAACGCCCTCGACGGCTTACGGCGGCTTACGGCTCGAACTTGTACCCCAGGCCGCGGACCGTGACCAGGTAGCGCGGCGCGCCCGGGTCCGGCTCGATCTTGGCCCGGAGCCGCTTGACGTGGACGTCCAGCGTCTTGGTGTCGCCCACGTAGTCGGCGCCCCACACGCGGTCGATGAGCTGCATACGGGTCAGCACCCGGCCCGCGTTGCGCAGCAGCATCTCCAGCAGGTCGAACTCCTTCAACGGCAGGTCGACCTTGCCGCCGGAGACCGTGACGACGTGGCGGTCCACGTCCATCCGCACCGGGCCCGCCTCCAGCGCCTGCGGCGTGACCTCCTCGGGCTCCCCGCGGCGGCGCAGCACCGCGCGGATCCGGGCGACCAGCTCGCGGGAGGAGAAGGGCTTGGTGACGTAGTCGTCGGCTCCTATTTCCAGGCCGACCACCTTGTCGATCTCGCTGTCCTTGGCGGTCACCATGATGACCGGGACGTTGGAGCGGCCGCGCAGCTGACGGCAGACCTCGGTGCCGGGCAGGCCCGGCAGCATCAGGTCCAGCAGGACCAGGTCGGCGCCGTTGCGCTCGAACTCGTCCAGGCCGTCGGGGCCGGTGGCCGCGATGGCGACCTCGAAGCCCTCCTTGCGGAGCATGTACGACAGGGCGTCACTGAACGATTCCTCGTCCTCGACGACGAGCACTCGGGTCACGGAAGGACCTCCGGGGCAGGGTGAGCAGGGAGCGGATCGTTGAAGGTCTCATAGGGGCGGTCCTCGTCGTCGAGGCCCTCCGCTGACGGGTCGGAGGCGGTGCGCGCGCGGTCGCGCACGGCGCCGGCCTCCGGAAGACGCAGGGTGAAGGTGGAGCCCTGTCCCTCAGCGCTCCATACCGTGACCTCCCCGCCGTGCGAGGCGGCCACGTGTTTGACGATGGCGAGGCCGAGGCCGGTCCCGCCGGTGGCGCGCGAGCGCGCCGGGTCCACGCGGTAGAACCGCTCGAAGACGCGGTCCCGGTCCTTCTCCGATATCCCGATGCCCTGGTCGGTCACCGCGATCTCGATCAGGTCGCCGCCGTGCGCCTGGACACGGCGGCCCGCGATACCGACCCGGGTACGGGCCGGCGAGTAGTTGACGGCGTTCTCCACGAGATTGCCGAGCGCGGCGGCGAGCTGGCCGCGGTTTCCCCATACGTGCAGGTCGGCGGTGCCGCCGGCGGCCATGGTGATCTGTTTCATGCCCGCTTGCTGGCGGCAGCGGTCGATCGCCTCGGCGACCAGCTCGTCGACCCGGACCGGCTCGGCGTCCTCCAGCGGGTCGTCGTTCTGCACCCGGGAGAGGTCGATCAGCTCCTGGACGAGGTTGGTCAGGCGGGTGGCCTCGTTCTGCATGCGCCCCGCGAAGCGCTCGACGGCCTCGGGGTCGTCACTGGCGTCCATGACGGCCTCGGACAGCAGGGACAGCGCGCCGACCGGGGTCTTCAACTCGTGGCTGACGTTGGCGACGAAGTCACGCCGTACCGCCTCTATGCGCCGGGCCTCGGTCAGGTCCTCGACCAGCAGCAGGACCAGCCGCGAGCCGAGCGGCGCGACCCGCGCCGAGACCGCCAGTGCGTCGCCGCCCCGGCCCGTCCCCCTGCGCGGCAGGTCCAGCTCGACCTGGCGTATCTCGCCGTCGCGGCGGGTGTCGCGGGCCATCTGGAGCATCGGCTCGACGGCGAGCTTCCCGCCGCGTACGAGCCCGAGGGCGTACGCGGCCGAGCTGGCCTTGACCACCGCGTCCGCCTCGTCCAGCACGACGGCCGAGGAGCGCAGCACGGACAGGACCGTGTCCACACCGGGCGGCAGCACCGCGTCGGTGTGCAGGGACGTACGCGTGGGCTTGGCCTGTTCCCGCTCGCTCCAGCGGAACGCCAGCATGGCGAAGACGCCGGTGCACAGTCCGGCGATCGCTGCCACTGCGGCGACGGCCGCGTCCACGTTCATGACTCCAGGTTATGCGCCGGGTGTGACAGTTCCCCAGCCGTTCGAGGGCCTGCTCGAACATACGTCGCCCAGAGTTCACCTTGGTGTCGGCGCTGGTTCACTCCGGATGGCAGAACCGGTCGCGTTCCGGCCGGAACGTGGGAGCGTGGGGTTTTCCGGCCCCCACGACAGCACCACCTCGACACCATCACCACCTCGAACACCACCTCGAAGCGAGAGAAGGTCACTGATGCGGGACGCGTACCACGAGGAGCTGGATTCGATCGGCGAGGGCCTCGTCGAGATGGCCCGGCTCGTCGGCTCCGCGATCGGGCGCGCCACGACGGCGATACTCGACGCGGACCTGAAACTGGCCGAGGCCGTCATCGCCGCCGACGAGAAGGTCGACGACCTCCAGCGGGACCTGGAGGCACGCGCGATAGCCCTCCTCGCCCGCCAGCAGCCGGTCGCCACCGACCTGCGGATCGTCGTCACCTCCCTACGTATGAGCGCCGACCTGGAACGCTCCGGCGACCTGGCCCAGCACGTGGCCAAGCTGGCCCGGCTGCGCTTCCCCGAGACGGCCGTGCCGCGGGACCTGCACGCCACGATCCTGGAAATGGGCCAGCTGGCACAGCGCCTGATGGCCAAGGCCGCCGAGGTCATCATCATCAAGGACGTCGACCTGGCGCTCCAACTGGAGCAGGACGACGACGCCATGGACCTCCTCCACCGCGCCCTCTTCCAGCACCTCATGGACGACCGCTGGAAGCACGGCATCGAGACGGCCGTGGACGTGACGTTGCTGGGCCGCTACTACGAGCGGTTCGCCGACCACGCGGTATCGGTCGCCAAGCGCGTCGTCTACCTGGTCACCGGCGAGCACGCGGACGAGATCGCTCCGCCGACGCCGGTGGAGGGCGCGTAAGGGCGCCCGCCGCCGCACGGCACGGCACGCACTCCCCCGTACGACGGCGTGCCGTGCCTCCACGCGCCGTTGATGCGCCGCGCCCGGCAGGAATCCAATGGACAGCGAACGACGCGAACACCATTCGGACGGCCCTCTCCCCTCTCCCCGAGGAGGCAGAACATGACGCGTTCCACTGTCCCCACCCCGGCCGACCAGCCCCCCCGCCTAAGCGACTGCGCCTGCGGCCCCGGCTGCCAATGCGGCTGCCAATCCGGCGGCAGCTGCCAGTGCGGGGGCAGCTGCGGCTGATCCTCCAAACGAGGAATCGGGCCGCGGCCGCGGCCCAGCAGGGCCCTGGCCGGCACACCGCCGACCGGGGCCCTTCCGCTACGCGCACGCGCAGAGAAAGTCAGCCAGTCCCGACAACCGCCGTTCTTCCGCTGCGATCGTGGCCGGGCAACGTCCAGGCGCCGTGCATACCCAGCAACGGCGGCGGGCATCACGAGGGTCCGGAACCTCCACGCGCCAGGAGTTGCCGTGAAACTGACGGAAGCGGCTCCGATCATCGTCGCCGTCATCACGATCGTGGGTGGACTCGCTCAAGCCCGCCGCAAGAGACCGATGACGAGAGAGATCCTCAGACAGGATGTCGAGCTGCTCGGCTTGCTGCCGGACGACAGTGACGGCAAGCAGATCTTGAGGGAGCACGTCGACGCTACGGTGCGCAAGATCGTCGAGGAGGAAGACCAGCAAACCCGTGACTACGCGGGCTCATGCCTGGCAGTCGGGCTACTGATCGTCGCCGCATTTCTGCTGGCAGTGTGCTTCAGCCGAGGCGGCGCCTGGTGGTGGCTCAGCCTCCCGGCTGCCGTCATTGGGCTACTCGGCTCCTTCGGCCTGGGCCAAGACGCCGTCCCCCGCCGCCGCGACGCACGCGGACGCCCTCTGTAAGGCCCGGGCTCCAGTTACAAGCTGGGTAGCAACGGCCAGCCTGGGGCAGATCTCAGCACGGCACCCCCTCAGCAGAACCGCAGAGGGGGCCTTGGCACCAATGATCTTACTTCTTCTTGTTTTGCCCTAATTTTTGGCGGTCTACTTGGGGAGCTCAGTTTTCGCTGTTCAGGAGCGGTGGGCTCGTGCGCCAAGTGGCCGTCGTTGGTCATCATCGATCGCTGCTGAGCGATCTCGGACGGCTCCGGGACGGCTCAACTCTGGTGCGTTTGACTACGTGCACTCTCACTTCGTCCCGCCTCAACCTCTACCGCCCATGGTCAGCCACGATGGCGGGTGGGCCAACGGGTCAGGGGCGCACGCGTCTTGCCATCCCCAGCCGCATCGGCCACGCTAGCGGCTCCGCCGTCGAGCAGAGGAAACCGCAGCGGCCGGTCCGTGACAACGGTGGCAAGTTCGCAGCTGCAAGGCCACTTCCACGGCCTTGCTTGACGGCATCGTTGCACTCAATGCTCGGAGTGCAGGTGACTCAATCATTAACTATCAGGGATAACCTTCAGTTGCTCCTGCTTCTCCCACAAACGAAGCATACTATAGATATTCGTCGTCGAAAACGCTTGAGCGTCAAAGCTGAGCCTGAGCATCTTCTCTATGACGCCCCTCCCGTGCGCTTGCGAACGCCTCCGAATGGCCGCATCAGAGTCAAGCAGAGAAGTTAGATCGTGGCCGCACGATATTTCAGTTTCCGGAGATTCAGCACTAATCGTCGCAATCGAAAGAAGGGCATTGGCGTCGAGATCCTTTTCTGCCACCAAAGCGTTTACACAGGACTCCAAGTTGAACGATCCGTCTCGCTCGATATACTCGCCAGCATCAAGAGTCTTGAAGCCGAGCTTCCCGCCGTTCTGCATACTCCACAGGCGCATTCTCCCTATATGCGCCGCATAGGAAAGGAGTCGCTTCCTAGTGCGCCCCATCTCCCTCTCGTCGACTTCACGCTCATAGAGCTCCGCATAGAAGTGGGCAAAAGCCGGTGATTCACTGATCATGATTTCGGTGTCATGATGATCGACAGCGAATACGTTCCTTACTGTCGAGACTCCTAAAATCCGGTCGAAGTCAGCATCACAGATTCCCAGAACCCCGGTGATTCCTCGACTTGTCACCGCACTTATCGCCGCTAAAAGGTTAGATTTCCCCTTGCAATGAATAACTCTTGCTTGTGGCGACGGGATGAAGAGTCTTCGAAATAGGCGTGTATCTGTTGCCCCTTCCACGAGAACGATTGGCCCGGACATTCCAGATCTGAGCATACCAACTTCGTTGGCAATTCGAACAGGGTTACTCTGATGCTGCTGCAGGGCCATCTACTCACCATCACTTAGTTCGACCGTAAGGTCCCAGCGATCATTGATGATCGAAGGACTATGCGTGGCGACCAGGAATTTAAGCTTTGCCAGCCCGGCAATTTTGAGCAGATCTGGAATGAAGTCATTCTGCCAAGACACATGCAGAGATAGCTCCGGCTCGTCAATTAGGACAAGCGTTCCAACTTGTTCCCTGAACAGGAGGCCATAGGTCAGGACGATCTCCTGCTGTTCGCCGGAACTCAGGGATTCAAGGCTCAGTTGGTGACTCTGCGATGAGACGACTCGAAAACCCTGCTCTCGGTCCACAAAAAGGCGCTTCCGGCGGAATTTCGCGTTGATGACCTGTAGGAACAACTCGATTTTTTCCGAAATTTCGTCGAGCTGAGAAAGCTTATCGCGGACATCCGCCAGGTACAGGTTCAGCACGCGACGCTCCCCATGATCCAACTCGCGCTGAGGAAGTTCGAGCTCCGCGTCCCGATCCAGCAAGCCAGATTCAACGTATCGAATCCGCCTGTCCGCCTCTTCGTTGTAACGCTTTCGAATTGTGTCCTCTCCAGGCGTCTCGACACGGATGGCCGGATCAAGCAACCTTGCCGGGAATGTGCTGTCGAGCTTTTGCGAATAATTGCTGTACTCCGCCAAACTCTGCTGGATTCGCATAGAGAGGTCTCGCGCGAAAGTGCGCACAGTAGGAGTCATTGGCATTTCACGAGACGGTCGATATTTCGCAGGCCGGTCGTGCGAACCGCTGGTCAACCGCTCGGTTCGAATGAAAAAGACCGGGAATTTCGCCGTCAAGGCCCGCAGCCAGTCGGGGATCTTTGCGCGCGTAGGCACGCGGGCGTACTGACTCAGTCGATCTCCGTAGCGATCAAGCACGCCATTTATGTCAAGTGTGTCTCCGGCTACCGCGTCGAACCATTCACTGGCTCCTGTTTGGTTGAGCTCGTGAACGATGTCCTCGATCATGCTCTTCGGGATCCCGAGGTCTGCTGCACCCTGGTCAAGGGTCCACGGCGGACGAACCAGACGACCCCCGCTTTCGGTCAGCCGAAACTCAAGAGAAGTTTTTTCACTCTTTCGATCGACATTGCGTTTAACGGTCAGGGTTTCATCGTTCGAGAAGCGTGCCTGCAGTCCGGAAAAATGAATTGACCAAAGCGTTGTGAAGCGCCGATTGGAAAGGGCATCAATTATCTTCAGTACCGTTGTCTTACCAACTCCGTTGGCGCCGTGGAGGAGGGTTAACCCGTCAATTGCGTTGAAGGGGATGACATGCGTGAATTCATCGAAGAGATTCTCGATGCGCAACTCGTACAGGTCCATGCGCTGAGAGTAGCGGTTCGAGGCGACGCAGAGGCCGCTTTCTGCGCAGTCAGTCATCATGCTTCAAGGTGACGGCAAGGGCCCGCTCACCACGTTCACTCTGGCAGTGGGACGCAAGTTGCCCTAGCCCCGAGGGATCAATCAGGTTGGCGGAGCGGCTTCGGGTGGCGCTGCCTCGGTGTGATTGATCACTGCCCCATAGACTTCCGGCGCGTCGGGCAGTCTGTGGCCCTTCCCGGTGAAGCACCACGTTGGGTCATGATCTTAGTAGCTCGCCCCGAAGTTGCTGCCTGAACCAGACCGCCCAGGGGCGGCCCCCGGGCCAGCAACAAGCCCCCTCCCCGCGGCAAAGATGCAGGTAGGGGGCCCGGAAGCTGTGGGCTTACTTCTTCTTGCCCTGGTTTTTTACTGCCTCGATGGCGGCCTTGGCGGCTTCGGGGTCGAGGTAGGTGCCGCCCGGGTTGACCGGGTGGAAGTCGGCGTCGAGCTCGTAGGAGAGCGGGATGCCGGTGGGGATGTTCAGGCCGGCGATGTCCGCGTCGGAGATGCCGTCGAGGTGCTTGACCAGGGCGCGGAGCGAGTTGCCGTGGGCGGCGACCAGGACGGTGCGGCCGGCGGCCAGGTCCGGGACGATGCTGTCGTACCAGTACGGCAGCATGCGGACGACGACGTCCTTGAGGCACTCGGTGCGCGGGCGCAGTTCGCTGGGGATGATCGCGTAGCGCGGGTCGTCGATCTGGGAGAACTCGGCGTCGTCCGCGAGGGCGGGCGGCGGGGTGTCGTACGAGCGGCGCCAGAGCATGAACTGCTCCTCGCCGAACTCGGCGAGCGTCTGCGCCTTGTCCTTGCCCTGGAGCGCACCGTAGTGGCGCTCGTTCAGGCGCCAGCTGCGGTGGACCGGGATCCAGTGGCGGTCGGCGGCCTCCAGGGCGAGCTGCGCGGTGCGGATGGCGCGCTTCTGGACGGAGGTGTGCAGTACGTCGGGGAGCAGGCCGGCGTCCTTGAGCAGCTCACCGCCGCGGACCGCCTCCTTCTCGCCCTTCTCGTTGAGGTTGACGTCCACCCAGCCGGTGAACAGGTTCTTCGCGTTCCACTCGCTCTCGCCGTGGCGAAGGAGGATCAGCTTGTACGGTGCGTCGGCCATGCCTTCGAGCGTAATCCACTTTCGGCCATGGGCTCGCCGCGGCGGCCGTGATCTTCATGGAGGCCGGTCCGGCGATAGGGGGTTAGCACTATCGCGCCGCGGGGGTGGGGTGGGGAGTCTGGTGGTAACGGCTCCAGTGGCACCGGAGCCGCCGGAGCCGATCAGACGGGGAGAGACGCAATGGTGTGTTCGCGGCGGGCTTGGTTGGGGGCGGGGCTGGCTGCTGTGGCGGGGGTGACCCTTGCCGCCCCGGCGGTGGGGAGGGCGGGGGAGATGGGGAGAGGTGAGCGGGAAGGCGAGGGGAGAGGTGAAGGGGCGCGTGCGGGGGCGGTTCGGATGGGGTTGCCTGCGCCGGGCGGGGGTTATGAAGTCGGCTTGGTGGACTTGCGCTTGGTGGATGGTGGGCGTCGCGATCCCTGGGTGGCGGGTCAGGGGCAGCGGGAATTGATGGTGAGTGTCCGGTATCCGGCTCGGGGGGCCGGCGGGTATTCGAGGGCGCCTCAGATGTTGCCGGGAGAGGCGGCCGGGTTCGAGGAGCGGAGTAATTTTTCGGAGGCCGTTCCCAAGGGGATGGCCGACTGGGGGGCTACTCGTACCCACGCGCGTCTGGGTGCGCCTCTGGCGCGGCATGGTGGGCGGGGTTTTCCTGTGGTCCTCTACTCCCCCGGCGCCGCGGACCCGCGCTCGCTGGGCAGCACGCTCTGTGACGAGCTGGCCTCCCACGGGTACGCCGTCGTCAGCATCGATCACACCTACGAGGCGCCGGCGGTGCAGTTCCCGGGCGGGAGGGTCGCGTACAGCCGGATGTGGGAGGAGGCGGGGAAGGTGCAGGGGCCCGAGCAGATGACTGCGCTGTTGAAGAAGTTGACGGCGGTGCGGGTGGCCGATACTCGGTTCGTTCTGGACGAGCTGGCGCGGGGCAGGGTGCTTCCGCAGTCGCTTCGAGGGGTGCTGGATCTGCGGGCGACAGGGATGTTCGGTCACTCGGGAGGCGGGTTCACGGCGGCGCAGGCCATGCACGACGATCGCCGGATCAAGGCGGCGGCGAACCTGGACGGCGTGATGGGGTACACGCAGCGCGACGACGATCCCGCCAACCCGTCCACGGTCGGTACGGACGGGCTGGACCGGCCGCTGCTCCTGATGGGCAAGGAGGGCGACAACCACCACACGGTCGCGTCCTGGAAGGCGGTGTGGGAGAACAGTTCGGGGTGGCATCGGGATCTCACCCTGACCGGTGCCGGGCACGCGAGCTTTACGGACGCGCAGTCGCTACTGCCGCAGCTGGCCCGGAAGGCGGGGCTGCCGCGCGCGACTGTCGAGAAGCTGGTGGGTACGGTCGCGCCGGGCCGTTCGGTCGCCGCGCAGCGGGCGTACGTGGTGGCGTTCTTCGACCGGTGGCTGCGGGGACGGGACAGCGGGTTGTTGGACGGGCCGTCCGCGCGCTTTCCCGAGGTGCGGTTTGTGGGGTGAGGGGCAGGGGTGGGGTGGGTGGGGAGGATGAGGGGCGGTCGCCGGTGAGGGGGGAAAGAGATGGGGAAGGCTGTTATGGAGGCGCTATGACTGCGGGCGCTGGGTCAGGTGGGTGAAGGCTTCCAGGTTGCGGGTGGACTCTCCCCGGGAGACCCGCCACTCGTACTCCTTGCGGATGGCGGAGGCGAAGCCCATTTCCAGGAGGGTGTTGAAGCTGCCGTCGGCGTTCTCCAGGACCGTGCCCAGGATGCGGTCGAGCTCGTCGGGGGTGACGGCCGCGAGCGGGAGTTTGCCGACGAGGTAGATGTCGCCGAGCTTGTCGATGGCGTAACTGACGCCGTACAGGCGGGTGTTGCGCTCCAGCAGCCAGCGGTGCACGGCCTCGTGGTTCTCGTCCGGGTGGCGGACGACGAAGGCGTTGATGGAGAGGGAGTGCTTGCCGACGACGAGGGAGCAGGTCGTGGAGAGCTTGCGGGTGCCGGGCAGGGTGACGACGTACGTGCCGTCGGCGGGCGATTCCCACGTCAGGTCCGCGTCGCCGAGAGCCGTTTCGATCACCTGTCGCGCTGTGTCCTCAGCCATGGGGTGATCGTAGGTGACGGCGTCGTTCCTGCATCGCGGCGGTGTATACCTCGGCGGTCGCGGCCGCCGCCGTGTCCCAGCCGAAGGACCTGGCGTGCCGGGCCGCGGCCCCGCCCATGCGGCCGGCCAGTGACGTGTCCCGGGCGAAGCGGCCGAGGGCGCGGGCGTAGTCGGCCGGGTCGTGGCCGTCGATCAGGAAGCCGCTGACGCCGTCGCGTACGGCCACCGGCAGGCCGCCGACGGAGGCGGCGACGACCGGGGTTCCGCTCGCCTGGGCCTCGATGGCGACCAGGCCGAACGATTCGCTGTAGGACGGCATGACCAGTACGGACGCGGCGCGGTACCAGTCGGCGAGCTGCTCCTGGCCGACCGGCGGGCGGAAGCGGACGACGTCGGCGATGCCCAGGCGCGCTGCCAGCTTCTGGAGGCCCTCGGGCTTGGCCAGGCCGCTGCCGCTGGGGCCGCCGACGACGGGTACGACCAGGCGCGACCGGAGTGCCGGGTCCTCGTCCAGGAGGACGGCGACGGCGCGGAGCAGGATGTCGGGGGCCTTGAGCGGTTGTATGCGGCCGGCGAAGAGCGGGATCAGGGCGTCTTGGGGCAGGTCCAGGCGGGCTCGGGCGGCGGCGCGCGAGGCGGAGGTGTCCTCGTCGAAGGCCGAGCCGGAGGCGGAGGCCAGGGCAGGAGCGGAGCCGGAGGCAAGGGCAGAGCCGGAGGCTGGGGCGGAGGTGGAAGCGGGGGTTCCGGGGGCTGCGGGGCGGAAGCGGTCCAGGTTGACGCCCGGGTGCACCACGGCGACCTTGTCCGGACCGGCCTCGTAGTGGCGTACCAGCTCCCCCGCCTCCTCGGCGGTGTTCGCGATCAGCCGGTCGGCGGCGCGCACGATCTGGGTCTCACCGATGACGCGCGCGGCGGGTTCGGGGGTGTCGCCGGCTGCCAGGGCGGCGTTCTTGACCTTGGCCATGGTGTGCATGGCGTGGACGAGCGGTACGCCCCAGCGCTCGGCGGCGAGCCAGCCGACGTGCCCGGAGAGCCAGTAGTGGGAGTGCACCAGGTCGTAGTAGCCGGGGCGGTGGCCCGCCCACGCCTGCATGACGCCGTGCGTGAAGGCGCAGAGCTGGGCGGGCAGCTCCTCCTTGGCCAGGCCCTCGTACGGGCCCGCGTCCACGTGCCGTACGAGGACGCCGGGCGCCAGTTCGACGACGGGCGGCAGCGTGCCGGTGGTGGCGCGGGTGAAGATCTCCACCTCGATGTTGAGGGAGGCGAGCTTCTTGGCCAGCTCGACGATGTAGACGTTCATGCCGCCGGCGTCGCCGGTGCCCGGCTGGTGCAGTGGGGAGGTGTGCACGCTCAGCATCGCGACCCTGCGGGGGCGGCGGGTGCCGCCGGGCAGGCGCAGTCCGGACCGCCCCGGAAACGGACCGTAGGAACGGTTGCGGCGCCTGGACACGTATTGGCTCACTGCGGGCTACCTCCTAGCCGGTACGGCCTTGGCCGGGGCGTGCGGCGCCTCCGACAGCCCGTAACAACGGAACGGCGGCATCCATTTCCTTCCGGGCCCGCTCTCTCTTCACTTTGCCAAAGCGTGACCTTGGGGGTGGGTGGGAGGGCTAACGGGAGGGCGAAACGGTACGACTGGGGGCGAAACGGTACGGCCGGGGGCGAGGAGGTGTGCGGGGCGAGCGGGGGCGGAGAGGTGGACGGGGCGAGCAGGGGCGGAGAGGTGAATGGGGCGAGCGGGGGCGTGTGGGCGCATAGGGGCGCAAGGTGCGTGGGCGCATAGGGTCAGGGCATGGTCCGCAGCACTCCCGCTTCCTCCTCTCCGCCTTCCCGTCCCCTCGGGAACGCGACCCGCGGGACCACCAACCCGAACCGGCTGCGCCGCATGGACCGCTGGATCGCCGCCACGCACGCCGCCGCGCTGCGGCGCGGCCACGCCCCCGTCGCCGTGGACCTCGGTTACGGGGCCGCGCCCTGGACCGCCGTGGAGTTGCTGGCCCGGCTGCGTACGGTCCGGGCCGACGTCAGCGTGGTCGGCATCGAGATCGACCCGGCGCGGGTCGCCGCGGCGGCCCCGTACGAGTGCCCGGGGCTGGTCTTCGTGCACGGCGGCTTCGAGGTGCCGCTGCCGGGGCGGGCCGCGCCCGTGCTGATCCGCGCGGCGAACGTGCTGCGCCAGTACGACGAGGACGAGGTGGCCGCCGTGTGGGCGCGGCTGTGCGCGCGGCTGGCGCCGGACGGGCTGCTGGTGGAGGGCACCTGCGACGAGATCGGGCGGCGGCACGTGTGGGTGGCGCTGGGTCCCGAGGGGCCCCGTACGGTCACCTTCGCGGCCCGGCTCAGCCAGCTGGAGACCCCGTCCGACCTGGCGGAACGGCTGCCGAAGGCGTTGATCCACCGCAATGTGCCGGGGCAGCCCGTACACGCGTTCCTGCGCGATTTCGACCGGGCGTGGGCCGCGGCGGCGCCGTACGCGTCGCTGGGCGCGCGGCAGCGGTGGATGCGCAGCGTGCTCGCCCTGAGTACGACGTGGCCGCTCGCCGACGGGCCCCGGCGGTGGCGGCAGGGCGAGGTCACCGTCCGGTGGGACGCGGTCGCGCCGGTGTGAGTGCCCGACCCGGCCCCCGCCCCCGCCCCCACCCCCGTATGGCGGACTGATGCGGGCTGGCAGTTCCCCTCTGACGGCCTCGCTCGTTGAGCGATTGCTGATCTTGTTCAGCACCCCGTCCAAAACTGTCCAACCCGTCCAATCCGTCCGAGAAGAGGAGAATCTTGTGCGACGAATGAGTATCGCCCTGGCTTTGGCCGTGGCTGCCGGTGGGCTCGGTGCGTCGGCGGTGACCGCCCAGGCCGCTTCCGCCGCCCCGGTCCAGGGGCCCCCGTTCCCGTACGCCGACTGTCTCGCCGCGACGAAGAAGAAGGGGGAGAGCCCCTCTTACCGGAAGTGGCACTGTGACCAGTTGGTCAAGAAGGGGTGGGTCAAGCCGCCGAACCGCTGACCGGCGTTTGTTTGGAGCCGTCGGCGGCAGCATGCCTGTGGCCCCGCCGGGGCGGGGCCACAGGAGGCGCGTGGCGCGACAGGTTCACGCCCGCCCCGCTACCGGTGTCCGCTCCCGGTCCCCCTGCCCCTTCTCTTCCCCCTTCTCCTCCCCCTCGCCGGCGAGTTCGCGCAGCTTGCGGGCAGTCGGCGAGTCGCGTGGCGCCGTGTACGTGCACAGCGTCTGGCCCGCCTCCTGGGGAAGCCGGAAACTCTCGTAGCAGAGCACGAGTTCGCCGACTTCCGGGTGGAGTACGCGCTTGGTGCCGCTGCAACGTTCCTGCACGGACTGCGCCTCCCACAGCCTGCGGAAGTCCGCGCTGCTGTCGAGAAGTTCGCCGATGACGCAGCGCAGCCGCGGGTCCTCCGGACTGCGCCCCGCCTCGGCCCGCAGGTTGCCGACCACGCTCTCCGCGATCAGCTCCCAGTCCGGGTGGAGGGCGCGGGCGGACGGGTGGAGGAAGACCAGGAGGGCGGAGTTGCGCCGCTCGGGCTCGATCGCGTCGTAGTCGAAGCTGATACGGGCAGCGAGCCGGTTCCAGGCGAGGACGTCCAGGCCGCGGCCCTGTATGAAGGCGGGGACGGTGACGTCCATGGCGTCCAGCAGGTACCGGATTTCGGGCCGTACGCGCTGGACCGGGCGCAGGGGCGACGGGCGCCGCGGCCCGGCGACGTTGCGCAGGTAGCGGGCTTCGGCGGAGGTCAGCCGCAAGGCCCGTTCGATGGCGTTGAGCACCGGTTCCGAGATGGCGTGGGCACGGCCCTGTTCGATGCGCGTGTAGTAGTCGACGCTGATGCCCGCCAGCTGCGCGACCTCCTCGCGCCGCAGGCCGCGCACGCGGCGCCGGGTCAGGCCCTCCGGCAGGCCGAGTTCGGCCGGGTTCAGCGCGGCACGGCGCGCCTTGAGGAACGCTCTGATCTCGGGCTCCGGTTGCACCACCATCGCACCAGTATGCGGCGGGGCGGCCCGGCGCCGGGCCGCGTCCGACAGGGTGGTTCCGCCAGACCCAGGTTGTGGCGGGCCTGGTGGGCGGCGGGGGCGCAAAGCAGGCTGGGGCCATCACGCCGCCGGCGGCCCGCACGGGTTCCGCAGGTCCGGCGGCGGCACCGGCGGAGAGAGAAGGCACAAAACCCATGCAGCGCGGAATTCTTGGCGGCACCGGCATCTCGGTCAGCGAGTACGCGCTCGGCGCGATGATGCTCGGCGCCTGGGGAAACAAGGACCACGACGACAGCGTGCGGATCGTCCACCGCGCGCTGGACGCCGGCATCAACTTCATCGACACGGCGGACATCTACGCGAGCGGCGAGAGCGAGGAGATCGTCGGCAAGGCGCTCAAGGGCCGGCGCGAAGACGTCGTCCTGGCCACGAAGTTCTTCAACCCGATGGGCCCGGACGCCAACCACGGCGGCAGCTCGCGGCGCTGGATCGTACGGGCGGTGGAAGACAGCCTGCGGCGGCTCGGCACCGACTACATCGACCTCTACCAGGCGCACCGCCCCGACCCCGCGACCGACATCGACGAAACGCTGTCCGCCCTCTCCGACCTCGTACGGTCGGGAAAGGTGCGGGCGGTGGGCAGTTCCACCTTCCCCGCCGAGCAGATCGTCGAAGCGCAGTGGGTGGCCGAGCGCCGCGGCCACGTGCGCTTCCGCAGCGAGCAGCCGCCGTACTCGATGCTGGCGCGCGGCGTCGAAGCGGCGGTCCTGCCGACGGCGCAGCGCTACGGCATGGGCGTACTGACCTGGGGCCCGCTCAGCGCGGGCTGGCTCTCCGGACGCGACCTGTCGGCCAGCGGGCGAGCCGCCCTGGAGAGCGCCAAGTTCGACCTGTCGGTCCCGGAGAACGCGCGCAAGGCGGAGGCGGTCACCGAGCTGGCGAAGGTGGCGTCCGAGGCGGGCCTGACCCTGCCGAACCTGGCGACCGCCTTCGTACGGTCACACCCGGCCGTCACGTCCGTGATCATTGGCCCGCGCACCCTCGACCAGCTCGACAGCCTGCTGGACGGCGCCGACGTCACCCTCGACGCGCAGGTACTGGACCGGATCGACGCGATCGTGCCGCCCGGCACGGACCTGAACAAGGCCGACAGCTACTACACGCCGCCGGCCCTCGCCGACGCGACCCTGCGACGGCGCTGAGCGGGATCCTGGCGGGGCCGGGGCCGGGGCCGTGCCGGGGCGGGATGGGGTCCTGGTGGGGCAGGGGGCCGTGCCGGGGCGGGGCGGGATGGCGGCGCCGCCCCGGCCGTCCCTCACCGGGATATCTGCGCGCGCGAACTGCCGCCGGAAATCTCGATCTTGCGCGGCTTGGCCTGCTCGGCGACCGGGATGCGCAGCGTCAGGACACCGTTCTCGTACGCGGCGTCCACCCGCTCGCTGTCGAGCGACTCACCGAGGAACAGCTGCCGGCTGAACTTGCCGCTGGTGCGCTCGCTCGCGATCAGCTCGGCGCCCTCCGGGGCGGTGGCGCCACGTTCGGCGCGGACGGTCAGCACGTTGCGCTCGATGTCCAGGTCGATGGTCTGCGGGTCGACTCCCGGCAGATCGAAGTGGATCACGAACTCGTCACCCGACCGGTAGGCGTCCATGGGCAGCGCCGCGGGGCGGGCCGTCGTCCCGAACACCTGCTGGGTGAGGCGGTCGATCTCGCGGAACGGATCGGTACGCATGAGCATCACGGGTCATCTCCTTCCGAAGGCAGTGGATGCGATGCCCTACGTCTCCGTTATAGCCCGGCGCAGAGAAGTTGACAACCCCCGACTCAGGTTGTCTGCCAGGTAGGGGCCCTACCCGGCCGCGAATGCACGAAGCCCCCTCCAGCGGCCTGGAGGGGGCTTCGGTGGGCGGCGGCCGTTCGCTCAGGCCGCCATGGTCTTGGCGAGGCCGGCGAACGCGGACCAGGCCGCAGCCGGGACCATCAGGTACGGCCCGTCGGGGACCTTGCTGTCACGCACGGGGACGACGCCGGGGAATCCGCGGGCTACCTCGATGCAGTTGCCGCCGTTGGCGCCGCTGTAGCTGCTCTTGAGCCACTTCGCCTCGCTGGCTACCTGCCTGTCCATGATGTCGGAACCTTTCCGTCGCGGCGGAGAGCGGTCGTTCAGACGTTCATGTCCTTGGCGAGGTCGACAAAGGCGGACCAGGCCGCAGCCGGGACCATCAGGTACGGACCGTCGGGGACCTTGCTGTCACGCACGGGCAGGGCGCCGGAGGCAGCGAGAGCTACCTCGATGCAATCGCCGCCGTTGTTCCCGCTGTAGCTACTCTTGACCCACGTCGCCGCGCGGATCTCCTGGCTGTCCATGCTGTCGGAACCCTTCCGTCGCCGGGGGGAGCGGTCGTTCAGACGTTCATGTCCTTGGCGAGACCGACGAAGGCGGACCAGGCTGCGGCTGGGACCGTCAAGTACGGCCCGTCGGGGACCTTGCTGTCACGCACGGGGACGACGCCGGGGAAACCGGGGGCTACCTCGATGCAGTTGCCGCCGTTGTTTCCGCTGTAACTGCTCTTGAGCCACGTCGCCGCGCCGAGATCGGTGATGTTCATGCTGGCGGTACCCTTCCATGATTCTGCTGATCAAAGCGGCCGAATCCGGGGCTGACAGGGCGTCCGCCCTCAACACATCATAGGACCGGGAGTGCTTTGCGACGGCGACCGGAGCGTCGTTGAAATGGCCTCGGTCCAGGCTCTCCGAGTACACCCACTCGTGTCCGTCCGGCATCGTGATGAGAGTGACCGGAGTACTGGGCCGGACGATAGGGGTTCCGGAGTCGAACATCGCAACTTGGACGACAATGTTGGGCCGTTCGCCCATGGCCAGCAGATGCGCGCATTGCTCACCCATCACGTGAGGTGCACCTACAGCGGTCCGTAGGGAGCTTTCGTCCAGTACGGCGATCAGCAGCGGCCCCTGCGGGTTCATGAACCGCTGCTGTCGGCTCAGTCGAGCAGCAACGCGGCCTTCAAGAGCTTCCCCGGAGTCAACTTGCGAGAACAGCGCTCGCGCATAACCCTCGGTCTGGAGCAGTCCAGGGATTACCTGGGCCTGATACTCCCGCAGCGCGACCGCCTCCGCGTCCATGTCTGCCCGGCGCTGGAACCAGTCCGGGTGTTCGACCTGCGGGTACCAATCGATGCGTCGCCATAGCCGCAGCAGCGCGCCGCCGGTTGACAGGATCTGGTCGCATGTGGTGACGAACGGCTCGTCCGGCACTCGGTTTCCGGACTCGACGCGGGTCACCAGGGTGCGGTCACAGTGCAACTGCCGGGCCAGGTCCGCCTGTCTGAGCCCCGCCGCTTCCCGCTGATGAGTCAGGAGTTCCCCGAACACCTGCGCAGCACTACTGGCTTGCCCGCATTGCGCGTTACGCCTTCGCACGGCCCTCCTCATGTGCCAGCTGCCGGCTGGCACCTTTCACGCATTGTGAGCGCATCGCGCGTCCGAAATCCTGGGATCGCCGTAAAAAGGCCACCAGGAGGACGGGCGAATGTTGAGCGCAGAGGAAAACGCAAGGTCGTTCGAGGCCATGGAGCTTGCCAAGGCCCGTGAGCGGGTGAGTCTCACCGTCCACGACCCTTACGTGATCGAAGAAGTGGCGAAATGCGTGCACTGCCGGTGCCTCGTCCTCTGGGTGGACGAGACGGGTATCTGCGTTTTCTGCAAGCAGCCTCTGAGGCACAAGGAAAGCGAAGGGGGCAGCGAGGTCTGAGCCGCCTCCCCCGCTACCCCCGCCCCGCCTCGTGCAGCGCGTCCAGGAGGGCGTCGATCAGGTCGCGGTCCATGTCCTGGGTGAGGACGCTGCGGGCCTGGGCGGGTGGCAGCCACAGCAGTTGGTCGACCTCGTCGTTCGGTTCGAAGGTGCCGGTGGTGGCTTCTGCTGCCCAGTAGCGGACTTCTTTGGGGCGGTCGTTGGCCATGTAGTGGACGGTGGGGAGTTGGGTGCCTGGGTGGCATCGCATGCCCGTTTCCTCGGCCACTTCCCGCAGGGCGCCGCTCAGCCAGTCTTCGTCGCGCTTGAGTTTTCCTTTCGGGAATGACCAATCCCCGTATTTCGGTCGGTGTACGAGGGCGATTTCCAGGCCGCCATCGGCAGCGGAACGGCGCCAGAGTACGCAGCCCGCTGCTCGGATCCTTTTCTGTGCCACCGTCATGTCGTCACCCTTTCCGCCACACTGGCCCCGGTCAGGACGGCTGGCCGGGGAGCCATACCCGGCCGAACACGAAGCGGGCCGCTTCGACTTCGTGCCGCTGGTCGGCGTGGAGTACGCCGAGTGCGTACGCGGTGGCCGGGGCGATCCGCGGGGTACGGGCCGCGGCGGCAGCGGCGGCGGCGGCCTCGGCGGCGTCGCGGTGCCGTTCCAGGGCGTGCCCGGCCTCGTCCAGCCGCGGGTCGGCGTCGTCCGGGTCGGTCACCTCCTGGGCGTACCGGCTCAGCCGGGCGAGCAGTCGTACCTGGTGCCAGGGGGCGTCCTGCCGGGAGTCGGAGGTCAGCGCGTCGGCGTTGTACGGATGTCCGGCTCGGGCGAGCGGCAGTGCCGCGACGGCCTCCGCGAGCCGCCGGTGTGCCTGCTCGGCCAGCGGCGGCAGCACCTCCGTGGCGGGCTGGTCGGCGGCGGCGGTGAGCGGAGCCTCGGAGGCGAGCACGGCGACGGCGTCGGCGACGGCGTGGAAGCGGGAGGAGCCGAGTGCCTGGAGGGCGGCGGAGTGCGCGCGCGTACGGGCGAGGGTGATCTGCCGCTCCAGAAGGGCGCCGGCCCGCGCGGCTCCGGCGGAGAGGATGGCGGCGGCCTCGCCGGGGTCCGACTGGTCAGGGGGCGCGGCCCCCGTAAGCCGTTGGAGCGCTGCCATCAGCCGGTCCAGCCGGGCCGTACTGGCGTGTTCGCGGGCCAGCGTGCCGGAGAGCCAGGCGAGTTCGCCGCGCAGGTGGTCGGCCCACTTCTCGTCCGTGAGGGGGCGGAAGGTGTGCAGCGCGCCGCCGATCCGGCGGGACGCGGAGCGCAGGTGGCGGGCGGCTTCGCGGGTGCCCTCCGCGTCGGGGCCGCTGTCGCGGTGCGCGCGCAGGCTGCGCAGGAACTCGGTGGACTGGTGGTGCAGGTAGCCGGCCAGCACCTCGCCCGCGGTCTGTCCGGTAAGCGCGGAGTCGCTGGGCACGCCAGGCTGCCCCTGGCTGCCGGGCCAGGTCGCCGGTCCTGGGCGTGCCGGTCCGTCGGCCAGTGCGGCAGGCGCGCCGCCGGGGCCCGCGGGCTCGTAACGCAGTGGGGGGAAGTCATGTCGCTGGGCCACGCCGGCGCCTCCGGGCGTCTATGAGCATTTCCTGTACGTTGCGCAGCGGCGCGCCGTCCGCGTCGGCCGCGTGCCGGGTCCAGTTGCCGTCCGGGCCCAGGTGCCAGGACGAGGTGGTGTCCGAAGTGCCGGTTTCCAGCAGCCGGTTGAGCGCCGCGCGGTGGTTCGGGTCGGTGACTCGTACCAGCGCCTCGATCCGCCGGTCCAGGTTGCGGTGCATCATGTCGGCGCTGCCGAGCCAGACTTCGGGTTCGCCGCCGTTGCCGAAGGCGAAGACCCTGGAGTGTTCGAGGAAGCGGCCGAGGACGCTGCGGACCCTGATGTTCTCGCTGAGCCCTTCGACGCCTGGCCGCAGGGCACAGATGCCGCGTACCCACACGTCGACCGGTACACCGGCCTGTGACGCGCGGTAGAGCGCGTCCACGACGGCCTCGTCGACCATCGAGTTGACCTTGACGCGTACGTAGGCGGGCCGTCCGGCGCGGTGGTGCGCGATCTCCTTGGTGATGCGCTGGACGAGACCGTCACGCAGGGACTTCGGGGCGACCAGCAGGCGCCGGTAGGTCTCCCGCCGGGAGTAGCCGCTGAGCCGGTTGAAGAGGTCGGAGAGGTCCGCGCCGACCTGCGGGTCGGCGGTCAGCAGCCCAAGGTCCTCGTACAGCCGGGCCGTCTTGGGGTGGTAGTTCCCCGTCCCCACATGTGAGTAGCGGCGCAGCATCTCGCCTTCCTGGCGGACGACGAGCGACAGTTTGCAGTGCGTCTTGAGCCCCACCAGCCCGTACACGACATGGCAGCCCGCCTCCTCCAGTTTGCGTGCCCATTTGATGTTGGCCTGCTCGTCGAAGCGCGCCTTGATCTCGACGAGGACGAGCACCTGCTTGCCGGATTCGGCGGCGTCTATCAGGGCATCGACAATCGGCGAGTCGCCCGAGGTGCGGTAGAGCGTCTGCTTGATCGCCAGGACGTCCGGGTCGGCGGCGGCCTGCTCCAGGAACGCCTGTACGGAGGTGGAGAACGAGTCGTACGGGTGGTGGAGCAGGACGTCGCGGGTGCGCAGCGCGGCGAAGATGTCGGGCGCGGAGGCCGATTCGACCTCGGCGAGGTCGCGGTGGGTGCCCGCGACGAACTTGGGGTATTTCAGCTCGGGGCGGTCCAGCGCACCGATGCCGAAGAGGCCGGTCAGGTCCAGCGGGCCGGGCAGCGGGTAGACCTCGGAGTCGGAGACCTTGAGCTCCTGGACGAGCAGGTCCAGTACGGCCGGGTCGATGGACTCCTCGACCTCCAGGCGGACCGGCGGCCCGAAGCGGCGCCGCATCAGCTCCTTCTCCAGCGCTTGGAGCAGGTTCTCCGCGTCGTCCTCCTCGACTTCGAGGTCCTCGTTGCGGGTCACCCGGAACATGTGGTGCGCCCGCACCTCCATCCCGGGGAACAGCTCCTCCAGGTGCGCGGCGATCACGTCCTCCAGGGGCACGTACCGCTGCGGCGCGGCCTCCAGGAAGCGGGACAGCAGCGGCGGCACCTTGACCCGCGCGAAGTGGTCGTGGCCGCTGACCGGGTTGCGTACGACGACGGCCAGGTTCAGGGAGAGACCGGAGATGTACGGGAACGGGTGCGCGGGGTCGACGGCGAGCGGGGTGAGGACCGGGAAGATCTGCTGGCGGAACAGGGTGAAGAGGCGGGCCTGCTCCTTCTCGGTCAGGTCGGGCCAGCGGATGAGGTGGATGCCCTGGTCGGCCAGCTCGGGGGCGACGTCCTGCTGGTAGCAGGCGGCGTGCCGGGCCATGAGTTCCCGCGAGCGGGTCCAGATGAGGTCCAGCACCTCGCGGGGCTGGAGGCCGGAGGCGGAGCGGGTGGCGACGCCGGTCGCGATGCGGCGTTTCAGGCCCGCCACCCTGACCATGAAGAACTCGTCGAGGTTGCTCGCGAAGATCGCCAGGAAGTTGGCCCGTTCGAGTAGCGGGGTGGCCGGGTCCTCGGCCAGCTCCAGCACCCGTTCGTTGAACGCCAGCCAGCTGCGTTCGCGGTCCAGGAAGCGGTCGGGCGGCAGTTCCCTGCCGTCCTCGCCCGCCGCGCCGTCGTCCTCGTAGTCGTCCAGGTCGGCGTCGAGGTCGGGTTCCAGCTCGGGCACCGGCACGGCGACCGCGTGCGGCCGGTGCGCGGCTATGGAGCCCACCGAAGGCTGCGCGTTCGGCGGCTGGGGGGACGCCGTGCGGGACGTCGTCTCGGTCCGGTCCGTGGCCTGGGCGCTCGGCTGCTGGTTCATGGCCTTATTCTTCCGCGCCGGGGCCTTTGTCAGCCCGTCGGACGGAGTCGGTACGGGACGCAGGCGGCGGCCGGCGGCATTCGGGACAGCGGGCTGCATTCAGCGATGCTCGCAAGCGACATTGAATCGCCGGTAACGCGGATATGGCGGCCAGGCAAGCGGGCCGCTACTCCCCGGTGTTTACGTTCCTGTGTCTTGTGTTTTCGGGGGCGCGCCTCGGGGCGCAGATGGGGGCGCGCGAAGCACGCCGCAAGCCCCCACCGGGGGTGCCCGCCGGCGGGCCCAGCGGTCTCAGCGGGCTTAGTGGCCTCAGCAGGCTTAGCGGCCTCAGCGGGCTTAGCGGTCTCAGCGGCGCCGCAGCGCCTGGAACGCGACCACCGTCAGCGCCGGAAGCACCACCAGCGCCACCCCCGCGACCAGCGCCGACTCGGTCCACGCCAGGGGCCAGTGGTGGCTGACGGGGTGCTGGTCGATGTACGCGCCCACGACTTTGTGCCCGCTCAGACAGGACGCGTAGCCCTCGCCGGCCGGACAGGTCCCGTCCGGCAGCCGGGTGCCCGACGCGGTCAGCAGGCCGCCGCCCTGGTACCAGGAGGAGTCCGGCAGCTCGGAGGCGTCGGCACTGCCCGAGGCGGACCACGTGGTCACGGTCGGCATCAGGTGGGGGCGTACGGCGTCGAAGGCGTACGACATCAGGGTCGTGAGCACGGCGGTGAGCGCCATCGCGGGCACCGTGCGCCGTACCACCAGCCCGGCCAGCACGCCCGTCATGAACGCCAGCAGGCAGTACGCGACCGGGACCGGGCCGAGCGCGTTGAAGGCCGACGTCGCGTACCAGTACGTGCCGGACACCTCGTCGACGGCGGGCCGCAGACACCAGGTGACCAGCGCGGCCAGGGCCGACGACGCCACCAGCACGATCCCGGCGGGCACCGCGCACTTCGCGACCAGCCACCGCACCGGGCTCACCGCCTGCGTCCAGGCCAGCTTGGCCGTACCCTGCTCCAGCTCGCGGGCGATCAGCGGCGCGCCCAGGAGCATGCCGGTCACCACGGGCAGGAACAGCATGCCCGTGGTGATCAGGTCGATCGGCCCCCTGTAGGCGGCGCGGAACGCGGCGACGGCGTCCTGCGTGCCCTCGCAGGCCGCGAGCCGGGAAATCTCGGAGCAGCCCGCGATGTGGTGGCTGTCGATGTAACCGGCCATCCGGGCGCGCAGCAGTACGGCACCGGCCGCGCAGCCGAGGACGAGCGCCGTGAGCAGCCGGACGGCCCACCGGTGCTGGCGCCAGACCAGCCAGGTCGCGCCGCGCAGCGGGCTCCGCCGGGTACGCCGGGTGTGCGCGCTGCCGGACCCGGTCGTCCGCGTGCTCACGTCAGGCTCGACCGTTCGGCTCGGCGGGACTCTGCCGAACGGGGTTCGGCAGAGCGGGGCCCTGCCGAGCGGGGCCCTGCCGAGCGGGGTTCGGCGCTCGGGGCGATCAGCTCGGGCGCGTCGGGTACCCGCAGGTAGGAGAGCAGCAGCTCTTCGAGGGTGGGGTCGGCAGCCGTCCACGGCCCCGCGACCGGGCCCTGGCGCCGGACGAGGGCGGTGAGCTGCCGGCCGGTGACCCGGGACTCGATCACGGTGTGCGCGGCGATCTCCGGCGGCAGGCCGCCACCGGCACCCCCGATGGCCCCGGTGGCCCCGGTGGCCCCGATGGCCCCGGTGGCCCCGGTGGCTCCAGAGGCTCCGGCGTCCCCAGTGGTTCCGGCGCCCGGATACGGGCCGGTCAGGAGCGTGTGGGCGCCGATGACGTCATCGGCCTCCCCGGCCACCCGCACCCGGCCGTCCACGAGGACGAGCACGTAGTCGCAGACACCGTCCAGTTCGGCGAGGACGTGCGAGGACAGCACGATGGTGGTGCCGTGCTCGGCGGCCTGGGCCATCAGCAGGCCCACGATCTCGTGGCGTACGAGGGGGTCGAGGTCGGCCAGCGGCTCGTCGAGCAGCATCAGTTCGGGCCGCCTGCCGAAGACGAGGGCCAGTGCGACGCGGGTGCGCTGGCCGGACGACAGCGTGCCGACGCGCACGTCCAGGGGCACGTCCCCGGCCCGTACGATCCGCTCCGCCGTCTCGTGGCTCCACCGGTCCCGGTTCAACTCGTAGCCCATGCGCAGGGTCTCGGCGACGGTCAGCCGCGGGTACAGCGGCTTGCCCTGGGTGAGGATGGCGACGTGGGCGCGGCCGTGCGGGGTGGCCGGGTCGACGCCGAAGACCGACACGGTGCCCTCGGTTGGCCGGTGCAGCCCGGCGGCCAGGGAGAACAGGGTGCTTTTGCCCGCGCCGTTGGGGCCGACCAAGGCGCAGACCCGGCCGGCCGGCAGCCGGAAGGTGCAGTTCCGCAGGGCCCAGCCGCGACCGAACCGCAGCCCGAGGCCGACCGCCTCGATAGCGGTGTGTCCAGCGATCCGGCTGGCCGGGTCGCTTCTGCCCCGCAGCACGCTCCCGCGCCCCTCCCCCGTCTCAGGCCCCGTCAGTTCCACTAGTCAAGTAGTGGAAGCGTGATCCACGCGCGTGACGCCTGTCAACCCGCTTGGCCGGGGCGGTAGTCGGGAGGGCAGCGGGAAAGCAGCGGGAAGGCGCCGGAACGGGCGGCGGAACGAGCGGCGCCGCCGGCCCGGGGTACGGGGCGGCGGCGCTGTCCGCGTACGGAAGGGCGCTCACGTCTCCGTGCGGTACATCAAGTCCGTCTCGTGCGTGGTGAATCCGAGCCGTTCGTAGACCGTCACGGCGGGCACGTTGTCCGCGTCCACGTACAGCATCGCCGTCGGCACGCCCTGCCCCGCCAAGTGCCGCAGGCCGATCGCGGTGAGGGCCTTGCCGAGCCCGCCGCCCTGCGCGTCCGGCCGGACGCCGACCACGTACACCTCGCCCAGGCCCTCGTCGGCGTGGACCTTGGTCCAGTGGAAACCGATCAGCCGCCCGTCCTTCTCCGCGAGGAAGAAGCCCTTGGGGTCGAACCACGGCTCCGCCTTGCGGTCGTCCAGGTCGCGCTGGGTCAGCGAGCCCTGCTCGGGGTGGTGGGCGAAGGCCGCCGCGTTCGCCTCCAGCCAGGCCGCGTCGTCCGTGCCCGGCTGGTAGGTCCGTACGGTGACACCTTCCGGAAGTGCCGGTTCCGCCAGTTCCAGGCCGCTCAGCGGGCGCCGCATCTGCCGCAGCTCGCGGAAGAGCGTCATGCCGAGGGTCTGCGCGAGGTGCCGGGCCGCCGAGTGGCCGCCGTGCGCCCAGACCCGCAGCCGGCGGCCCGACTGCTCCATCAGCCCGGTGCCCAGCGCGCGGCCGTGCCCGTGGCCCCGGTGGGAGGGGTGCACGACCAGCTCGGCGGCCGGCGCCTCCACGGGGTCGGTGTCCTCCAGCTGTGCGTACCCGGCGAGCTGCCCGGCCTCGTCGTCCGGGCCGCCCGGTACGTACAGCAGCAGGTGCCGTACGCCCTCGCGCCGCCCGCCGCGCAGCTGGAGCCGCCCCTGTTCGGACACGGCGGGCTGCCCGTCCACCGCCGCGGCCTGCTCGATCAGTGCGAGGACGGCGGCGGCCGCGTCCGGCGGCAGCTCGTCCGCCACCGCGATCCGGCGGCCCGTCCGGTCCATGTCCTGTGCTGCGTCAGTCATGTCTCGAAGCGTACGACCCGGGGCCGGTACACCCGATGCACACCGGTCCGTAACCCGGTACCCCTGTTCCGCTACGCGCGTTGACCGTAGGCTGCGTCCGCTCGACACCAGCCCGCATGCCCGAGCACCAACCCGTATGCCCAGGCACCAGCCCACAAGGGAGACCCTCCTCATGTCACCGAGACCGCAGCGGCGGCGCGCGACGCGCCGGCTGACGGCGGGAGCGGCCGTGCTCGCCGCCGCCGTCGGCATCACGGCCGCCGCGCCCGCCGGCGCCGAATCCGCCTCGGCCGCCGCCCACTCACGTCACTCCGGCCACAACGGACACGGTCACGGCCATGGCCAGGGCCACGGCGGGGGCCACGGCGGGGGCCACTCCTCCCGCACCGTGGACGTCCAGCTGCTCTCCTTCAACGACCTCCACGGCAACCTCGAACCGCCGCAGGGCTCGTCCGGCACCGTCGAGGAACTCCAGTCCGACGGCAGCCGCAAAAAGGTCGAAGCGGGCGGTGTCGAGTACCTGGCCAACGCGCTCCGCACGGCACGCAAGGGACACCCGTACTCGGTGACCGCGGCGGCCGGCGACATGGTCGGCGCCAGCCCGCTGCTGTCCGGGCTCTTCCACGACGAGCCGACCATCGAGGCCATGAACAAGCTCGGCCTGGACGTCACCTCCGTCGGCAACCACGAGTTCGACGAGGGCCGCGCCGAACTGACCCGCCTCCAGAAGGGCGGCTGCCACCCCACGGACGGCTGCTACGAGAAGGGCAAGCGCTTCAAGGGCGCGGACTTCCCCTACCTCGCCGCGAACGTCACCGACGAGAAGACCGGCCGCCCGATCCTCAAGCCGTACACCGTCTGGAAGCACAAGGGCGTCAAGATCGGATTCATCGGCGTCACGCTGGAGGGCACCCCCGACGTCGTCAGCGCCAACGGCGTCAAGGGCCTGAAATTCCACGACGAGGCCGAGACCATCGACAAGTACGCCAAAGAGCTGGACCGGCAGGGCGTGAAGTCGATCGTGGCGCTGATCCACGAGGGCGGTATGCCCGCCTCCACCGCGTACAACTACGACTGCGACAGCCCCGGCCCCGGCTCGGGCATCTCCGGGCCGATCGCGGAGATCGCCAAGAAGGTCACTCCGAAGGTGGACGCGCTGGTCACCGGCCACACCCACCAGGCGTACGCGTGCACCATCCCGGACCCGTCCGGCATGCCGCGCACCGTCACCTCGGCCGCGTCCTTCGGCAAGCTCTACACGGACACGACGCTCACGTACGACCGCCGCACCAAGGACATCGTCCGTACGTCGGTGAAGTCGCCCAGCGCGCGCAACCACGTCGTCAACCGCACACAACCCAAGGCCGCGGACATGACCGCGCTCATCCAGCGCTGGAACAAGCTCGCCGCGCCGGTCGCCAACAAGCCCGTCGGCTACATCACCGCCGACATTCCGGGCCGCGGCTCCGCGACCCCGGAGACGCCCCTCGGCGACCTGATCTCCGACGCGCAGCTGGAGGCCACCAAGGCCGCCGGCAAGGGCGGCGCGCAGCTGGCCCTGATGAACCCCGGCGGAGTCCGCTCCGACCTGGCGTACAAGGCGTCCGGCAGCGAGGGCGACGGCGTCGTCACGTACGGCGAAGCCTTCACCGTGCAGCCCTTCACCAACATGACCAACGTCGTGGACCTCACCGGCGCGCAGGTCCTCACCGCGCTCCAGCAGCAGGTCAGCGGCGCGAACGCGGCGTCGCCGAAGATCCTCCAGGTGTCGCGGGGGCTGACGTACACCCTGGACCTGACCAAGGCGGGCGCCGACCGCGTCGTCAAGGACTCGGTCCGTCTCGACGGGGCGCCGCTCGACCCCGCGAAGACCTACCGCGTCGCCATGAACGAGTTCCTGGCCGGCGGCGGTGACGGCTTCACCGTCCTCAAGGAGGGCAAGAACAAGTACGTCGGGCCGTCCGACCTGGACGCGCTGACCGCGTACCTGACGGCGCACTCCTCGGCCGCCGCGCCGCTCGCTCCGCCGAACGCGGACCGGATCACGGTCGTGAAGTAACGCACGTCGGTGTAACGCACACCGGGGTGATGTCAGTTTTCTGTGGTGTCAGCTCTTCCTGACCGCCGCCACGAAACCGATGCCCAGGTTGGTCGTCGGATACGTGTCGGCGGTCAGGTAGTCCGGACCCAGCTGATACCTCACCGTCTGGTCGAGCCGCTTCCGCACGTCTTCCTCGACCCCCATGACATCTTTCGGACACCGAGCGTCGGTCGTGGGCTCGGCCTGCGAGAACTCGATGGTCTCGGCGCCGACGTCGGCCTTGCCCCGGTAGTCGTTACAGCCGAAATTGCCGTGAAAGGTGCCGTCCCCGTCGAGGGTGAAATACACCTTCCCCCGGACCGGCGCGTCGCGGTCGACGGGCCACTCCTCGTCCATCCAATTCAGCTTCGCGATCTCCCATTTGCTGCCGGCGAGCGGTACGGGACGACCCTTGCGGAGCACCAGCTTCGCACCGTGCTCGTCGGTCAGGTTCACCCAGGAGTCGCTCGTGGTGACTTTCAGCCGGCCGTTGAGGATCCGCTGTACGTCCTTCTCGTAGTCATGGCGCGCCGCGTCACATTTCTCCCCGGCATCTTCGCCACCACGACCACCCTCGCCCTCGCCCTCGCCCTCGCCCTCGCCCGGCAGGGTTTCCCGGTCGCTCACCGTCACCGAGTTCCCCTTGATGTCGGCCTTCGCCCGGAACGCATGGCACCCGAAATTGCCGGACGCCTTTCCGGCACCGTCGAACTCCACCCACGCCGCACCGCGCGGCGCCCGTATCAGCCCGCTGTCCCCGTAGGCCAACTCCCAGATGTCCCAGTGCGAACCGGCCAGCGGCAGCGGGTTCTTGTCGGCGGGCGAAGAAGCGGGAGAGGAAGCGGGCGACGCCGACGGGTTCCGCGCACCGCCCGGTTGGCCCTGTGCTCCACTGTCCGTGCCGCAGCCGACGAGTCCGGTCAGCCCTGCGAGCAGGACGGCCGGCGCCAGAACCCGGCGCCGCGCCTCCCCCTTCCCACACCGTGTTCTTGTCACTTGCGCTCCCCCTCCTTTTCTTCTCCTGATCGCCTACTTCCTGCTTTCGCATGGAAGCCGCCCGCCTGGGAGGGAGTCGCGGCGTCAGTGGTGACGTTCAGGTAGTCGTGTCCCAAGCTGAACAGAGCGTCCTTGCGGAAATCCCGCAGGAGCCGCGCTTCCAGCGCATCAGCCCGTTGGCCGCACGAGTTGTGCGTGGTGACGGCCGCCTCCGAGAACTTCATGGACTTCTCGCCGACCTCGGCCTTCGCCTTGAAGGAGTTGCAGCCCAGAAAACCGTGCACGGTGCCGTCCCCCTCGAAAACGACGGACACCTCGCCGACGCCGGGTGCCAGCTCGGCCGGCCCGACCTGGGTGTCACCGTCGATCAGGCTGTTCACGGTCCATTTCGTACCGAGGAGCGGCGCGGAGCGCCCGCGCTGCAACTGCAACCGGTCCTTACGTTCATTGCCGAGCGCCACCAGAACCATCTCTTGTGACGCGCCACCGATGATCCGCAGGTCGCCCCGGAAAATCTTCTTCATGTACGACTCGAAGGCGAGCCGTTCGCGGCTGCACTCCGGCTTCCCATCCCCGGATTGCCCGGACTCCTCAGATTGCCCGGCTTCCTCAGATTGCTCGGACTCCCCGCTCCCGTACGCCTCGATGTCACCGACCCGCACCCGATCACCTGCGGCATTCACCTCGGCACCGGCCCGGAACCGGTGACACCCGAAGCTGCCCGCGGCGTGCCCCCGCCCGTCGAATTCGATCCAGGCGGAGCCGTGCGGAGCGGTCGTCGTCCCGTCATCGAGGGTCAGCCGCTCGACGTTCCAGTGCGTCCCGGCGATCCGGCTGCGGGCAGGGCTCTCCCCATCCGGCTCAGCAACCCCATCCGGCCCCGTCTTCGCCCCGCAAGCCGACAGCGCGGCGACCAGTGCCACGGCAACGGCTCCGACTCCGGCTCCGACTCCGGCTCCGGTTCCGGCGCAGGTCGGAACACCGCCTGGTCTTCTCCCCCGCAACATCACTAGCCCCGCTTCCCCACCCCGGTCGACACACCCGCCTCACCCTCAGCCTCTCAATCCGTGTCACACACACGAAACCGGGGCCCCGGGGGATGTCCGGAACGTACAGAGCGCCACCCCGCCCCCACCCGCTACCTTCGCTCCCCCGACCGCCCTGCGTTTTCTCCCGAAAGGCACGGCCGATGACACCGACCACCACCCCCCTCCGCCGCCCCCGACTGCGCCTGGCCGCCCTCGCACTGACCGCCGCGCTCCTCGGCGCCGGCACGCCCACCGCGTACGCGGCGCTCACCGACGAATCGCGCCCCTCCACGGCGACCGCCTCATCGCCGAAGGCCGCCGAGGGCCGCCCCTACATCGAGACCAGCCTCCTGTTCGGCACCGCCCGCCCCAACGGCGGTCCCCCGGTCACCGACAAGGAATTCCATGCTTTCGTGGACGAGTTCGTCACCCCGCGCTTCCCCGACGGCCTCACCGTCCAGGACGGCTACGGCCAGTACCGCGACTCCCACGGCACGATCGAACGCGAGCGCTCGTACGAACTGATCCTGCTCTACCCCACCTCCGAGGCCGGCCCCAACAACCCCAAGATCGAGCAGATCCGCGCCGCCTACATGAAGCGCTTCGGCCAGGAATCGGTGGCCCGCATCGACGACCGCGCACGGGTGGACTTCTAGGCGGCCGTGGACTTCTAGGCGGTCTCAGCCTCGGGCCGCCGTGCGGGGCCCCGTAAATCCGTCGGCTTTGCTTTCCCGTTGCCGTTTGCCTTCCCAGTTTTGGATCTCCTTATCGGCTCCTTGATGGGCCCGGCCCGCCGACCACCCCTCTCCATCGTTAGCGTGTTCGGCGGAACCAGTGCGACGGCGACGGGGAGCGAGGCATGGCGCACAACCACTTCACGGTCCACCCGGACAAACTCCGCGAGTTGTCCCGCGACTTCAAACAGGTCGAACGGAGGCTGGCAGGAAAGGTCGGCACATTCGCGAGCGCGGCGGTAAATGTCGACGGCGCGTTCGGGGTCCTCAGCGAATCCACCGAAGCCCTGACCAAATACGTGGAGATGACGCAGGCCACCGTCAAAAGCCTCCAGCACCTGCGCGAGCAGTTGGCCGGTTACGCGGCCGGGCTGGATCACAGCGCCGCGAGCTACGAGCAGACCGACGCGCAGCACGTTGCCGGGCTCAGGGGGAAATGAGCATGCCCGAGCAGCAGCAGGAAATCGAGAAGAGCTTCAACATCCTCAAACCCGGCGGCAACCCGGAAGTGTTACGTAAGTGCGCCGACGCGTGGCGGGAGATGGCCAACGATCTGCGGACGGCGGGACGCGACCTCGACCGGCAGGTCGACGACCTCGGCGAGGCGGACTGGGACGGCCGGGCCGCCACCGGTTTCCGCGCGCACTGGACGCACACCAAGCAGCAGATCGACCAGGCGCTGCCCCGCTTCGAACGGGTGGCCAAGGAGCTGGAGCAGGCAGCCGGCCACATCGAGGACACCAACACCCAGGTCCAGCACGTCCTGGAGGAACTGGCGATGACCGCCGCCGTGGGTATCGGCCTGACCGTCGTCACCGCGGGCTTTTCCGACGCGGTGGCGGCGGGCGCAGCAGCGGCGGAAGTCGCCGAGGCCGGCGCGGTCGTCGCGCGGCTCGCCAAGCTCCTCAAGGAGGTCGAGTCGGCGCTGGAGACCATCCGCGGCCTCATGGAAAGCAGCAAGCTCATGAAACTCGGCGTGGAATTCGGCACGAATGTGGCCGGCAACTTCGCCGGGAACGTACTGGGCCAGGCGTTCACCGGCCAGGAGATCACCTGGGGCCAGGACTTCCAGGACGCCGCGGTGGCAGGCGGCGTGGGCACCGCGCTCGGGGCGGGCGGCCGGGCGATCGGCGGGCGGATGTCCGGCGGGCTCGGCAGGGCCTTCGAAGGCGACGGGTTCTGGGGGAAGACGGTCACGGGCGCGGTCTCCAGCGCGGGCGGCCAGCTGGCCGCCGACGGCGTCGACATCCACCAGGGGAGCAAGACGAGCGACAACCTGGTCCCCGACCTGATTACCAGTGGCGTGGGCGGGGCGGCGGGCGGCGCGGCCGTGCACGGCGGCACCAGCCGCTACGAACACGGCGGAGGCGGACAGCACCGGGACCCCGACACCGGTCCGGTTTTCGGCCCGGGGCGGCAGGCCGCGGCCAATGGCGTGGTCTACGGAGACGCCAATGCCAACGAGACCGACGCGACCGCAGAACACCAGCAGAGCCCGTTTGACGCACCGCATTCCGCATTGACCGACCCGGGCGGTGCGTATGGCGGCTGAGGGCGGAGCGTAAACATGTGGTGGCGGGTAAAGAAGAGCATTCGCACCTACCGTGAGGATTCCGCGTGGCACCACTACCGGAAAAATGCCCCTCCTGAATGGGTGAACCAGTTCGGCGTTCCCGGCCACCCCTTCGGCACATACCGCAATCACGCCCGGAACGTACTGGAAGGGCAGGTCCGGGGATATCCCGTGACGCTCTTCCACTTGGCCGGAGTGCGGAAGGGCGGGCGATACGGCACCGCCGTCAACATGTACTCGGTGGCCGTGCTGACGCTGCCCGCGGCCCTCCCGGACACCTCCGTTTCCGTCGGAAAACTCGTATACCGGCTTCGTGCGGACCCCCTCCCGCCAGGCGCCGGAAAGCCCATTTACCTGCCGTCCGGCCGCAGGCCCCGCATGAGCCAGTGCTCCGTCGACCCGGCCTTCGCCGAAGCGGCCGTCACCGACAAGGTCGTCCGGATGACGGCGGAAGCCAAAGCGGGGTGGCGCCTGCACGGGCACCACATGATCGGCTGGATCGGGGAGCGGCGGCCGTACGAGGAGATCGTCCGCCTGGCGGAGACCATGACCGCGATCCTCGGAGAGTTCCCCACACCGCCACGCATGTTCACCCTAGGGTGAACATGGGCTAAGGTGGCAGCAGTCCCGCCGGGCGCGCGAGCGCGCACCCTCGTGCCCGACCAGCTCGGCCGGCCGGACCGCCGACCAGCCGCGACAGCAGTGGGATTGAGGGGCAATGCCGACTCTGGGAATCATCGGGAGCGGAAACATCGGCGCGACGGTCGCCCGGCTGGCGGTGGCGGCCGGCATCCCGGTCCTGGTGGCCAACTCCCGCGGCCCGGAGAGCCTTAGCCGACTCACCTTCGAGTTGGGGCCGCTATCCGCGGCAGGCACCGTCGAGGAGGCCGCCCAAGCCGGCGACCTGATCGTCACGTCCGTACCGCTGACCGCCGTCCCCACCCTGCCCGCTGCCGCCCTACGGGGGCGCACCGTGCTGGACACCAGCAACTACTACCCGCAGCGGGACGGCCGGATCGCCCCCCTCGACTCCGAAGAACTGACCACCAGCGAACTCGTCCAGCAGCACCTGCCCGGAGCGCACCTGGTCAAGGCGTTCAACAACATCCTGGCCCACCACATCCCCCAACTCGCCCTGCCCACCGGTGCGCCCGACCGCTCCGCGCTACCCCTTGCCGGTGACGACGCGCACGCGAAAAGGCTGGCGGCGGGCCTGATCGACCGACTCGGGTTCGACACGGTCGATGCCGGCCCACTGACCGAGAGCTGGCGGTTCGAGCCGGAATCCGCCGCGTACACCCGGCTGTACGCCGCCGACCCCGACCTGCCGCACGCCCGCCTGCCCGAATCCCCCGCCGTGCCCGTACCGGCCGAGGGCCTCCGCACGGCCCTCAACCGCACCCACCGCGTACGCGTAGCCGACCGCACGTTCTGACGCGCGGCGCCTCGGCGCTACTTCACCTTGCCCCCTTTGTCCTCCGCGAGCGTGTGCGCCACCAACGCGTTGGCATGCCCGTGCCCCATCCCATGCTCGGCCTTGAGCCAGCCGACCAGCTCCATGTGCTTGCTCAACGGCGAAGCCCGAACGAGCCTCTGCCATTCGGCTATCGGCCGCCCGTACTTCTTCTCGATCGACGGGAAGTAACTGGCCGGGCCCTTCACGGTTTCTGTCATGCCGCCGAGTCTGACACCCACCACTGACAACGCCCTCGTACCTCGGGCCCGCCCCTACCCCCGCGAGTCGAGGCGTCCCGCCTTCACCTGGCATATGAGACGACGCAGCCCTCGGGGCGTGGCCCTGAGGACGGCGCCGGGCACGGCGCTCTCCGTCAGCAAGACGACGTCGTCGTGCTCCTTCGACGCGACGTACAGGCAGGCGTTCCCCTCGCTGCAATACGACGAGCGCGTCCAGTTCAACCGAGACATGTCCTCCGCCTTTCACAAGCTGCGTGCCACTGCCCGGATGAAGTCCCGTGACTCCGACACCTTGAGAGCCACAGCCTCCATACGCTCCAAGAGCCCGCGGTACTTGGCCAGCTGGGCTTCGGCGTCCAGCATGACGGAACCGTGCGACTGGTCGAGTTGCACGGTGTCCAGATGCGGCACCGGCCCGTGTGCGTAGCAGACCGACTGCCCCGATCCGGGAAACGCCCCTGCATCGAAGGGGATGACCAGGACCGTGATGTGGTCCCGTTCGCTCATCGCCAGTAGGTACTCCAGCTGTGACCGGGCAGTCGCGGGGCCGCCGAACTTCATCCGCGGGGCGTCGTATGGTGCGCAGGAAATCCTCGACGCCGTCGCAGTTGCACTACATGACCCGGACGCATTCCGCGCTAACGCCGAAGCGTCCCGTCTTCACCTGGCATATGAGGTGCCGCAGCCCCTGAGGCGTGGCCCTGAGAACCGTGTCCGGCGCCTCACTCTCCACCAGGCTGACGCCACCGCTGCGCTCGTCCGCAGCCACGAACAGGCAGTTCGCCCCCTCACCGCTGAACGACGACTTCTGCCAGACGCCCTTTTCCATGAGCCCCTCTCACAGTTCGCGGGCGACGCCGTGGATCAAGTCCCTGGACTTGTCCGGTGTGAGGGCGCACCCTTCCATTCGGTCGAGCACCGACCGGTACTTGTCCAACTGGGCCGCTGCGTCCAGGAACTCCTGCCCGTGGTCCGCGTCTAGCTGGACCGTGTCGAGCTGCGGTACCGAAGCGGATACGTACACGATGGGCTGGCCCGAGCCAGGGAACGACCCCCCTCCGAACGGGATGACCACGATGGTGACGTGGCCACTCGCCCCCATCTCATTCAGGTGCTCCAGCTGCGCGCGAGCTGTGTCCCGGCCCCCGAACGCCATACGCAGGGCCGCCTCGTGCAGAATCACCGTCACCGGCGTGGGCCGGTCGCCGTAAAGAATGGCCTGTCGCTTGATCCGGTGTGAAACGCGGTGTTCGACCTCGTACGCCGCCAGTTTCGGTACGACCTCGCTGAAGATCGCGCGGGCATGAGCCGTGGTCTGGAGAAGGCCGGGCATGTGGACGACGGAAGCCACCCGCAACCCCATGGCGTGATGTTCGAGTTCCGCCAAATCCAGCAGGCTAACGGGCAACAGGTCGCGGTACTCCTCCCACCAACCACGAGTACGGCCTCCCGTCATGGCGGCCATCGAGGCGATGAGGCACTCGTCCGTACACGCGTAGTTGTGGGCCATGACGCGCACGCGCTCGGGCCCCACGGCGTACCTGCCCGACTCGATGTTGCTGATGCGTGACTGGTTGACGCCGAGCATCGCGGCGGCTGCCGTTGTGGACAACCCGGACCTCTCCCGCAGCTTGCGCAGTTCGGCCCCGAGACGCCGCTGCCGCAGCGTCGGCGCAGTACTTGACGGCACCGGCTCCCCTTTCCGCAACGCGAGTCACCCACACAGGGGAAATTGGCCTTCATTTCGCCAACACGGCGGAATATAGGCCACCGCCGACACTAGCGTGTGAACCACGTCACCACCATCTTCTCCTGACGGGAGACTGCCATGCCCACCGTATCTTCGCCCCAACACTGGGCGTACACCCTGCAACTGCCCCGTTCACCCGGAGCTCCCCGTATCGCGCGGGCCATGTTGCGTGCCGCGCTCGATCATCACGGGTTCGGGGAACTCGGTGAGACGGCCGAGCTGTTGACCAGTGAGCTGGTCACGAACTCCTATCTGCACACCGATGGGCCGTCCTCCCTGCGGGTGCGGCACGTGTGTGGTGACCGGCTTCGCGTCAGTGTGTGGGATACCGGCCTTACCATCCCGCCGCCCTTCGACCGGCCTGTCGATCTGTTCGACGGGCTCGGTGCCGCGTGGGACGCGGAGAGCGGGCGCGGGCTGCTGCTCGTTCGGCTCTGTGCGGCCAACTGGGGTGGGTACCCGATCGGGGCGGAGCTGTTCGGGGTGGAGGGCAAGTTGCTCTGGTTCGAGCTTGTGACGGGGTGGGAGGCGTTTGGCGTCGCGGCGTGAGGCGTGGGGGCTTCCCCCGGGCGGGGGAGGTGGGTGCTACTGCGGGGGGATGTCGGTGGTGTGGGGGCGCTCGTAGCTTCGGGGCATGCGATCTCAAAAGGTCTGGGTCTGGGCGGCGTTCGGGTGGTTGGTGGTCAGTTTTGTGTGGCACCTGTGGATGGGGGTGGATTATCGGCGGGCCATGGGGGAAGGGGTAGGGGCTCCTGTGTGGGTGTTTCTTGTTTATGACGGGGTGATCACTGGGGTGTCGGCCGTGGGGGCCGTGGTCGTTTTGGCGACGGTGCGGCCGTGGGGTGGGTGGTTTCCGGTGTGGGTGGTTCGGCTGCCCTTGTGGTTTGGGGTGGGGCTGCTCGTCGTACGGGGTGTGCCCGGCCTCGTCGAGAACGTGACGACGGCGACCGGGCTCACTCCGCGCGGCTTGCTCGGTCAGGCGGCGGAGTTGGCCGATATCGGGTCGGGTGCTTTTTGGGCCGGTATGGCCATTAATACGTACTTCTTCGCGGGGGCGGTGGTGCTGGTGCCGGTGGCCGTCGCGTTCGAGCGGGGTGTTGCCGCCGGGCGGGTCAGCGGAAGTCCGCGGCGTGGTCCTGGACCCACTGTTCGAAGGTGCGGGCCGGGTGGCCGGTGATGCTCCGGACGGTGTCCGTGACGGGGGCCGCCGTGCCGACGGTGGTGGCGAAGAGGCGGAAGAGTTCGAGCAGGGTCTCCTTCGGGAGGGACGGCGTCGCGCGCTCTTCGGCCGCCTGCTCCTCGGATATGGCCTCCACGCGCGTCGGGCGGCCGATGACCCGGCCGATGACGGCGACCTGCTCCTCCCTCGTGAGGGACTCCGGGCCGGTGACCACGTACGCCTTGCCGGTGTGCGCGCCGGTGCCGTCCAGGAGGGCCACGGTGGCGACGGCGGCGAGGTCGTCCTCATGGACGGCGGACGTGGTGGCCCCCGGGTGCGGGTCGCGGACCACACCGGTCTCCCGGATCTCCTGGGCCCACTGGAGCGCGTTGGCGGCGTACGCGCCGCCCCGCACGAAGGTCCACTCCAGGCCGGAGGCGCGTACCGCGCTCTCCACGGCGCCGTGCATGCGGGCGAGGAAGTTGTCGTCGCCCTCCGGGTCGTCGGTGACGGCTATCGAGGAGTTGAGGACGATCCGACGTATCCCGGCCTTCACCGCGGCCTCGACGACGGAGGCGGCCGCGCCGCCTCCGCCCGCCGCCAGGTTGAGGAAGAGCGCGTCGGCACCGCGCAGCGCCGGCTCCAGTGAGGCCGGGTCGGTCAGGTCGGCGCGTATCACCTCGGCGCCGGCCGGCAGCGCGGCGCGGTCGGGGTCGCGGGTCAGCGCGCGTACCGGGGCGCCTTCCGCGAGCAGTTGCCCGACCAGGCCGCGGCCGATGTTGCCGGTGGCTCCGGTTACTACGATCATCGCTGCGCCTCTCAGTACGTCGTAGGTTGGTTGGTCTTGGTCAACGCCTGGGGGCGTAGGGAATTCCCAAGCGCGGGCCGGGCGGGGAGCGAGAGGGGGCGAGTGGTTCCGGGCGGGCGGGACAAGCCCGCGTATACCTCACTTACCGCCGGTAGGACTTGCGTTCGAGGGTCGTAAGCATGGTGGGATGTCCTGATGCGCCTCCCCACACGCATACCCTCACCCTCGAAATCCGTCCCCCCACCAGGAACTCGGACACCAGCAGCACCAGCACCACCAGCAGCAGCGGATCGGCGATCCTCCACCGCAGCCGCACATGACGAACAGGGCAGCACGGGCGATATGGGCGGCATCGGCGGCATCGACGGAAACAGCGGCAACGGCGGCAACAGCGGCATCGGCGGCAACGGCGGGAACAGCGAAAGCCGTGGCGGCGACGGGCCCGATACCCGGCGGTTCGAGAAGATCAACCCGTACGCGGACCTGGCCGCGCTGGCCGACCCCGAACCGGAGCCCGGAGCGGACACCCCGACCGGCTCGGCCCCGCTGACCCGGCGTACGTACCTCAACGAGCGCGACGACAGCGACGACCCGCTGGGCCTGGGACTGCGCTCCGACGAGGACGACGCCGACGGCGCCTGGACGCCGCCCGACCACCGCCGCCGCAAGCGCGGGATCAGCCGGTTCGCGGCGGTGTCGAAGACGGTGAAGCTGCTGGTCGCGGTGGTGGTCCTGGTGGCGTTCCTGGCGCTGTCCGACCGGTTCGCGGTGCTGTACGCGCAGAACAAGGCCGAGGAGAAGCTCAAGGAATCGCTGCACCTGAACGCCAACCCGGAAGTCGACATCAAGGGTTTCCCCTTCCTGACGCAGGTGCTCGGCAAGCGGCTGGAACAGGTGGACGTCACCGTTCCGGACCTGGCGGCCGACCGGGTCTCGCTGGCCAAGGTCGAGGCGAGCGCGAAGGACATCCGGCTCGACGGCGACCTGCCCGACTCCATCAAGGGCGCCACGGTCGGCTCGATGCGGGGCACCGTACTGCTGTCGTTCGACGACATGAACCGGGAACTGGGCGCCTCGCAGGTCAAGTTCAGCGAGCTGGGCCCCGACTCGGTGCAGGCCGTGGGCCGGCTGCCCATCGCCGGGCACGAGCTGCGCGTACAGGCCGAGGCGCACATCCGGCAGGCCGGCGACCGCGGGATCTCCACCGACATCAGCAAGATGCGCCTGGACATCGCGGACGTGGCCGTCTACCGCCCGGGAACCGGCGCGGAAGAGGGCCTGCGGCTGACCCGCAAGGCCGCGGCCGAGGTGAGCCGGCAGGCCGCCAAGGTGAAGTCGCTGCTGAGCGTGCCGGCCATCGCGGAGCGCATCGGCATCCCGCAGCAGACCATCGACGAAGCCCTGCGCAACGAGAAGAAGCTGCACGAGCTGACCGGGGCGCCGCGCTTCATCGAGCAGCTGATGAAGGTCAATCTCGTCGATGTGGTGGCGGACCACCCGTGGCTGCTCCAGAAGGTCGGCATCGACCCGAACATCCTGGGCGCGTTGACCGGGCTGACCAAGCCGCAGCTGGCCGACCAGCTGTCGCTGTCCTTCCGGCTGCCGAAGACGCCCGGTGACGTACGGCTGCGGCACATCTCCGTCAAGGAGGACGGGATACGGGCGGAGCTTTCGGGGACCCAGCTGCCGATCGGCAGCACCGCGAAGGGGAAGTAGGGCCCCGGTTTAGCCCCGGTATTAGGGGCCCCCGAGGGCCCCTAAGGCGGCCGTTAGCCCACCGGCAGCTCGGGCGGCGGTACGGCCGCCCCCGGCAGGCTCAGCACGGCCTCCGCGCCGCCGCCCGCCGCGGCGCGCAGCTCCACGGTGCCGCCCGCCTGGTACGCCGTACGCGCCACGATCGACAGCCCGAGCCCGCTGCCCGGCAGGCTGCGTGCGGACGGCGACCGCCAGAAGCGTTCGAAGACGTGCGGGAGGTCCTCCTCGGGGATGCCAGGGCCGTGATCGCGTACCCGCAGTTCGCCCTTGCTCAGGGCGACCTCGACCGCACCGTCCTCCGGGCTGAACTTGACCGCGTTGTCCAGCAGGTTGACCACGGCGCGTTCCAGCGCGGCGGGTTCGCCCCGTACGTACCAGGGTTCCAGCGCGGCGGTGATGTCCAGCGACGGACCTCGCAGCCGGGCTCTGCGCAGGGCGGAGTCCACGATCTCGTGCAGCGGGACCACCTGGACGCCGGCCGGGCCGCCGGGTCCCGTGTCGGGCGTCCTGGACAGTTCCTGGAGGTCGCCGATGAGCGCCGCCAGCTCCCCCATCTGCGCCTTCACCGACGTCAGCAGCGCCTCCTTGTCGGCGGCCGGGATCTGCCGGCCGGACTGCTCGCTGCGCACCAGCAAGTCGATGTTGGTGCGCAGCGAGGTCAGCGGCGTCCGCAGCTCGTGCCCCGCGTCGGCGATCAGCTGCTGCTGGAGGTCGCGGGAGGAGGCGAGCGCCGCGGTCATGGAGTTGAAGGACCGTGAGAGGCGGGCGATCTCGTCCTCCCCCTCGGTGGGGATGCGGATCGTCAAGTCCTCCGTACGGGCTACGTGTTCCACGGCCTCGGTGAGCCGGTCCACGGGCTTGAGGGCGGCGCGGGCGACCCACAGGCCCGCGGTCGCGGCGCCCAGCACGCCGATTCCGGTGACGATCAGCAAGATCAGCGCGAGCTGGTTGAGGGGGTCGGTGACCTGCGCCATGGGCGATGCGACGGAGATCGCGACCTGGTTGCCCTGCGCGTCGGTGATCGGCCCCCGGTACGCGCGGGTGGTGACCCGCATCTCCTTGCCGTCGTTGGCCCGGGTGGTGTGGGTGGCCTCCTCGATCTGCCCCTTGGCGACCGCCAGGTCCGATTCCTGCGCCGGGATGCGGGTCTTCTCCCACGAGGTGCAGACGATGCCGTCGGCCGTCACGATCTGAATCGTGTACGGGGTGGGCAGTTGCAGCCGCGCGTCACCCGGCAGGGAGTTGTTGCACTTGGTGCGCAGGGCCTCCACGTACTGGGCGGGGATGTCCTTCGCCTGCTGGCTCAGCGTCTCGTCGAGCTGCTCGGTGAGCCGGTCCCGGGTGACCAGCCAGCAGGCGGCGGCCGAGGCCGCCACGGCGATCGCGACGGCGACCGCCGTGAGCATGGCCAGCCGGGAGCGCAGCGGGAGCTGCCGGTAACGGTGCACGACGCGTTCCTTGAGGCCGGGGCGCGGCGCCGTACCGTCGTCGGGAGTAGTGCCACCGGTGCCCGGAGCGTGGGCGTCGGTCATTCCGCGCCGCCCTCGGCCCGCAGGACGTAGCCGACGCCGCGCACCGTGTGCACGAGCCGCGGTTCGCCGCCGGCCTCCGTCTTGCGGCGCAGGTACATCACGTATACGTCCAGGGAGTTGGACGTCGGCTCGAAGTCGAAGCCCCAGACGGCCTTGAGGATCTGCTCGCGGGTGAGCACCTGGCGCGGGTGCGCGAGGAACATCTCCAGCAGCGTGAACTCGGTACGGGTCAGCTCGACCTGCCGGGCCCCGCGGGTCACCTCCCGCGTCGCCAGGTCCATCCGCAGGTCGGCGAAGGTCAGCGCGTCACCCTCGGCCGGCTGCGCGCCGGCTGCCGCCGCGTACGAGCTGCGGCGCAGCAGCGCGCGGATACGGGCCAGCAGTTCGTCCAGCTCGAAGGGTTTGACGAGGTAGTCGTCGGCGCCCGCGTCCAGCCCGGTGACCCGGTCGCCGACCGTGTCGCGGGCGGTCAGCATCAGGATCGGTACGGTCACGCCGCTCGCCCGCAGCCGCCGGGCGGCCGTCAGCCCGTCCATGCGGGGCATCAGCACGTCCAGGACGATCAGTTCCGGATCGTAGGCGGCGACCTTCTCGACCGCGTCCAGGCCGTCGACGGCCTGCTCGGTTCCGTACCCCTCGAAGGCGAGGGAGCGTTGCAGCGCCTCGCGTACGGCCGGCTCGTCGTCGACGATCAGGATGCGGGCGGGCTGATCACCGTGCTCGGCGGGGCTCATGGATGTGACTACCTCGGGTGTGAAGGGGGGTGGCGGGCCGGGGATTCCGCGGTCCTGCCCGTCAGCCTCGCACGTCCGCGGCCGGGGCACGCCGCTCGGCACGGTCGTGGTGCTGCTCCGCGCGGTGTCCGGCACGCGCGCCGTGGAGCCGGGGTGGGCGGTCGCCGCCGGTCACCTACGGGTGGCCGGGGACCTGGGCGGCCGGGCCTGGCCGGTCGCGGCGGCCCGCTTGGGGCGGGGGCGGGTGGCCGCCGCGACCTCCGTGGGCCGTTCGGCGCGGGCGTGCTCCACCTTGGCGCAGGCCCGTGCCAGGGCGAGGGCCAGGTCCAGGTCGGCGGGGCCGGTACGGATGGCGGCACCGTGGTCGACGGTACCGACTGCCGTGCTGCGCCGTTCGCCGCCCGCGCTCCAGGCGACGGCGGCCGCGAGGGCGCGGCGGGCGCGGTGGGCCGGGACGGTGATCTTGCTGGCCATGGGGGCCTCCTCGGCGTGAGGTTCGGGCGGGAGGGGAGGCAGGGGTGGGCGGGGGTGGGCGGGGGTGGTGGTTCCGGGAAGGGGGGAACCGGGGGAATCGGGGGAATCGGGAAAGGGGCTTCGGCGGATTGTGCGGTTGTTGAGCGTGGGGCTCCGAGCGTGGGGCTCCGAGGCGGCGGCCACTCAGGCGTGCCTCGGGTGCGGGGCCCTTCGAGCCGGGCGTCCGAGCCGGGTGTCCGAGATGAGCGTCCGGGCTGGGTGTCCGGGCTGGGCGTTCGTCTCAGGTGTTGCTGCTGCCGCCGGCCCGCAGGTTGGCGAGGTCGGCCTTGACGGTGTTGATCGGGATGGCGAAGCCGAGGCCGACGCTCCCGGCCGAGCTGCTGCCCTGACCGGTACTCGGCGAGTACATCGCGGAGTTGATGCCGACGACCTGGCCGTTCATGTCGATCAGCGCGCCGCCGGAGTTGCCGGGGTTGAGCGCCGCGTCGGTCTGGATGGCCTTGTACGTGGTCTTCGACTGGCCGGTGTCGCCGTTGTACTGCTCCCCGCCGAACTCGAACGGCCACTGCGGCCCGCCCCGCGGGTCCCGCTGCCGCTCCTTGCCGTCGTCCTTGGGAACCGTCACGCTGCGCTTGAGGGCGGAGACGATGCCGCTGGTGACGGAGCCGGTGAGCCCTTCGGGAGAGCCGATGGCGACGACCTCGTCGCCGACCGCGAGCTTGTCGGAGTTGCCGAGCGAGGCGGTGGGCAGGTTCTTGGCGCCCCTGACCTTGAGCAGCGCCAGGTCCTTGTCCGGGTCGGTGCCCACGACGTCGGCTTTCTTCTTGGTGCCGTCGCTGAAGGTGACGTCCACCGAGGACGCGCCGGCCACCACGTGGTTGTTGGTGATGATCTCGCCGTCGGGGGTGATGACCACGCCGGAGCCGGTGGATTTGCCGCTCGTCGTCTGCGCCGAGATCTCGACTATGGCGGGGCTGACGGCCTTGGCCACCGCGGCGACGCTGCCGCCCTTGGCGGCGCCCGCGTTCACGACCGGTGTGGTGGTGTTGGCCTGCGGCTGGTCGGTGGCGCCGGCGATGAGCGCGGCGCTGCCGCCGCCGATGAGGCCGGAGGCGAGGGCCACGGCCGCGAGGAGCGCGACGGGGCGGCGGGCCCGGCGCCGGGGCGCGGGCCCGCCGGCGCTCTCGGGGCTGCCGGTGCCGTCGGTGCCGTCGGTGCCGTCGGAGCCGCCGAAGCCCGCGGTGCCGGGGCCTGTGGGGCCGGCTGCCGGCTGCTGCGCGCCGTGCGGCGGGTGCGGCGGAGGCGGCGGGTAGCCCGCGCCACTCGTCCCGGACTGCGCCTGCTGCCCCTGGACGTAACCCTGGTTCTGAGGTGTTTCGTCGCCGCTTCGGCGGTAGCTTTCGGTCATGTACCCGACTGTGCGAGCCCACCATGAGAACCGTCTGAGAACGCCCTGAGAGGCCCGACAGAAGTAGGTATGCCCGGTGTAAGGAAGATCAGGTACGGGTCTGGCGGGTGGGGCCGGCGACCGGGCCGACGGAGGCCGGGCCGCAGCCGCACGACCCCCGGACCACCAGCCGCGCCGGGAACAGCCGCAGCCGCTCGCGCCGCGACCCGACCACCCGCAGGCCGTCGTCCAGCACCAGGTCGACCGCGGCCCGCGCCATGGCCTCGCGGTCGGAGGCGACCGTGGTCAGCGGCGGGTCGGTCAGCGCCGCTTCCTTGACGTCGTCGAAACCGGCCACGGCCAGTTCGCCCGGTACGTCGATGCGCAGCTCGCGGGCGGCCCGCAGGACGCCGATCGCCTGGTCGTCGGTCGCGCACATGATGGCCGGCGGCCGGTCGGGCCCGGCGAGCAGGTCCAGGGCGACCTTGTAGGCGTCGTAACGGTTGTACGGCGCCTGGAAATAACGCCCTTCGAGGGATTTGCCGGACTCTTCCATGGCCCGCCGCCAGCCCTCCAGGTGGTCGGTGACCGGGTCGCCGGACTTCGGCGTCTCCTCCGTACCGCCGAGGAAGGCGACGTACGGGTGGCCGTGCTCCAGCAGGTGCCGGGTCGCCAGCTGCGCGCCGCCGACGTCGTCCGTCATCACGGCCACGTCGTCGATCGCGTCGGGGCGCCGGTGCAGCAGGACGACCCGGGCGTCCCAGGCGTCGATCTCCGCGGCGGCGTGCTCGCTGGGCCCCTGGCTGATCAGGATCAGCCCGGCCACCCGCATGCCCAAGAAAGCCCGCAGGTAGTGGACTTCGCGCTCGTCGAGGTAGTCGGCGTTGCCGACCAGGACCATCTTTCCGCGCTCGGCGGCAGCCTGCTCGACGGCGTGTGCCATCTCGGCGAAGAACGGCTGCCGGGTGTCCGGCACGATCAAGCCTATGAGGTCCGTGCGCCGGGACGCCATCGCCTGCGCGACCCGGTCCGGGCGGTACCCCAGCTCCTTGATCGCGGCGAGTACCCGCTCGCGCGTGGCCGGGGCGACCGGCCTCGGTCCGTTGTTGATGACGTAACTCACCACGGCGGTCGAGGTACCCGCCAGTTTTGCCACATCATCCCGCGTCACCTTGGCCACGCGCGGCAGTCTACGCGGGTGGTTCTACCTCTTGGCAGGCCGAGCCACGGCGGCTTCCATCCCGGTACCGGCGCGCGAGGGCGCGTCCCGGCGTGCGCCGGGGCCCGCGCCGTCCTCCGTACCGTCGCCGCTCCCGGCCCGCCCGCCGCTCTTGCCCGGCGCTTCCTTGCCCTCCGCGGCGCGCTCGGACTTCTCCGGCTTCTCCGGCGTGACGAAGCGGTAGCCGACGTTGCGTACGGTGCCGATCAGCGACTCGTGCTCGGGGCCCAGCTTCGCGCGAAGCCGCCGCACGTGTACGTCGACCGTGCGCGTACCGCCGAAGTAGTCGTAACCCCAGACCTCTTGCAGCAGCTGGGCGCGGGTGAAGACCCGGCCCGGGTGCTGCGCCAGGTACTTGAGCAGCTCGAACTCCTTGAAGGTCAGGTCCAGGACCCGGCCCTTGAGCTTGGCGCTGTAGGTCGCCTCGTCCACCGACAGATCGCCGTTGCGGATCTCCATCGGGCTGTCGTCGACGCCGATCTGCTGGCGGCCCATGGCCAGCCGCAGCCGGGCCTCGACCTCGGCCGGGCCCGCGGTGTCCAGCAGGACGTCGTCGATGCCCCAGTCCGCCGTGACGGCGGCCAGGCCGCCCTCGGTCACCACCAGGACGAGGGGACAGCCGGGCCCGGTGGACCGCAGCAGCTGGCACAGCGACCGTACGTGCGGCAGGTCGCGCCGCCCGTCGATCAGTATGACGTCGGCCCCGGGGGTGTCCACCAGGGCCGGCCCCTCGGCGGGGGCGACCCGGACGCTGTGCAGCAGCAGGCCGAGCGCCGGAAGCACCTCCGTCGAGGGCTGGAGTGCGTTGGTCAGGAGCAGCAGCGAGCTCATCGCCGACCACCCGCCCGGGTCCCGGCCAGCCGTTTGCTGCCCTTTGTGTCCTGCACGCTTCGCTCGCCCATTACGTCGGTTCCTCCTCGGTCCCTGCGAGGACGCATTGCGGCACTGCTTCGTACGGGGGCGGATCCGTGGCCACCGAGGGGCCCTGTGGAGCGCCGGTGTGCTCATCCGCGCGTGAACGCGGTCCAAAGCACAAAAGGACCCGGGGGCAACGCTGCCCGGATCCTTCTTGCCCAGCAGAATAGCCCACATGACTTCCGGACCCGAGGCCGATTTTGCGCGATCTTGTGTTCCGTCGATCACAACGAGTGGCCGGCGCACGTCCTTGTTGACGGAGGACGGGGTCCGCATCGACGCCGCGTACACACCTCCGCGCGCCCCCTCGGGCGACCTGGCCATCGTCCTCGCGCACGGCTTCACCGGTGCCCTGGAACGGCCCGCGCTGCGCCGGGCCGCCGGGGTGTTCGCCCAGCGTGCGGCCGTGATCACGTTCTCGTTCCGGGGGCACGGCAGGTCCGGCGGGCGGTCCACGGTCGGCGACCGCGAGGTGCTGGACCTGGCCGCGGCGGTCGGCTGGGCGCGGGCGCTGGGCCACCGCAGGGTCGCGACCGTCGGATTCTCCATGGGCGGCTCGGTCGTGCTGCGGCACGCTGCGCTGTTCGGAGGGGCGCGCGGGGGGCGCACGGATGCGCGTACCGACATGGTGGTGTCGGTGAGTGCTCCCGCGCGGTGGTTCTACCGGGGTACGGCCTCGATGCGCAGGCTGCACTGGGTGGTGACGCGCCCCACGGGACGCCTGGTGTCCCGGCTGGGGCTCAAGACCCGCATCCACCCCGAGGACTGGGACCCCGTACCGCTGTCCCCCGTCGCCGCCGTCCCGCGCATCGCTCCCACCCCGCTGCTCCTCGTGCACGGCGACCGCGACCCGTACTTCCCGCTGGACCATCCGCGGATGCTCGCTGCCGCCGCCGACCCGGACACCAGCGATCTGTGGCTGGAGCGCGGCTTCGGCCACGCGGAGAACGCGGCCCCCGAGGCTCTGCTCACCCGCATCGGTGACTGGCTGGCGGAGCGGGCATGAGAGCGGCCCGCACCCGGGTGGGTGCGGGCCGCCGCCCGGGAACCGGACTCCTACCGGCCCCCGGTCACTCCGCCTCCGCCACAGGCTCCGCGAACTGGGCCGCGTACAGCCTCGCGTAGGCGCCGTCCGCCGCCAGCAGCGCGTCGTGCGTGCCCTGCTCCACGATGGCGCCGGACTCCATGACCAGGATCAGGTCCGCGTCGCGGATGGTGGACAGCCGGTGCGCGATCACGAAGCTGGTGCGGCCGGTGCGCAGCTGGGCCATGGCGTGCTGGATGAGCACCTCGGTACGGGTGTCGACCGAGCTGGTGGCCTCGTCCAGGACCAGGATCGCCGGCTCGGCGAGGAAGGCCCTGGCGATGGTGATCAGCTGCTTCTCGCCCACCGAGACGTTGGCGCCCTCGTCGTCGATGACGGTGTCGTACCCGTCGGGGAGGGTGCGTACGAAGCGGTCCACGTGGGTGGCCTTCGCCGCCTCGATGATCTTGTCCATCGAGGTGCCCTCGGGGGCGCCGTACGCGATGTTCTCGGCTATGGTGCCGCCGAAGAGCCAGGTGTCCTGGAGGACCATGCCGATGTTGGAGCGCAGCTCCTCGCGGCTCATCGCCTTGATGTCCACGCCGTCCAGGGTGATCCGGCCGCCGCGCACCTCGTAGAAGCGCATCAGCAGGTTGACCAGGGTGGTCTTGCCGGCGCCCGTCGGGCCGACGATCGCGACCGTCTGGCCCGGGTGGACGGCCAGCGACAGGTCGTCGATGAGCGGCTTGTCGTCCTCGTAGCGGAAGGCGACGTCCTCGAAGACGACGTGGCCGCTGACGTGCTCGGGGCGCTGCGGCCTGGCGCCGTCCGGCTCCTGCTCGTCGGCGTCCAGCAGTTCGAAGACGCGCTCCGCCGAGGCGACGCCGGACTGCACCAGGTTGGCCATCGAGGCGACCTGGGTCAGCGGCTGGCTGAACTGGCGGGAGTACTGGATGAACGCCTGCACGTCGCCGATGGACAGCGCGCCGGACGCGACGCGCAGGCCGCCGACCACCGCCACCAGCACATAGTTCAGGTTGCCGATGAACATCATCGCGGGCTGGATGATCCCGGAGATGAACTGGGCCTTGAAGCCCGCCTCGTACAGCGCGTCGTTCTGCTTGCGGAACAGCTCGGCGGACTCCTTCTGGCGGCCGAAGACCTTGACCAGGGAGTGGCCGGTGTACATCTCCTCGATGTGCGCGTTGAGCTTGCCGGTGGTCTTCCACTGCTGGACGAACTGGGGCTGCGCCCGCTTGCCGACCTTGGTCGCGACGACGACCGAGACCGGCACCGTGATCAGCGCGACCAGGGCCAGCAGCGGCGAGATCCAGAACATCATCGCCAGCACGCCGACGATGGTCAGCAGCGAGGCCACGATCTGGCTCAGGGTCTGCTGGAGCGTCTGGGCGATGTTGTCGATGTCGTTGGTGGCGCGGGAGAGGACCTCGCCGCGCGGCTGCTTGTCGAAGTAGCGCAGCGGCAGCCGCGCGAGCTTCTCCTCCACCTGTTCGCGCATCCGGAAGACGGTCCGCTGGACGACGCGGGTGGCGATCCTGGCCTGCACGAAACCGAAGAGGGAGGCGCCCACGTAGATCAGGAAGACCCACAGCAGGACCACGCCGACGGCGTCGAAGTCGATGCCCTGGCCCGGCACGACCGGCATCGTGCCGAGCATGTCGGCCAGCCCGTTCTCGCCCTGCGCGCGCAGGTGCGCGACGGCCTCCGCCTTGCTGATGCCGCCGGGCAGCTGTCTGCCGACGATGCCCGCCATGATCAGGTCGGTGGCGTGGCCGAGGACCTTCGGGGCCAGTACGGACAGCGCGACGCTCAGCACGCCGAGCGTCAGCGCCACCCACATGACCGCACGGTCGGGCTTCATCTGCCGCAGCAGCCGCAGACTCGACCCCTTGAAGTTCATGACCTTCTCGGTGGGCTGGCCGCCCATCATGCGCGCGGGCCCGGCGGCCGGCGCAGGCCCGCGCCGCTGCGGGGCCTGTTGGCTACTCACGCCGCCTCCTGCTCGGTGAGCTGGGAGAGCACGATCTCCCGGTAGGTCTCGTTGTCCGCCATCAGTTCGGCGTGCGTGCCGGTGCCGACCACCCGGCCCTCGTCCAGGACGACGATCCGGTCGGCGCCGCGGATGGTGGAGACGCGCTGGGCGACGATCACGACCGTGGCCCGGTCCGTCTCCCGGGCCAGCGCGGCCCGCAGCGCGGCGTCCGTGGCGTAGTCCAGGGCGGAGAAGGAGTCGTCGAAGAGGTAGATCTCGGGCTTGCGCACCAGGGCCCGCGCGATGGCCAGGCGCTGCCGCTGCCCGCCGGAGACGTTGCCGCCGCCCTGGGCGATCGGCGCGTCCAGGCCGCCTTCCATCCGCTCGACGAAGTCGCGGGCCTGCGCGGTCTCCAGCGCGTGCCACAGTTCCTCGTCGGTCGCGTCGGGGTTGCCGTAGCGCAGGTTGGTGGCCACGGTCCCGGAGAAGAGGTACGGCTTCTGGGGTACCAGGCCGATGGCCGTGGCCAGCGTCTCGGGGGCGAGGGTGCGCACGTCCACGCCGTCCACCAGCACCGCGCCGCCCGTGGCGTCGAACAGCCGCGGCACCAGGCCGAGGAGGGTGGACTTGCCGCTGCCCGTCGAGCCGATGACGGCGGTGGTCTCGCCGGGGCGCGCGGTCAGCGAGATGTCCTTGAGGACCGGCTCCTCGGCGCCCGGGAAGCGGAACTCCACACTCCGCAGTTCCAGTTCGCCGCGCCGGCGCAGCTCGGTGACCGGCACCTTCGGCGGGACGACGCTCGTGTCGGTGGCCAGCACCTCCTGGATGCGCTCGGCGCAGACCTCGGCGCGCGGCAGCATCATCACCATGAACGTCGCCATCATGATCGACATGAGGATGTACATCAGATAGCTGAGGAAGGCCGTCAGCGCGCCGATCTGCATGCCGCCGCTGTCGATACGGTACCCGCCGAACCACACGACGGCCACGCTGGAGACGTTCACCACCAGCATGACCAGCGGGAACATCAGCGACATCAGCCGGCCGGCGCGCAGCGACACGTCATACAGGTCGCGGTTGGCGCCGGCGAAGCGCTCGCGCTCGTACCCGTCCCTGACGAAGGCACGGATGACCCGTATGCCGGTGATCTGCTCGCGCAGCACCCGGTTGACGGTGTCGATGCGCTCCTGCACCCCGCGGAACAGCGGGCGCATGCGCCGGACGACCAGCGACACGAGGACCGCCAGGACCGGCACGATGACCAGGATCAGGCCGGACAGCGGCACGTCCTGGTTCAGGGCCATCACGACGCCGCCGACGCACATGATGGGCGCCGCGACCATCATCGTGAACGTCATCAGGACCAGCATCTGGACCTGCTGTACGTCGTTGGTGGTGCGGGTGATCAGGGACGGCGCGCCGAACCTGCCCACCTCGCGGGCGGAGAAGGACTGCACCCGGTCGAAGACGGCCGCCCGGATGTCACGGCCCAGTGCCATGGCCGTGCGGGCTCCGAAGTAGACGGCGCCTATCGAGCAGACGATCTGCAGCAGGGTCACGGCGGTCATGACGCCGCCGAGGCTCAGGATGTAGCCCATGTCCCCCTTGACGACACCGTTGTCGATGATGTCGGCGTTGAGGGTGGGCAGGTAGAGGGTGGCCAGCGTCTGGACGAGCTGGAGCAGCACGATCAGGGATATCGGGCGCATATGGGGCCGCAGATGCGCCCGCGCCAATCGGACCAACACCTTTCGAGCCTATGCGAGCCGTTTCGCGCGGCAATCGAATTTCTCCACGTCACTCGAACGGACCTGGAGGTTTTGCCAGAACTTGTCCGGACTGGTGTCCGACTTGCCCCGAACGGGGCCGGCCTTCGCGTGCGCCATCATGGAGGCACCTGACGACTCACGACGATTCACGATGAAGAGGCCGCCGTGACAACAACTGGCACCGTGCGTTACTGGGCCGCGGCGAAGGCCGCCGCCGGCACCGCCGAGGAGCCGTACGCGGCGGCGACGCTCGCCGAGGCACTGGCCGCGGCGCGCGAGCGGCACGCCGCGAACCCGGAGTTCGCCCGTGTCCTGACGCGCAGTTCGTTCCTGGTCGACGGCGATCCGGTCGGCAGCCGCGACCACGCGGCGGTACGGCTGGCCGAGGGCGGCACCGTCGAGGTCCTGCCGCCGTTCGCGGGAGGATGAGCGAGAACATGAGCGAGAACCAGCCGCAGAATCCGTACGGCTCCTACGGACCGTACGACCCGCAGGACCCGCACCGGCAGCAGCGGGCCCCCCAGGACGCCCACGATCCGTACCGGTCCGCCGACCCCTACGAGGCCCCCGGGTCGTACGAGACCGGCGGCGCGTACGGGGCGCAGCCCACGCAGTCGTACGGCAGTTACGAGGGCGCGTACGGACAACAGCAGCAGCAACCACCCGTGCAGCAGCCGCAGCAGCAGTCCTACGGCCAGCAGGCATACGGGCAGCAGACGTACGGACAGCAGTCGTACGGGCAGCAGGCATACGGCCACCAGCAGCAGAGCTACGACACCTACGGGCAGCCGCAGCAGACCTCCTGGCCCTCCGCAGCCGGACAACAACAGCAGCAGTCGGGGCAGTACGGGCAGGGCTCGTACGGAGCCGACGCCTACGCCCCGGCCAACGGCGGCCAGGACGATCCGCAGACGCAGATCTGGACCGCGCCGACCTGGGACACCAGCGTCCAGCTCCCCGTCGTGAACGCGTCGGACGCGGCAACGCCCGACCCGTCCGCCGCCGAGACCTCGTACCTGCCGAAGCAGAGCCCCGCACCGGCCGCCGCCCGGAACCCGCAGCCGCAGCCGCACACCGGCGCCCAGCCCGTACCCCAGCCCGCGCAGGAACCCGAGCCAGCCCCCGACCTGTCGCGGCTCGCGCCCAACCAGCGCGCCCGCGCCGAGGGCCGCTCGCCGATCATCCCGCCCGGCCTCAAGCCCGCCGCGGTCACCGCCGCGCTGGCCCTGCTCCTCGCACTCGCCGCCCCGCTGCCCCGCGTGGGCCTGATGGTGCCGGTGGTACTCCTCCAGGCCGTCACCGCCGCCGGCTGGTTCCGCCTCAACGGCATGTGGCCGGCCCGGCAGGGCATCGCGCTCGCCTTCCTGGCGGGCGTGACCACCGACATCGCGCTGCTGGCCACGGACCGCGACCAGGCGCCCATGGTCGCCATCGGCACGCTCGGGGTCTGGTGCCTGTTCGTCCTCGTCCTGCAACTGCGCAACCGCAGCAGCGCCGACGAACGCATGTACGCGCTGACCGCCGGCCTCACCTCGACCGCGCTCGCGGTCATGGCATCGGGCCAGCTGGCGGCCGCGGCCGACGCGGTCACGGTCGGCGCCATCGCGGTGGCCGTGGCGACCCTCGCCCGCGCCCTGCCGCTGCCCCCGGCCGCCTCCCTCGTCGTCGCACTGCTCGGCGGCGCCGGCGCGGGCATCGCGGCCGGCCAGCTCACCGGCCTCGGCGCGGGCGGCGCCCTGCTGGGCCTGGTGGCCGCCGGCTGCGCCCTGATCGGCCTCCGCGTCGCCAGCTACGACTACCCCTCCCGCTTCGTCCACATGACCGCAGGCGTAGCCCTCCCCCTGGCCCTCGCCTCCCCCGCCGTCTACGTACTGGGGCGCGCCCTGGCCTGACCGCGAGAGCCGGGCCCGGGCCCGGCGCAAGACCGGGCCCGCCAAAATCAAGCCCGTCTGGGGGCACCTCCCAGCGGTAGCTGGGGGAGTTTGAGGACACTCGGCCGCAGGCCGCGAAACAACACCGGCCCCTCCGGGCCGGTTAGGCTCGCAGGCGCAACATCAAGGACTGAACCGGAAAAACCGGGCCGAATTCGGCCCCACGCCTGGGGGTAGTGGTTCGATGCGCGCACTGCGAGTGCTGTTGGTGATCATCGTGATACTCGGCGGCCTGTTCGTGGCCGCCGACCGGGTGGCCGTGAACATCGCCGAGGACAAGGCCGCGGACAAGATCCGCAGCAGCCAGAACCTGGACCGGACGCCGGAGGTGTCCATCACCGGCTTCCCGTTCCTGACCCAGGTCGCGAACCGCAGCCTGGACCAGGTGGATGCCAAGATCGACGGCTTGAACGCGACCGCCGAGGGCCACACGCTGCGTATCCAGCAGATGTCGGCGCAGTTCCACGACGTGAAGCTGACCAGCGACTACACCTCGATCGAGAGTGCGGCCAGCGCCACCGGCGAGGCGCGTATCTCGTACGCGGACCTGACCGCCGCCTCGGGCAAGAACGTGAAGGTGAGCTACGGCGGCGAGAAGAACGGCAAGAGCCAGGTGAAGATCTCCCCGAATCTGCCGAACCTGCCGATGCTCAACGCGCTGGAGATCACCGGCACCGTCAGCATAGTGAACGGCGACACCGTCCAGCTGCGCGCCGACAAGCTGCCCGACCTGTGCTCGCAGCTGTCCGCCTGCCGGAACCAGGTCCGCGGCCAGACCGACCACCAGTGGAAGCTGAACCGGCTGCCCGGCAGCCTGAAGCTGGACAAGGTCGTCTCGACGCGGGACGGCATCTCGATCTCGGCCAGCGGCACGGACGTCAAGATTTCCGGCTGATCCGCCGCCCGGCCGGGGCACCCCCACCCCCGGTCGGCGGTATCGGAGTGAATCACCGCAAACCACCCGGGCGTCCATACAGTGAGACATCCTGTCCCGCACGCCAGTCCCCCACCGGCGTGCGGGCCGCCGCGGCACGGCCCGCACGCCTCTCGCGCCCCGTCCTCATATCGCGATGCGGACCAACGCGTCTCAGCATCCGACACACCGGTGACACGTCCCGCCGCCTCTCCCTACGATCGGTCGCATGCAGAGCTCTCTGAGCGGTTCCCGTTCGCGGGGACAGGCGAATCTCACGAAGCGGCGGGCAGTCGATCTGTGCCGCGTCGCCGCCATGCTCTGTCGCACTGCCTGACGGGCGGCCTCTTCCCCCCCGCCCCCGCCCGGCCCGCTGAGGCCACCCTGCCCTTCCCCACGCAGCGCCGCGTCCCCCGCCCGCAGCGCGCACCGGCGTACGCGTGCCCCGTAACTGCCCCGGAGGAGAACAACATGAGCCGTAGCGACGTCCTGGTGGACGCCGACTGGGTCGAGGCCCACATCGACGACCCCAAGGTGGTCATCGTCGAGGTCGACGAGGACACCTCGGCCTACGACAAGAACCACATCAAGAACGCCGTCCGCATCGACTGGCAGAAGGACCTCCAGGACCCGGTGCGCCGCGACTTCGTCGACCAGGCGGGCTTCGAGAAGCTGCTGTCCGAGAAGGGCATCGCCAACGACGACACGGTCGTCCTCTACGGCGGCAACAACAACTGGTTCGCCTCGTACGCGTACTGGTACTTCAAGCTGTACGGCCACGGCAGCGTCAAGCTGCTCGACGGCGGCCGCAAGAAGTGGGAGCTGGACTCGCGCGACCTGGTCGACGGCTCGCAGGTGCCGAACCGCCCGCAGACCCAGTACAAGGCGAAGGCACAGGACACCTCCATCCGCGCCTTCCGTGACGACGTCGTCGCCGCGATCGGCAACCTGAACCTGGTCGACGTGCGCTCCCCCGACGAGTTCAGCGGCAAGCTGCTCGCCCCCGCACACCTCCCGCAGGAGCAGTCGCAGCGCCCCGGCCACGTGCCCAGCGCCCGCAACATCCCGTGGTCGAAGAACGCCAACGACGACGGCACCTTCAAGTCGGACGACGAGCTCAAGGCCCTCTACGAGACCGAGAAAGTCGACCTGGCGAAGGACACCATCGCCTACTGCCGCATCGGCGAGCGTTCCGCGCTCACCTGGTTCGTGCTGCACGAGCTGCTCGGCCAGAGCAACGTCAAGAACTACGACGGCTCCTGGACCGAGTACGGCTCGCTGGTCGGCGTGCCGATCGAGCTCGGCGCCGCGAAGTAAGCGCACCGCCTCCCCGTACCCCTCAACCCACCAAGGAAGTACCCATATGTGTGGAGCACAGGCCGGCGGCCCGGACGCTTCGACGATCAAGCCGGGCGAGACCACCATCCAGGGCAGCGTGACCCGCGACGGCCAGCCCGTCACCGGTTACGTGCGGCTGCTGGACAGCACCGGCGAGTTCACCGCCGAGGTCCCCACCTCGGCGACCGGGCAGTTCCGCTTCTACGCGGCCGAGGGCACCTGGACGCTGCGCGCCCTGGTTCCGGGCGCGACCGCGAAGGACCGCACCGTCGTCGCGCAGCACGGCGGTCTCGCGGAGGTCGCCATCGCCGTCTGACGGCGACACCCATACGTACGCACGTACGGCCGCCGGGCCGCACCCCAGGGGTTTGGACGCCTTGGCTGGGGGTGCGGCCCGCCGCGCTTCCCAGCGGCCGCGGCCCGACCTACGGTGGAGTCATGTACGCGCACCAGCGCCCGCCCGCGCAGCGCCGGCACCGCCGGTACTTCGCCCTGATGGGCGTCTGCATCGCCCTGTTCGTGCTGGCGTGGGGCGTGGTCCGGCTGTGGTCCGTGCCGGCGGCCGTGGCGATGTGCGTGGTCGCCATGGTCATCCCGCCGTTCGCGGCGATCGTCGGCAACCGCAGGGAGCCGGGCGAACGCTGGTGGGACGAGTCCGGCGACCCGGAGTCCGACCGCTGGTGGCGCGAGATCGACGACCACGGCCCCGGCACCGGCCGCCGCTGAACCGCCGCGGGTCAGTACACCAGCGTCAGTACACCTGCGTCAGTACACCAGCGCCTGCACGCCGTCCGGCATGACCTCGCTGACGAACACCTGCGCCCCGGCGATCCGGGCGCCCTCGATGAGGTCCTTCTCCTCGATGTCGCGGCGCGCCGCGCACTGCGTGCACACGGTGATGGTGCCGCCGCCCGCCGTGATGGAGTCGATCAGGTCCGGCAGCGGCGCCGCGTGCGGCAGCTCGAACTCCGCGGCCCGGCCCGGCAGCGCGAACCACGCCGACTCCCCGGTCAGCCACAGCGAGACCTGCACCCCGCTCGCCACGGCGACCGCCGCCACCGTGAACGCCTGCGAACAGCGCTCGGGAGCGTCGGCCCCCGCTGTCACCTTGATCACCAGCTTCTTCGCCATACGGCCACTCTAGGGCGCGCGGCGGACCTCACAGCGCTGCCCTCGGCCACGCCGACTAGACTCGCTCCCGGTCCGTAATACCTCACTCCGTCCGAGGAGCGCGCTCGTGCTTGAGGCAGTCTTCACCACCCTGCTCGTCCTGGTAGCCGTCGGCGTCGTCGCTTTCGCCGGGCTGACCTGGAAGAAGCTGTACCAGGGCCAGCGCTAGAGACCCGCCCGCCCGTCACCACCACCGCCCTTCATACGAGCGCTTCGCGCGCCCCTGCCTTTTCCCCCTAATACAGATCGCCTGAGCTCATGATCGAGATCCCGTCCGACCTGAACCCGGCCCTCGTGCCCCTCGCCTTCCTGCTCGGCAACTGGGAGGGCGCGGGCGTCGCGGACTTCCCCGGTACCGAGAAGTGCAACTTCGGCCAGGAGGTCACCTTCACGCACGACGGCCGCGACTTCCTCGAATACACCTCGCACAGCTGGGTGCTGGACGGCGAGGGCAAGAAGGTCGCGCCGCTGGAGACCGAGGCCGGCTACTGGCGCATCGACAAGGACCGCAAGGTCGAGGTCGTGATGATCCGCGACGGTGGCGTCGCGGAGGTCTGGTACGGCGAGCTGGCCGACCAGAAGCCGCAGATCGACCTGGCCACCGACGCCGTCGCGCGCACCGCCGCCTCGGGCCCGTACAGCGGCGGCAAGCGCCTGTACGGGTACGTGAACAGCGACCTGATGTGGGTCGGCGAGAAGACCACCCCCGAGGTGCCGCTGCGCCCGTACATGTCCGCGCACCTCAAGAAGGTCGTCGACCCCAGTGAGTGGGCCAAGGACCTCAAGGACCTGCCGGACGACGGCATCGCCTTCTTCAAGTAACAGCCGTCTTCTCCATAACGACAGACGCAGAGCGCCCCGCGGGGAAAGTCCGGTGAGAGTCCGGCGCTGACCCGCAACGGTGAGCGGAACCCTGTTTCCGCCAGCCCGATCGCCCGCGGGGGCGCCCGTTCCGACAACTCGCCGTGGACTGCGAGGGGACGCCGCCGCCGGCCTCGCGCCTCGGACCACGGCCCCTTCCCGTACGGACACGGCCCGAGCCGAAGGCGCTGGTCCCTTGGCCGCCCCCGCCCGTACCGCCGCACCCCCGGCCCCCGCGACGGCGCCGCGCCGCGCAGCGCCGCTGCGTACCGGCCCGCTGGTCGCCGGGCTCACCGCCGCCCTGCTCGGCTCGCTGCTGTGCGGCGTCGGCCTCGGCGCCTCCGGCGTCGGCTGGGGCGACGTGCTGCGCTACCTCGGCGCCGGCCTGAGCGGCGGCACCATCTCCGCCGGCGAGGTCTCCGCCTACACCATCGTCTGGGAGCTGCGCTTCCCCCGCGCCGTGCTGGCCGCCGTCGTGGGCGCCGGGCTCTCCGCGATCGGCGTCGCCGTCCAGGCGCTGGTCCGCAACGCGCTCGCCGACCCCTTCGTGCTCGGCGTCTCCTCCGGCGCCGCGGTCGGCGCCAACGCCGTCCTGCTCTTCGGTTCACTGGCCGCGCTCGGCGTCTGGGCGCTGTCCACCGCCGCCTTCGGCTCGGCGCTGCTGGCGATGGCGCTGGTGTACCTGGCGGCCCGCAGCGCGCACGGGCTGACGCCGCTGCGGCTGGTCCTGACCGGCTCCGCGATGTACTACGGCTTCTCCGCCCTCGCCACCCTGATGGTGTTCGCCGCCGACCGCGGCGAGGCCGCGCGGTCCGCGATGATGTGGCTGCTCGGCAGCCTCAGCGGAGCGGGCTGGGGCTCGGTGCCGATCGCCGCGGCCGCGGTGGCCGCCGCGCTGGTGTACCTGATGGCCTCGGCGGGCCGCCTGAACGCGCTGGCCATGGGCGACGAGTCGGCCGCCGCGCTCGGCGTGGACCCGGGGCGGCTGCGCCGGGAACTGTTCGTGGTGACGGCGGGTGTCACCGGCGCGGTGGTCGCGGTCAGCGGGGCGATCGGGTTCGTCGGGCTGATGGTGCCGCACGTGACGCGGATGCTGGTGGGCGCCGGGCACCGGCGGGTGCTGGCCGTGGCGCCGCTGCTGGGCGCGGTGCTGCTGGTGTGGGTGGACATCCTGAGCCGGGTGCTGCTGGCGCCCGTGGAACTGCCCGTCGGGGTGCTCACCGCCGTCATCGGCGTGCCCTGCTTCGTCCTGCTGATGCGGCGCCGCGGCTACTCCTTCGGAGGCGGTGCGTGATGCGGATCGACATCGACGCGGTGTCCGTGGACGTGGCCGGCGCCCGGCTCGTGCACGACATCACCCTGCACGCCGGCAGCGGCCGGGTCGTCGGGCTGGTCGGGCCCAACGGCAGCGGCAAGTCCACCCTGCTGCGCTGCGCCTACCGGGCGCTGCGCCCGGCCGCCGGCGCCGTGCGGCTGGACGGCGCCGACCTGCACGCCATGGGCGTACGCGAGGGGGCGCGGCACCTGGCCGCGCTGCCGCAGGAGTCGGCGACCGAGTTCGGCTTCACGGCCGCCGAGGTCGTCGCGATGGGGCGGCTGCCGCACCAGCGCGGCTCGGGGCGGCCGAGCGCCGCCGACCTCCGGGTGTGCGAGGCGGCCCTCGCGCGGTCCGGCGCCGCCCACCTGGCCGAACGCTCGTTCCTGAGCCTGTCCGGCGGCGAGAAGCAGCGGGTGCTGATCGCCCGCGCGCTGGCCCAGGACCCGAAGGTGCTGGTGCTGGACGAGCCGACCAACCACCTGGACATCGCGCAGCAGTTGGAGCTGCTGGCGCTGGTGCGGGACAGCGGGCTGACGGTGCTGACCGCGCTGCACGACCTGAACCTGGCCGCCGGGCACTGCGACGAGCTGTACGTCATCTCCGGCGGCCGCATCGTCGCCTCCGGCGCGCCGCACGACGTGCTGGGCACCGAGCTGCTGGCCGAGGTGTTCGGGGTGCGCGCGCACCGCGTGCCGCACCCCGAGACCGGCGCCGTACAGCTGCTGTTCGACCGCCTGCCCGCCCGTACCGACCCGCCGGCCACCCTGTGAGGACCCCCATGCGCACCCGCCACCGCTCCGCCGCCCTGCTCACCGCCCTCGCGCTCGCCGCGCTCACCGGCTGCGGCGCGCAGGTCGCCGAGGACGGCAAGGACGGCTCGGCCAAGGCGTCGGGCGCCGGGTCAGGGCACTACCCGGTCACGGTCGAGAACTGCGGTACGAAGACGACGTACGACAAGGCGCCGCGGCGCGTGGTCACCAACGACATCGGCATCGCCGACATCATGTTCGCGCTCGGCCTGGAGGACCACATGGCCGGGTACGTCACGCCGGAGTACCGGGGCGACATCGACGCCGTGGCCTGGAAGGACGCGTACGCCAAGGTGCCGTGGCTGTCCAAGAAGGCGATCACGAAGGAGATCGCCCTGGACGCCAGGGCCGACCTGGTCTTCGCGGGCTGGAACTACGGCTTCGGCGAGGACAGCGGCGTCACGCCCGCTTCCCTCAAGAAGCTCGGCATCGGCAGCTACGTGCTCACCGAGTCCTGCCGCAACGGGACCGACGGCGGCCGGGACCGCGCCCGCGGCGTGATGCCGCCGCTGGACGCGCTCTACACCGACCTGCGGACCCTCGGGAAGATCTTCGACGTCGAGGACCGGGCCGAGGCGCTGGTCACCAAGTACCGCAAGCAGGTCGCCGACGCGCAGGCCAAGGCGCCGAAGGAGGGCGAACGGCCCTCCGTCTTCCTCTACGACGGCGGCCAGGACAAGCCGCTGACCTCGGGCCGCTTCGCCGGGCCGCACGACATCATCACCAAGGCCGGCGGCGACCACGTCATGAAGGACCTCAAGGACTCCTGGGTCACGGTCGGGTGGGAGTCGGTGGTCGAGCGCAACCCCGACGTGATCGTGATCAACGACTACGGCACGCCGACCGCCGAGCAGAAGAAGTCGTTCCTCAAGTCGTACGCGCCATTGAAGAACGTCTCGGCGATCAAAAACGACCGCATCTACGTCATGGATTACGCCGATCTGGTGGAGAGCCCGCGCAATCCCGCGGCCGTCACCGCGCTCTCCGGCTACCTGCGCGGCGTACGCACCGGCTGACCGCCCTCCTACACTGGGAGCGTGGTGACCACCGACTGGCAGAGTGACCTCCGCAAGCGCGGCTACCGGCTGACCCCGCAGCGCCAGCTCGTCCTGGAGGCCGTGGACAAGCTGGAGCACGCCACCCCCGACGACATCCTCACCGAGGTGCGCAGGACGGCGGGCGGCGTGAACATCTCCACGGTCTACCGGACCCTGGAACTGCTGGAGGAACTGAAACTGGTCAGCCACGCCCACCTCGGGCACGGTGCCCCCACGTACCACCTCGCCGACCGGCACCACCACATCCACCTGGTGTGCCGGGACTGCACGGAAGTGATCGAGGCCGACCTGTCGATCGCCGAACCGTTCACGACGACGCTCAGGGAAACGTTCGGCTTCGACACGGACCTCAAGCACTTCGCGATCTTCGGGCGCTGCGCGGCGTGCGGCGAGAAGGACACCGCGCCGGCGCCGGACGGCGGGTCGGACACGGACGGCGGGTCGGGCACGGACGGCGGCCCGGACGCGGAGGGCGGGTCGGTGCCCGCTTCCTAGCCGGTCGTACGCTTGGGGTATGCCGCGCCAACGTGAAGCCAGTCCGCTGCTGTCGCTGCCCGGTGCCGTTCCGGCCGAGGCCCCCGACGAAGGTGTCGCCGCCCACTACGGCGACCTGTTCCGCGAGCAACGCGCCCTCGCGGACGGCCGCGGCCTGGTCGACCTCTCGCACCGCGGCGTGGTCACCGTCAGCGGCCCCGAGCGGCTCAGCTGGCTGCACCTGCTGCTGACTCAGCACGTCAGCGACCTCGCGCCGGGACACGCCACCGAGGCCCTGATCCTCTCCGCCAACGGCCACATCGAGCACGCCCTCTACCTCGTCGACGACGGGGAGACGACCTGGCTGCACACCGAGCCGGGCACCGAGGAGGCGCTGATCGCCTACCTGGAGAGCATGAAGTTCTTCTACCGGGTCGAGGTCGCCGACCGTACGGACGACTACGCGGTCGTCCACCTGCCGGCCGGCTCCATCGCCGAGGCCCCGAAGGACGCGGTCGTACGGGAGACCCCGCACGGCCGGGACCTGTTCCTGCCCCGCGGCGAACTGGAAACCTTCGCGGCGGCCAACGGGCCGGCGGCCGGCACCCTGGCCCTGGAGGCGCTGCGCGTCGAGGCGCACCGGCCGCGGCTGGGCATGGAGACCGACCACCGCACCATCCCCCACGAGCTGGGCTGGCTCGGCACCGCCGTGCACCTCCAGAAGGGCTGCTACCGCGGCCAGGAGACCGTGGCCCGCGTCCACAACCTGGGGAAGCCGCCGCGCCGCCTGGTCTTCCTGCACCTGGACGGCAGCGAGGTGCACCTGCCGCCGCACGGCGCCCCCGTACGCCTCGCCGCCGACGGCGCGGAAGGCCGCCAGCTCGGCTTCGTGACCACCTCGGCCCGCCACCACGAACTCGGCCCCATCGCCCTGGCCCTCGTCAAGCGCAACGTGCCCGTCGACGCGGAGCTGCTGGCGGAGACCACGGCGGCGGCCCAGGAGGTCGTGGTCGAGCCGTAGGGCCTGTTTGGGGGGCTCAGACCTCCAGGAGCACCGTGAACGGGCCGTCGTTCGTCAGGGACACCTTCATGTCCGCGCCGAAGCGGCCCGTCTGCACCTCGGCACCCAGCTCGCGGAGCCGGTCGACGACCTCGTCGACGAGGGGTTCGGCCACCGGCCCGGGCGCCGCCGCGTTCCAGGTGGGCCTGCGGCCCTTGCGGGCGTCACCGTAGAGAGTGAACTGACTGATCACCAGCAGCCCCGCTCCGGTGTCCGAGCAGGACTTCTCGCCGTCCAGGATGCGCACCGACCACAGCTTCCTGGCGAGCTGCGCCGCCTTCGCCTGGGTGTCGTCGTGCGTGACCCCGACCAGCACGCACAGCCCCTCACCGACGATCTCACCGACCGTCTCGCCGTCCACCTCGACGCGTGCGCCGTCGACCCTCTGCACCACAGCTCGCATACAGGCCATGATGCACGGCGCGCCCGGGACCCTGACAGCCGTACCTCGCCGGGGCCGTTCGGGTGCCATGGCCATGGCTGGCCCTGCGGGCGGCACGCGCAGAGTGGCACGATGCGTGCACGCGGTGCGTTTCACGGACAACCTGCCCGTGCGACCGCACCGGACGAGGGGACGGAACGACTCATGAGCACTGCCGGTTCCGGGCAGACACCCGGTCCCGTACCGACCGCCCGTACGGCGCCGACGGCGGCCCGTACGACCACGCAGGCCCAGGCGCACCCCGGGCCCGCCCGCACGGAGGACGGCCCCATGTTCCAGGCCGGCACGGCACCGCACCGGGCCCCGCTGCAACGCGACCGCTTCCGCCCCGGCCCGCCGCCCGACCTGCACCGGCTGAGCCTGCCCGACCTGCGCGTACTGCGCCGCTCCGCGCATCAGGAGGAAGCCGACCTGAGCTATGTGCGGCGCCTGCTCCAGGGCCGGATCGACATCCTGCGTGCCGAGAGCAGCCGCCGTACGGCCCCGCACTCCCCGCTGCTGGACCGCCTCCCGGAGATCCTGACGGACGGGCCGTCGCGGCACCGCTCCTCGGCCCGCCATGTGACGCTCGGCATGCCGCACGGCGAGGAGTACCGCCAGCTGGCGGAGCAGATGCTCGGCGAGGTGGAGCTGTCCGACCTCACCGCCCGTACGGACGAGGAGCTGCACGACGCGATGGGGCGGCTGGTCCGGTACGAGCAGCAGGTGTCCAGGGCGCGCCAGTCCCTCCAGCGGACGGCCGACGATTGCAGTGCCGAGATCGCCCGCAGGTACCGTGAAGGCGAAGCACAAGTAGACGACCTGCTCTCCTGACCCACCGGCCGCACGGCTCCGGGGAGGGGCGCGGGTCACTCCCCGGAAGGCCGCCGATGAGCTCCACCACCCTTACCGACGGGTCCGCCCCCGCCGGTACCGCCCCCGTCCTCGCCGAGGTCGTACGTTCGGGGTTCGTCGAGGGCCGGCACCGCGGCTCGCTGGTGGTGCTGGCGGCGGACGGCAGCGTGCAGACCGCGCTGGGCGATGTGACCTCCCCGGTCTTCCCGCGCTCCGCCAACAAGCCGATGCAGGCCGCCGCCATTCTGCGGGCCGGCCTCGACCTGTCGGGCGAGCGGCTGGCGCTGGCCGCGGCCAGCCACTCCGGCGAAAGCTTTCACCTCGACCTGGTGCAGAAGATGCTCAGCGAGCACCACCTCTCCGCCGAGCTGGTGCGCACCCCGCCGGACCTGCCGCTGGACCCGGCCGAGGCGGAGACGTACCTGGCCTCCGGGCGGGTGCGCGACCGGCTGACGATGAACTGCTCCGGCAAGCACACCGCGATGCTCGCCGCCTGCGCCGCCAACGGCTGGCCGCTGGACTCCTACCTCCACCCTGACCACCCGCTCCAGCAGCTGGCCCTGGAAGAGGTGCGCTCCGCGAGCGGCGAGCGCGTCGAGCACATCGGCACGGACGGCTGCGGAGCGCCGCTGATGGCGATCTCCCTGACCGGCCTGGCCCGCTCCTTCCGGCACTTCGTGCTGGCCGGCGAGGGCACGCCGGAGCGGCGCGTGGCCGACGCGATGCGCGCGTACCCGGAGTACGTGGCCGGCACCCGCCGCCCGGACACCTGGCTGATGCAGGCGCTGCCCGGCGTGCTGTCGAAGATGGGCGCCGAGGCGGTGCAGGCGGTGGCGCTGCCGGACGGGCGGGCGCTGGCGTTCAAGGTGGAGGACGGCGCGACCCGCACGCTCGGCCCGATACTCGGGCGGGCGCTGCGCCGGATGGGCGTCGAGTCGCCGGTGCTGGCGCGCATCGAGGAGGCGCCGCTGCTGGGCGGGGCGGAGCGCGTGGGAGCGATACGCGCGGCGTTCTGAGACGCCGGGCCCCGGGCCCCCGTCCACCCGAAATTGCCGCGACGGCGGTATTGGGCCGTGGCTACCGTACGCGCATGGACATCGACGTGCGTACGGTCGGCGACGACGACCTGTCCGAGTGGATGCGGGCCCTGGGGGTGGGCTTCCTGCAGCCGCCCCAGATCTCCGAGGAGAGGGTCGAGTACCGCCGCGCCCGCTACGACCCGGCCCGCACGCAGGGTGCGTACGACGACGGCCGCTGTGTCGCCACGTTCCGCAGCTTCGCGCAGGAGCTGACCGTCGTCGGCGGGGCGCCGGTGCCCGCCGACGCCGTCTCGAACGTGACGGTCTCCCCCACCCACCGGCGGCGCGGCCTGCTCAGCCGGATGATGGCGAACGACCTGCGGGCCGCCAAGGAGCGCGGGGACGCCCTCGCCACGCTGATCGCCGCGGAGTTCCCGATCTACGGGCGGTACGGCTTCGGCCCGGCCACCTGGGCCACCGAGTGGCACATCGACGTCGCGCGCGCCGGACTGGACCCGCGCCACGCGGGCCCGGACTGCGGCGGCCGGATCGACTTCGCCGACGCCGCCGAGATCCACGAGGCAGGACCCGCCCTCCACGACCGGTTCCGGGCCCGGCAGCCCGGCGCGATCGACCTCTCCCACGACTGGTGGCGCGAGCTGACCGGCGCCGTCCCGCGCCCGTACAACCCCGCCAAGGACCGCTTTCACGCCCTCTACCGCAACGCGTCCGGCGAGGTCGAGGGCCTGGTCTCGTACCGGGCGGACGACACGTGGGAGCGCAAGCTGCCGCAGAACACGGTCACCGTCGACCGCCTGACCGCGCTCACTCCGGCCGCCGAACGGGCTCTGTGGCGGTTCCTGTGCTCGATCGACTGGGTCATGCACATCAAGACCGGCTTCCGCGGCCCCGACGACCTCCTGCCGTACCACCTCGGCGACCCGCGCGCGGCGCGGATCGAACAGCACGCCGACTACCTGTGGATACGGCCGCTGGACGTTCCCCGCCTGCTGGAGGCCCGTACCTACCCCACCGAAGGCTCCCTCGTCCTGGACATCCGGGACAAGACGGGCCTGGCCGACGGCCGCTTCCTCCTGCAAGCCACCCCGACGGGCGCCACCTGCACCCGCACGAACCAAGCCGCCGAACTCACCCTCGACGTGGCCGACTTCGCGGCGCTCTACCTGGGCGACGAGTCCGCGGTACGACTGCGCGCCCTGGGCCGCGTCACCGAAGAACGCCCAGGCGCCCTGACGACCTCCGACCTCCTGCTGCACACCGCCCGCCGTCCCTGGTGCCCCGACGTCTTCTGACCGGCACCGCGCGCCGGGGGCCCGCCGGTGGTGTGCTGCATAAGGTGGCGGGGACAGCAAAGGTCCAGGCGGGCGTTGCAGGACACCGCCCCACCAGCAGAGCAGGAGGCCGGCGACCATGAGTGACGCGAACCCCGAGACGCAGGGTCCCGAGACGACCGAGCACGCGCACGACCCCGAGGTGCTGCAACTCGCGGCCAAGGTCTTCGACCTGGCCCGGCACGGCGACACGGACACGCTCGCCGCGTACGTCGACGCCGGCGTGCCCGCCAACCTCACCAACGACAAGGGCGACTCCCTGGTGATGCTGGCCGCCTACCACGGCCACGCCGCCGCCGTCTCGGCCCTGCTGGCGCGCGGCGCCGACGCGGACCGGGCGAACGACCGGGGCCAGACGCCCCTGGCCGGCGCCGTCTTCAAGGGCGAGGACGAGGTGGTACGGGTCCTGACGGCGCACGGCGCCGACCCGGCCGCCGGCACCCCGTCGGCGATCGACACGGCCCGGATGTTCCAGAAGACGGATCTCCTCACGCTCTTCGGGGCCCAGTGACGCGCTGAGACCGGGCTCGCGGCGGGTCCGGTGAACGCGGTGCGGGCCGTCCGGGAGGGCGGCCCGCACCCGTACCGGAGCGGCGGGCCGGGGTGAGCCCAGGGCCACGCATTGACATGAACTTTGGTTGAGGTTTTAGCGTCTCGTCCTGAAGCCGACCACCGGCTCCGCCCCACCGCCTTCAGGAGGCCCCGCCATGTCCGAGCGCCCCTTCACCCTCGCCGTCATCGTCGGCAGCACCCGCGAGGGCCGGTTCGCGCCCGTCGTCACGAACTGGTTCACCGAGCACGCGGGCCGGCGCGACGACCTCGTCGTCGACGTCATCGACCTCGACGAGATCCGACCCTACGAACTGCGGTACGGCAGCGAGGAGATGGCCTCCTACGCCAAGCGCGTCGGCGCGGCGGACGCCTTCGTCGTCATCACCCCCGAGTACAACCACTCCTTCCCCGCCCCCCTCAAGCACGCCGTGGACCTGCTGCGCGAGCAGTGGCAGGCCAAGCCGGTCGGCTTCGTGTCGTACGGCGGGGTCTCCGGCGGCCTGCGCGCCGTCGAGCAACTGCGGCTGGTGTTCGCCGAGTTGCACGCCACCACGGTGCGCGAAACAGTCAGCTTCGCGATGGCCGGCGGGCTCTTCGACGGCGAAGGACGGCTGCGCGAGCCCGCGGACGCCGACCGGGCCGCGACCGTACTGCTGGACCAGCTGGCCTGGTGGGCCCAGGCGTTGCGCGAGGCGCGCGAGGCCCGCCCGTACGCGGGCTGACGCCCGCCCCGCGCGAGCACGGTCCCGTACGGGGGTCGGGCCCGTGCTCCGCGCGGCGGGCGGCCCGGCACCTACCGGGCGGGCACCGGGCCGCCGAGCAGCTCGGTCACGCCGGGGAAGTCCTCCGCGCCGTGCCCCTCGGCCACCCGCCGCCGCACCAGCGCCCGCAGCGGCGCCAGCAGTTCGGCGCTGATGCCCTGGTCCTCGTACGCCTGGAAGATGTTGTCGAGCCCCACCGCCTGCATACCGAGGTTGGAGACCACGCCGTGCGCGTAGTCGCCGCTCTCGATCTGCTCCGCGTAGTGCGGCACTGCCGCCGCCATCGCGCCCAGCCACGGCACCAGCTTCTCCGTAGCGAAGCCCACCGGCCCGAACCCCGCCGAGCGGACCAGGGCCAGCGCCTCCACGACGCCCGCCAGCATCCCGTACATGCCGGTCAGCAGCGCCAGGTCCTGGAGGGCGGCCGCCCCAGGCTCCGCGCCGGCGTACTCGGGCCGGCCGAGCACCGCCAGCTCCTCCCGCCGCTCGTCGAACACCTCGCGCGGCCCGCTGTAGAGGACGAACGCGCCCGGCGTGCCGATGGCCGGCGGCACCGCCATGATCCCGCCGTCCAGGTAGCCGATCCCGTGCTCGTCCGCCCAGACAGCGGCCTTGCGGGCCTGCTCGGGCGTGCCGTTGGTGAGGTTGACGACCGTACGGCCGCCCAGCGCCCCGCCCACCGGCCCGAGCACGTCCGCCAGCACCCCGTAGTCCAGCAGGCAGACGACCACGAGCGGGCTCGCCGCCACCGCCTCGGCGACGCTGCGGGCCCGCACCGCCCCCGCCGCCACCAGGCCGTCCGCCTTGGCGGCCGTACGGTTCCACACCGTCACCCGACGGCCCGCCGCGAGAAACGCCCCGGCCAGCGCGGCGCCCATGTCGCCCAGCCCGATGACCGTCACCGGAGTGCGGTTGTCACCCATGATCACAAATCTCCTCCGGCCGCCACGACCGACGAACTCCTCTGCCCGTCCGCCGCGTTGGCCCGTCGAACCTGCCGAATCCCTCTGTGGCGCGCGCCCTCCCGATGTTTGCCGGTGGCATACGATCCCTCAAGTACCGACTATTTAGTCAGGTACCTACCTTTTGGTAAGCCGGACGAGGGGGACGCGGTTCATGAGCAGGCGCAACGGCCCGTACGACTGCGGCCTGGACGCCGCCGTGGACGTCATCGGCGGGAAGTGGAAGGTCCTGCTGCTGTGGGCGCTGGCCCAGGGGCCGCAGCGCTTCGGCGAGCTGAAGCGGTCGCTGCCGGACATCAGCGAGAAGGTGCTGATCCAGCAGCTGCGCGAGATGGAGACCGACCGCATCGTGCACCGCGAGGTCTACCACCAGGTCCCGCCCAAGGTGGAGTACTCCCTCACCGCGCTCGGCACCTCGCTCAACACCGCACTGGAGCCGCTCGGCGCCTGGGGCCTCGTACATATGCGGGAGATCGAGGAGACGTACGAAGCCCGCCACCCGCAGGCCGGCTGACCAGGCGGAACGGCCGCCCGCAGCCCCGCCTGCCCCGCTCGTCGTTCGCAGCCATGCCGTCCCCTTCCGTCGCACTCACCGCACCAATGCGACCGCATCGGAAAAGTCGCGGCAACCGGAATCCACGCCTCCGACTCCGCTCACTCCCGGTCGGGTATCCAGTTCCCGTGGAACCCGACCGGCACCCGGACCGGCAGGTGCACGCGCGCGACCGGCTCGCCCGTGAAGTCCTGGGCCGCGAGGATGACGAGGTCCGTGGCGCCGCGGTCCGGGTTGAACACGTACGCCATCAGCCAGCCCTCGTCCTCCTCGGCATCCGGCCCCGCCGGCACGAACACCGCCTCGCCGACACCGCCCTGCGGCGCGAACCGGCGCAGCTCGCTGCTCCCCCGCTCCAGGTCGTACTTGACCAGCCCCACCCCCGTCCGCTCGATCCCCGGAAGCCGCACGGCCCCCTCGTCCGCGCGGTCCGACTCCAGCACCGCGTAGCCGTACCGGTGCCGCAGCGTCAGCCGCCGCGGATCCACCCGCGGCAACTCCACGGGGCGGTCGTCCACCTGCTCGCGCCGCACCCGGCCCGCCCGCAGGTCGACGGTCCAGCGCTCCAGCACGGGCGGCGACCCGTCACGGCCCGTACGCCCCTTCGCGAACAGCCGCTCATAGCGCGCGAGATGAACGACGATCCGCCCCGCGTCGTCTTCCCTCTCATACGCGTTCATCGGGTGGAAGACGAAGCACGGCTCCACATCCAGCCACCGCACGTCCGCCGCGCCGCCCTCCCGCGGCAGCACCCCCAGCCGGGCCGGGCGGTGCGCGTCCCACACGTACGGGAACGACGGCCCGACGCCGACGGCACCCGGGTTGAAAACCACCGGCAGGTCGTACAGCAACACATGCCGTTCGGTCAGCGAGAAGTCGTGCATCATCGGCCGCCCGTCCACGGGTACGTTCACGCGCCGCCGTATCCGGCCGTCCGTCCCGGCAACCAGGTACTGCACGTACGGCCACGCCCAGCAGTACGCGACGCAGTGCAGCTCGTCGGTGTCCGGATCGATCGTGGTGTGCGCGGCCAGCCCGCCCGGCAGCGTGCCGGCGAAATCGAAAGGGCCCACCGTGTCCAGCTCGCCGTCCAGCTCGTACGGCAGCGCCCCGCCCTCGACCAGCGCCAGACAGCGCCCGGCGAAACGGGTGACGTGGGTGTTCGGCGCGAAATCCATGTCCAGATGACGCGGCCCGTGCAGGATCTTCTCGCCCAGCCGCAGCGCCATCGCGTCGGACCGCACCCAGCGGTTGCGGTACCACTCGGCCCGCCCGCCCCGCAGCCGCACACCGTGCAGCATCCCGTCACCGCTGAACCAGTGGTACGCCGCCGGGTCCTCCACGCCCAGCGGGTTCGGCCCGTTGCGCACGTAGCGCCCGTCCAACTCCTCCGGAATGCGGCCGGTCACTGCCATGTCGTACGCGGTGACCTCCTCCCGCACCGGAGCGAACAGTCCCCGCATGTACGGATTCACGGCACCCGCCATCGCCGCCCACCTTCCCGGCTGCCGCCCGCGGTGACCCCCCGGCCACCACCTCCCGCTGCGGCACCCCGCTTCCACCCTCCAGCCGGGACCCCGCCACGTCGAGACCCGGTGCCGCACGGGCGGACGTACGCGGGCTTCGTGCGCGCCCCTTCCGGCGTACCCGACCAGCCCTCCGGCACCTGCGGCCCGCACCCGCATTCGGGTAGGGTGACCAGCTCAAGCAGTGGACGACCAAGGAGGTGAGACCCATTACCGCTGTACCAGGCTGGGTGCTCTCACCCCACGGCTGCACGGTCCCTCAGAGGTAGGAAGACCGCGAGAGCGCCCTTCGGCACACCCCGAAAGGCCCCACCGCGATGTCACTCCCTTCTTCTCTTCCCTCCTCCGCCCCTTTCGCGCTTCCCGCGCCCGCCGTCTCCTCCCTCGTCGCCCGGCTCCGCGCCGCGGGTTGCGTCTTCGCGGAGGACGAGGCGGAACTGCTCCTCACCACGGCCCGCACACCGTCCGACCTCACCGCCATGGCGGACCGGCGCGTCGCCGGCCAGCCCCTCGAACACGTCCTGGGGTGGGCCGAGTTCTGCGGGCGGCGGGTGGCCGTGGACCCCGGCGTCTTCGTACCCCGCCGCCGCACCGAATTCCTCGTCCACCAGGCCGCCGCGCTCGCCCGCGCCGTACCCCGCAGGCGCCCGGTCGTCGTCGACCTGTGCTGCGGCACGGGCGCCGTGGGCGCGGCACTGGCAGCGGCACTCGCACCGGAACCGGGCGACCCGGCCACCTGCGAACCCGACTCCCCACAGGCCGGCCACGGCATCGAACTCCACGCGGCCGACATCGAACCCGCCGCCGTGCGCTGCGCCCGCCGCAACATCCCGCCCGCCACCGGCCAGGTCTACGAGGGCGACCTCTACGCTCCGCTCCCGACCGCCCTGCGCGGCCGCGTCGACATCCTCGTCGTCAACGCCCCCTACGTACCGACCGACGCGATCGGCCTGCTGCCCTCGGAAGCCCGCGACCACGAACCGCGCGTGGCGCTCGACGGCGGCACGGACGGCCTCGACGTGCAGCGCCGGGTCGCGGCCGACGCGTACCAGTGGCTCGCCCCCGGCGGCCACCTCCTCATCGAAACCAGCGAACGCCAGGCCCCGCAGACCCTCGCCGCCTTCCGCCACCACGGCCTCGCCCCCCGCCTCGCCACGGACGACGACCTCTGCGCGACGGTCGCCATAGGCACCAGGCCGAACGCGGCCGGCCCCGCCGGGCGCCGGCCGTGTTGACCTTGTGCACCTCCACCCTCGGCACCGGCGAAATCGTGATCGCCGGCACGCTACGGCGCGATGGCGAACCGACCGGCACGCAGCCCGGCGGCAATTTCGTCCGCGGTCTGCTGCACCGACTGGAAACTCGAATTGATCACATGCCCTTCAAGCGCCCCGACCTCCCGGAATGCCCCGTACAGACCGGTAATCGGCTCGACTTCCTTCAATTCCCGCCCCTCGCGTTGCCGGGCCCGCGCGAGCACCACCTCCAGGCTCGGCCGCAGGATCACATACGACAGGCCAAGGCCACGCCTCTCGCAGGCAGCGCCGAACGCGTCGAGCATCCACGGCCCCAGGATGCCGTCGAGGATGACGTCGTAACCGCCGCCCGCATAGGCGCAGGCGGCATCGGTCATGACTTTTTGGACGACCTCGTTCTGGAGCGCGGCTTCCGGAAGGTAAGGCGGGTGGAAGCCGGAGCGGATCCAGACGTAAAAGGTGTCGGTGTGCATATGGACGGTCGGCCGTCCAGCCGCCGCGGCCAGCCTCCCGGCAACGGTGGACTTTCCTGACCCGGGAGGCCCGCCCAACAGCACGAGTCCGCCGGATGGTGCATCACTGACCGCATCTCGCTTCAGCAATTGAGAACTCCTCGACCGGCACGCGATACCGGAAAAGCGTAGCCAAAGGAGCCGAGATCAATCCAAGCGGCGGATAAAATAAATTCCGTCAACACCCACGCCGAGTGGCCTGCGCCGCCTCCGCCCCCACGGCCGAGGTCCCTACCGGCGCAGCGCCTCCGCGCCCGCGTACCGGGCGCTGGCCCCCAACTGCTCCTCGATGCGCATGAGCTGGTTGTACTTCGCGGTGCGGTCGGAGCGGGACAGCGATCCGGTCTTGATCTGCCCGCAGCCCGTGGCCACCGCCAGGTCCGCGATCGTCGTGTCCTCCGTCTCTCCCGAACGGTGCGACATGACGACGGTGTAGCCCGCCCGGTGTGCGGCGTCGACGGTGGCCAGGGCTTCCGTCAGGGTGCCGATCTGGTTGACCTTCACCAGGATCGAGTTGGCGACGCCGGAGCCTATACCCTCGCGCAGGATGGCCTCGTTCGTGCAGAACACGTCGTCGCCGGTGAGCTGGCAGCGCGCACCCACCCGCGCGGTCAGGTCCCGCCAGCCCGTCAGGTCGTCCTCGGCCATCGGGTCCTCGATCGACACGATGGGGTAGGCGTCGATCAGCTTGACCAGGTAGTCGGCGTTCTCGGCGGGCGTGCGCCGCACCCCCTCCCCCGTGTAGTCGTAGACGCCGTCGCGGAAGAACTCGGACGACGCCGGGTCCATGACCAGGCCGATGTCCGTGCCCGGCCGGTAACCCGCGCGCTCGACGGCGGCCACCACGAAGTCGAGAGCCTCCTCGGCCGTACGCAGCGCCGGCGCGAAGCCGCCCTCGTCGCCCACGCCCGTGGAGTGCCCGGCGGCGAGGAGGTCACGGCGCAGGGTGTGGAAGATCTCGGACCCCATCCGCACGGCCTCGGCGAAGGTCTCCGCGCCGATCGGGGCGATCATGAACTCCTGGAAGTCCAGGGGATTGTCGGCGTGCGCGCCCCCGTTGACGATGTTCATCATCGGTACGGGCAGCAGCCGGGCGCCGGCACCGCCGAGGTAGCGGTAGAGCGGCAGGCGGTGGGCGGCAGCCGCGGCCTTGGCTGCGGCCAGGGAGACCCCGAGGATCGCGTTGGCGCCGAGCCTGGACTTGGCGGCGGTGCCGTCCACGGCGACGAGGGCGGCGTCCAGGCCCGCCTGGTCCTCGGCCTCGCGGCCGGTGACGGCGGCCGCGAGTTCGGTGTTGACGTTGCGTACCGCCTGGTCGACGCCCTTGCCGTGCCAGCGGGCCGGATCACCGTCGCGCAGTTCGACGGCCTCGCGGGCACCGGTCGAAGCGCCGGAGGGAACCGCGGCCCGGCCGAGGGACCCGTCCGCCAGTTCCACGTCCACTTCGACGGTGGGGTTGCCCCTGCTGTCGAGGACGCTGCGGCCGGTGACGGAGGTGATGGCGGTCATGGGAGCCCTTCCCGTTGTCGCATACGTGCCGGGGCTCGACTGCGGCGACGGTGACGCGGGACCCGACACCGGAGACTCTACAGCAATGCTGTGCAGTTTAGCTGCACAGTTGTACTGCACAGCTATGCTGCGCAGCCTTGCCGCCCAGGCCCGCCGCACAGGCCCCCTGCTCACATCCCCCGCCCAGTCACCCCGCGTTAAAATTCGGTATGCCCCTTCCGGAATCCGCCGCCATCGCCGCCGAACTGCGCACCGCGATGGGAAAGCTCACGCGGCGCGTGAAGCTGGAGGACCAGATGCCGCACGGCCAGGTGGCCGTCCTCGGCGCGCTGGACCGCAGCGGCGCGATGACGACCAGCGAACTGGCGGCCGATCAGCGAGTGCGCCCGCAGTCCATGGCCCGAGCCGTCGGACTGCTCATGGAGCAGGGGCTGATCACACGCCGAGCGCACCCGACCGACGGCCGCAAGACCCTGGTCGAACTCTCCTCGGCGGGACAGGCACTGCTGGAGGAGGAACGGGGACGCAGGGCGGACTGGCTCGCGCGGGCAATCGAAGCGGAACTCACGGGCGAGGAGCGGGAATTGCTGGCGCGGGGGGTTGAACTGGTGGAGAGACTGGCGGCCCACTAGCCGGGCGGCCGGTGCCCTCGGACCAGTCGGACGCTATAGCTCCGCGCGTCCCAGCATGTCGGCGAGGGGAGTGCTCGTCCGTGCCGCTGCGATTCGGCGGACGCGCAGCTGGGCCCGTGCGCGGGGACGAAACCTGGGTGGCCCGGGTCGTGGCTGCGTGAGGCTCCGGCTTCGGGGATCGGGACGTACTGCGAGGCTGTCGGGAAATACGTTGGCTGCGCGGGGGCGGGCTGCGAAGATGCCTCTGGTTTTCAGACGGAGGATATTTGTTCGTTTTCGTTTGTGCGGGATGCGGCGCCGAATTGACCAACCCGCTGTCCCAGGTCGCACTCCCGGTCCACGCCCGTCAGAAGTACGGGAACGGGGCCCAGCTTCCGGTCCTCATGCAGCCGGGGACGTTTGCCGTGGACCCGGACCCCTGGGGAGGGCCGTGGCGGATGTGGGACGAGATCGATCCGGGCGAGGCGGCGGCACGCGGCATCTACGCGCCGGTCCACGCCCTTTCCGACAGCGCGCCTGGAGCGAGTGTCATCGCGCCCGGCGACAGCCGCGGAACCCGGCTGATTCCCGAGAAAAGCAGCGGTGCCTGCTGTGGCCTCGACGGAGCCGACGGGCCCAACATGACCTGCGAGGCGTGCGACCTCCCGGTGGCGACCAGGGTCGACGACTGCTCGCTCTGGCAGGCAGTGCGGCTCAGCCCGGACGCCGTGCACCGCGTCCCCGTAGCCGGTATCCACGCTCCGCCCCTCTCCTGGGCGGAGCTGGCAGAGCAGGGGGAGGTAACGCCTCCGTTCGAGCCGATTCCCACGTGGGGAGGGCAGTTGGGGACGGATCACTACTGGTCCTGGAGCCCGCGGTGGGAGGCGGCAGCCGGCCAGGCGCTCGCCCACCTGCTGGTCGCCTCCCAAGGGCAGCCGGTGAAGGTACCGGGCGGTCTGACCGCTGACGTCTTCCAACGCGCGCTCGACGTCCTGTTGCCCGCAGGCCCCCCGGAGCGGCGCGCCGTCCTGGCCGGGCCCGGACAGCCCTCCCCGGACGCGGGCGTCGACATCCTCCTCGTACCGGTCCATCCCCAGACGGGACAGGCATGGTCCCCCGCCGGCCCGGCTGCGTCGGCGTACCCGGTACCCCTGCCGTTGGGGGTGTGGCTGTGGCTGGTCTCTCCCCGGCCCCACCTGCCGGTTCCCGCGTCGGGCCGCTTGCCCCAAGACGTCCTGCGCGACGACCCGCTCCCGATACGCCCCAACCACCTGTTCCGGGCCGACCGGGGAACGTTCCAGCACACCTTGGTCCGGCTGCCGGCCGTGCGCAGCCCGTGGCTGCGCGCGATCCTCGACAACCTCACGCAAGGCACCACAGCCGACCTCTTCTTCTAGGACTGGAAACAGCATGAGGACTCTCGCCCATCCGTCGGCGCTGGCGGCCGGAAGGCGCCATTCGGTCGGGCGCCGCCGGGATGGAACGGTGCTCGCCGTGGGCCACACCGCAGCCGGTGAATGTCGCGTCGAGGAGTGGGCGAACGTCGTCGCGGTGGCGGCCGGCAACGTCCATACCGCGACGAACACGGGCAAGTCTCATACCGTGGGGCTCCGGTCGGACGGCACGGTGCTGGCAACGGGGTGGAATGGCGACGGGCAAGGTGACGTCGCCGGATGGCGTGGGGTCACGGCCGTGGCCGCGGGCTGGCGCCGCACGCTCGGGCTGCTCAAGAACGGCCGCGTACTGGCAGTTGGCCGGAGTGCGGAAGGGCAGTGCGACGTACAGTCCTGGCGCGAGGTGGTCGCCCTCTCGTGCGGTGACTGGCACTCGGTCGGCGTCCGGTCGGACGGTGGTGCACTGGCCGCGGGCAACAACCGGCGACGTCAGTGCGCCGTTGAAGGCTGGCGTGACCTCGTCTCCATTGCGGCCGGATACGTCCACACCGTCGGCCTCAGGGCCGACGGGCGGGCAGTGGCGACCGGAGACCGGACGACCGGGGCGTGCGAGGTCGACGCGTGGGAAGAAGTGGTGGCACTCGACGCGGGCAGCTATCACACCGTCGGGGTGACTGCGTCCGGACGGGTCCTTGCCACGGGAGCCAACAGCCACGGACAGTGCGAGGTCGGCGGTTGGCGCGGCATCATCGCCGTGACGGCCGGTTCAACGCACACCCTCGGCCTGCGCGCCGATGGCACAGTCGTGTCCGCGGGCAACAACGCCGACAGACAGTGCGCGGTGGACGCCTGGTCCGAAGTCGGGCTCGCCTAACCCTCCGCGCCGCACCAACTCCGCCTGGGAAACCTCTGTTCCCCATCGCCCCCTCGGTCCGCATGCGGATCGGGTACCTGCGGGTTCCTGCCGGAAACCTAGCCTGGATTCACTCCTCCCCACCTTTCGAAGCCAGGAGAGTCATGCGAGTTGTCACCCAGCAGGTGTTCGGCGGTCCCGAGGTGCTCACCATCGTGGACGCGCCCGAGCCCCGGCCCCTGCCGACCGAGGTTCTCGTCCGCGTCAAGGCGATCGGGCTGAACCCTCTGGAGGCGCGCCTGCGCGCCGGCGAGTTCCCGCTGATCGGCCGGCCCCCGTTCGTCCTCGGCTGGGACATCAGCGGCGTGGTCGAACAGACGCCGCAGACGTGGCGGTTCAGGCCCGGCGACGAGGTGTTCGGGATGCCGCTGTTCCCTCGGGCGGCGAACGCGTACGCCGAGGTCGTGTCGGCGCCGGCGTTGCACCTGGCACGCAAGCCGGCGGCGCTCTCGCACGTCGAGGCGGCGGCGCTGCCGGTCGTCGGGCTGACGGCGTGGCAGGGCCTCGTCGACCTCGCCGGGGTGTCCGAGGGCGACCGGGTCCTGGTCCACGGCGGTGGTGGCGGGGTCGGCCACGTCGCGATCCAGATAGCGAAGGCGCTCGGTGCGTACGTGATCACGACGGCCGGCGGGAGCAAGCGGGCGTTCGTCGAGGGGTTCGGCGCCGACGAGGTGATCGACTACACGGCGGTCGACTTCGCCGAGGCGGTGCGCGACGTCGACGTCGTGCTCGACACGATCGGCGGCGACACCGTCGAGCGGTCGCTCGGCGTACTCCGCCCCGGCGGCCACCTGGTGACGGCGGTCGCCGAGGACGATCCGGCGCTCATCGCCCGGTACGAGGCGGCCGGCCTGCGCTTCAGCGGCATCGCGGTCGACCCCGATCCGGTCGCCCTGCGAGGTCTCGTCGAACTCGTCGAACAGGGCAGGCTCCGGGTCCACGTGCAGGAGACGTTCCCGTTCGAGCGCATCGCCGACGCGCACCGGCAACTCGACAGCGGCCACCTCCGGGGCAAGCTCGTTGTCCGCTCCCAGTAGATCTGAATGGATGAGGTGTCTCTGAGCTGCGTCTTTTCAGTTCTGCTGGGACGGTTACGATGCCGCGCGGCCCAGTGGATCTGAACGGTGGTGAGCCTGCTTGTGGGAACAGCTGGGGTGGTCCCGTTCGCTCTGTCGGACGGTGGGGCTGTGACCTGGAGTCTTCAAGTTTATTGGGACTCATCCTGTAGAGCGTCGTAGTCGTCCGGCGTCGTCACCAGCATCAGCGATCGTCCCAGGGAGTCGGTCCAGCGAAAGAAGGCGTCGTTGGAGAAGGCGTGGGATCGGAGCTTCTCGCGAAGCGTGGGGACGTTCAGCCGCTGCTCGGCCTCTGTGTAGACGGCGGTGATGCTGCGCCGGTGCCGGCTGAGGTTCGCCCATCGGCGAGGCGCACGTAGGGCCCGCCAAGCAAGATCGGCCACCATGCCCAGCAGCGCGACTAACTCTGGGTAGGTGGCGATGTACTCCCGCTCGTCGACGCGTCGCCTGATGATGTGCCCGTAGATGGCTTCCTTGGGAGGGATCTGGGCGAGGCGGTCATTCCAGCGCGAGAGCAGATGAGGCTGGTTCTTGTTCAGGAGCCAGGGGCGGACCAGGTGCTGCGCCTCCTTCGTCGCTGCTTCCAAGGTGTCGGGCAAACGGCGAGCGATCCGTCGGTGTCGGTGCTCAGCGGTAACGAGCTCTGGGAGGTGGCCGACGCGGTAGTGGCGGTTACCGTCTAGCCAGATGCCGTGTCGGTGGTAGAGCTGGAGATCTGCGGGGCGATGGGCGAGAACGGGCCTGATGATCCCGCGGCGATGCATCCAGTGTGAGCAGGCGACGTAGAGACGCCGACGGTAGCGGACTACGTCACCTGCGGTGCGCGCCTCAACCCGGGCGATCGCCGGTAGCAGCATCCGGAGGGTCTCGGGCGTAAGCCCCGTCAGGATGGCCAGCCGTGGCAGAACCATCGGAGTCCAGCGCCACAGTGTGTCCGTCCGCTTGCCGACCTGCGCGTTTTTGAACGGTGTCAGAGATTTCGCCAGTTGGCTCGCCGTCACTTGGTCGGCGGCGGCGAGGCGGTGCAGATACCAGCCGAAGACTTCTCCGTGGACCGGTGGCAGAGGAAGTGGCAGGAGCCGGACCGGGGCTTCACAGGGCTCCATCGCTCAGGCCGCCTTCGGTTTGCCGGCGCCCTTGGCGCGGCGGTGATCAGGTTGAGGCTGTTGGACGGCGTGATCGAGCTCGATCGCGTCGAGCATGCGCTTGGTGATCTTTTCTGCGCCGGTGTCGATGGCGCCGACTGCGGCTTCTCGGATGAGCTGGGAGAGGCTGCCGATCAGTCCGCCGGTGCGACCGTGGAGGTAATCGGTCATAGCGACCAAGGTGCCGGGACGATGTGCGCGCAGCCGCAGGGAGTCTTCCATGGTCACAACCAGGGCCTGCCAGTGCTTGTTGTCCGCGCGGTACTTGTGGCTGAAGGGCCGGGAGGGGGTGACCGTGTAGCGGCCGGCGATCTGCTGCCCGCGGGTGCCCTGGAACAGGCTGCTGGTTTCGACGTCGAGGCCCGCGAGCACGAAGGTGGCAGCGATCCGTTCCGAGAGGTACTTCAGCTGGTCGGACGCCTCGGCTCCGTTGCGGGTCGTCAGGTCGAGGCTGTGGATCTCGTCGACCAGCACGAGCGTGGTGCCGAGCTTGCCGAGTAGGTCACAGACGGCGTTGGTGATCTGGACCTGGCTCATGCGGTGTTCCAGCGGGATGCCGAGGAACCGGGCGAACTCGCCTGCGAGCATCTTCGGGGTGGCCGCCGGGGGAACAGTGACGAAGACGACCGGCAGTCCGCCGACAGCAGCGGGGTTGCGGCGCCTGGTGGTCTGTTCGACGTTCTTGCCCAGCTGGGTGATCGCTGCTGTCTTGCCGATTCCGGCCGATCCGGACACGATCAGGCCGCGCCGAGCGGAGACCTGGTGCCGGTTGGGCACGATGCGTTTGCGGCCGGTAGCGACGACGCTGCGGATTGTGGGGGTGTTCACGATGACGGACCGTGTGTGGTAATCGATTCGCACTTCCCTGTAGGACTCCAGCTCACCCTTGTCCGGGACAGTGCCGGACGGGAGGGACGGCGGGGGCTCCGGGTTCTCGTCGACGAAAGCCCGCCATCCTTCCTTCGTGGTCAGCGACGCCTGCGGATTGGCGATGTCCTGTGGCGGGGCCTGGCTCACAGGCGGCTCCCGTCAGTGAAAGCGTCGAAGATGCCGAAGGGGATGACGTTCGACGGCTGCTCCAGGACGGTGGTCTCGTCCTCGGAGTCGTCCGGAGCTGAAGCCTGCGGCAGAGCAGGGACGGACCGGGCGGGCTCCAGGGCGGCGCGGGTACGGGCCGCGATACGGCGGTCCGGCCCGCTTTCAGCCCGGGTCTGCAACTGCTCCACTGCGGCGGCCACGGAGGCCTGGTCGGTGTCGTCCCGCCCTCGCACCGCGAGCACGTCCCGGGCCCGGCGCCATGTGAAGTCCGCGAACGGCGCAGAGACCAGGTGCCGGTGTGTCCACGGAACAGTGATCCACTCTCCGGTGCGCGCGTCGCGTACCCAGACCCGGGACAGGTCGTAGGGGTCGTAGTGGACTTCCCAGAGCCCGCCTTTGTCGGTCACTCCCGAGGAGCGGCGCCGTAGCGGGCTCAGTCGGGGCAGTTGTAGGTGCGGTGGTCGATGCGGATGCCGTAGTCGTTGACCGAACGCCAAAGTGCCGGCAGCAGCTCCAAGTAGTCAAGGCCGCTCAGCGGCATCGGCAGGTAGCCGGTGCGGGACACCAGCAGGGCATATGCGTCGTTGGGAGACATGGGCTGGCCCGGTAGGAACGGGCTGCGCAGTCCTTCATGTGACCGCTGCTGCCAGCAGGCCACGATCCACTCCTGCAGCAGGTCGTCGAGTTCCGCGAGTGTCCAGACGGCCTCGACCCCGGCGCCACGGCGGGTCGTGTTCGAACCGGTGTATCCAGGGATGTGCTGGCAGAACAGCGTGTTGATCGAGGAGAACGTCCGCTCGACGATGCCCTTGTCGGTCGGTGTTGCCGGGCGGGACGGCTGGACGGAGATGCCCAGCGATCGGCAGGCGGTCAGGAAGGTGTCGGAGACGAACACTTTGCCGTGATCGATGCCGATCGTTTCCGGCACGATCACCGGTTTGGCGGCCGCCTGCTCCAGGCGGGCGTCGATGTTCAGCAGCCTTCGGTGCGAAAACAGCGTCGCCGACATCGCCAGCGCGTCCGACCAGCCGGGCCGTAGCGGCTCAGGGACCAACATCTTGGCCAGCAGAAGGGCGGCGTCCACGGCTTTGGTGCCTGCCGGTCGCAGTACCGCGGCGCAGATTGACCTCGTTGCCACGTCGACGGCGATCGTGAACTCCGGGCGTCCGCTCACCCTGTCTTCCAGGACCACCAGCACGTCCAGCGGTGTCGTGTCGATCTGCACCATCTCGCCGGTGCGGCAGGCTGAGGAAGGCGTGAACGCTCCTAGCGGGCGGCGAGCCGCTGATCTGCGGGATGTGGCCTCGCCGAAGGCGTGCGTGCCTTCACTCATCACCTCGACGAGCCGGTAGAACGCCGACTTCGACGGCATCGCCACTGCGCCCGGCCTGTGCCGTTCCGTCAGCAGCGCCTCCACCCGCCGGCGCAGCCGGCCGCGGGTGCCAGTGGACTCGTTCGTCGTCGTGGCCAGGATCTCCGTGATGGCGGAAACCCCCCGGTCATCGGCTCGTCCCGTCGGTGAGGAGAGACGAGTCGCACGGTGATCGACCAGGCCCCCTAGTGTCCTGAGTCGGGAATTCGATTCAGATATCTGGCGAGGCGTTCGAGGATCTCGTCGGCGGTCTTGGTCCAGGTGAAGGGCTTGGGCTCCT
>NZ_JBIRPD010000006.1:331345-409778 GCF_044332485.1 Streptomyces sp. NPDC017056 | reverse complement strand
AATGCTGCGCTCCGGCGACAGGACCAGACCCAGCTCCAGCTCTCGTTCCACCACGGTGTGCATGCGGTCCGCCTCTCTGTCTGTACCTGCTGCGGACCCCTCGTACCGGGCCCACACCTGGATAGAGGCCGCAGCGCCCGGACCATTACGCGACTTCGCACAACTTTTTTCGCGGGCCTCTTCCAGGTGGTCCCGCGCGGGCGGCACGGCGGCGCCGGCCCTCGGTCTGATAGATGTGGACGCTGCGTTGCGGCAGACTGCACATGCCCCACCCACCACACCAGGCCGAGAACAGATACGGGAATACGGACATGAGCGCCCCTTCCTCAGGATCCGCCGGCGGCAGCCCCACGCCAGGCTTCTACCCGGACCCGTCCATCCCCGGCTACATCCGGTACTGGAACGGTGCCGCTTGGGTGCCGGGCACCAGCCGCCCGGCGCCCGCCGAGGGCGAGGCCATGCCCGCGCCGCCGCCCGGCGCCACCACCCAGGCCCCCGCCCCCGCCCCGGCCCCCGCCGTGGAGGAGACCGGCCCGGTCTTCCTCGACGAGGAGGACGGGCACGGCCGCCTGACCGAGGCCGCGGGCCCCGCCACCGCGTGGCAGGCCGACACCGCCCGGCAGAACGGCTTCGGCGGCGACCAGGGCCGCCGTATCTCCTGGGGCTCGCCCGAGGAGCAGCAGGCCGGGCTGCCGCCGCAGCGTGAGGAGCCCGAAGCGGCCGCCACACCCCCTGGCGAGGACGCGCCGCGCCCGGAGGGCACGGTCACCATCCGCGCCGTACGGGACGACGACGGCGCGCGGGGCGGCGGCGACCACGGCACGACCACGATCCGCGCCGTACGGCCCGGAGGCGACGCGGGCGGCAAGCGCAACGACACGATGGCCATCCGGGTCACGCCGCCGCCCGGCGGCGCCCCCGCTTCGCCCGTACCGGGGACCACCGCCCCGCAGCCCCTGCCGTCCACCGCCGCGCAGCAGCCGCCGGCCGTCTCCGGTCCGCAGCAGGCGCCCGGCCGCCCGGGGCCCGGCGGTCCGCCGCCCGCCACTCAGGGCCCGGCACAGCAAGCCCCGCGCGGGCCCGTACAGCCGCAGCACGGGCCCGGGCCCGTCGCGCCGCCGGTGCAGCACCAGCCGTTCCCGGTCCAGCAGGCACCCCAGGCCCAGGCTCCGGCCCCGCACGCACCGGCGCCCCAGCCCGCTCCGCAGCCGCACGCCCCCGTACCGCAGCAGGCCCAGGGCGCGCCCTTCTCCGGATTCCCGCCGCAGCAGGACGGCGGCGCGCCCGAGGGCGTCGTCCCCTGGAAGCCGCCGACCTCGGACCCGTTCCTGGCGGCCGCGCAGGCGCAGGGCCGTCCGGCCCCTCTGGGCCGCCGGTTCGCCGCCCGCCTGATCGACACGCTCGTCCTGGCCGCGATCACCGGCGCCGCCGCCGTACCGCTGTGGGGTCCGGCCACCGAGCACATCGACGCCAAGGTCGAGGCCGCCAAGCAGTCCGGGCGGCAGGTCACGGTCTACCTGCTCGACGGCACGACCGGCCCCTACCTCGCCATCGTGCTCGCCGTGCTGCTGATCGGCGGCGGCCTGTACGAGGTGCTGCCCACCGTCAAGTGGGGCCACACGCTCGGCAAGAAGCTGTGCGGCGTCAAGGTGCTGGACATCGAGAGCCACGACACCCCGCCCCTGGCCTCGGTGATCAGGCGGTGGCTGGTGTACGGCGTGCTCGGCGTCCTGGCCGTCGGGGTCGTCAACGCCGTGTGGTGCCTGTTCGACCGGCCGTGGCGGCAGTGCTGGCACGACAAGTTCGCGCGGACGTTCGTCGCGGAGAAGTAGGCCGCCCGCCCGGCCGCGTCACCCGCCCGGCCCTCGCCGGATGCGGGGACCGGCGGCCCGGGTTCGACTCGGGCCATGAGCACCGACCAGCCGAGGCCCGGTTCCGGCGGCGAGCCGCCGGAGGACGACCCGTTCCTGAAGAAGCCGCAGGAACCGCCGTCGGGCGGTTCTCCGTACGGGCAGGAACCTTCCGGCGGTTCTCCGTACGGCGGCTCCCCGTACGACCGGCCTTCCAACGGCACGCCGTACGGTGAACCGCCCGCCGGCGGCGCCCCGTACGGAGGCGGCGCCCCGCCTCCGGGCAGCGGCCCGCCGCCCGGGGGGATGCCTCCGCCGCCGTACGGCGGGGACCCGTACGGGGGAAATCCGTACGGCGACCAGTACGGTGCCGCCGACCCGCTGGCCGGGATGCCGCCGCTCGCGGGCCGCGGCCGCCGCCTGGTCGCCCGCATCATCGACTGGATCATCGTCTGCGTACCGGTCGGCCTGATCATGAGCGCGATCGTCGGCGGGTTCGACTACTGGACGACCGACGGCACGGAAACCGGACGCCAGGCGTCCGTCTCCCTCGTCACGATGCTCGTCTACCTCGTCTACGAGGGCCTGATGCTCACCAGCCGCGGCCAGACCGTCGGCAAGATGGCGATGAAGATCCGGGTCGGGATGCTGGAGAACGGCGCGGTGCCGGCCGGACAGGCGGGCTGGGTGCGCGCGGCGGTCTACACGCTGCCCGAGATCGTGCCGTGCTGCGGGTTCCTCTTCTGGCTCGTCAACGTCCTGTGGTGCACCTGGGACAGGCCGTACCAGCAGTGCCTGCACGACAAGGCGGCGAAGACCGTGGTGGTCTCCACGGTCTGACGGCGGGCGCCCGGACACCCCGGCCCCCCTACGGCACCGATACGTCAACAGGCGGTCGGCGCACCCCTCTTATGAGCGGTGCCCGGCCGCCTCCGCGCGTCCACCGAACACGGACGCCGGGACTAACGGGAATGCTCGCTGACGCGCGCCTCGGAGGAGACGCCCGCGTGCGTACGCTGGCGCGGGAAGCGGGCGGCCACCGTGCGGTGGGCGGCCGGCACCCGTACGGCAGCGCCGGAGCCGCCGGCCGTACGGCGCGCCACGCGGGAAGTGCCCGGCAGCGGCGCGGTCATGGCGACGAGCAGGCCGAGCGCGAGACCGGCGATGGCGATCACCGCGATCCCGACCCCGGTCTGCGTCTGGGAGAGCAGCAGCATGGCGAGGGTGGCGAAGACGACGGTGGCCGAACCGTAGGCGAGCTGTGCGGCAGTCGGACGAGGCATGGCGGATCCGTCCTCAAGAGGTCGGCAGGGGTGTGGTCGACAGGGGCGCGCCGTCAAACGACTCTACGGTCCTTACTGCCCGAGCGGAACTGGCGGTAAGCGTGACCTAACCCACGGTTCCGGAGCATAGGGGGCGCACGGAATCATCCCTGGTTTGAACGGACCTGATCGGCACGTCAGTTGGCGCACGCACGGCGCGGCGGGCGGAAGCCGCCCCGGGGGGTGCGGGCACGTACGAAAACGTTCACCAAGCTGTCCGATAGCCGCAATCAGAAGACCGAAAACCGTACTTCCCTGACGTGCCCAAGTCAAGATCTGTCTTTTCCCTCCCCCTTCCGGTCAAATGCTGGCATCCAGTGACCGTTTCCATAGGGGAGGAATGCGCCAAGTGAGAGCCAAGAGACGGGCGTTCAGACCGGCCGCCCTGGCCACGGCCGCCGCCGCGATCGGGGCGGCCGCCCTGTCTTCCGGCGCGACGGCGCAGGCCGACGACGGCCCCCGGCCGCTCGCCGTCCAGCGGCAGGACCCGGGTGCCGCCGCCAAGCAGGCCGTCGACCACGACCTCAAGGGCCCGTTCAGCGACCAGCAGGCGGCCCAGCGCAAGGAAGCGCTCCAACAGGTCATATCCGGCGACGCCAAGCCCACCCGGCGCGGCGCCTCCCAGGTCGTGAAGCTGGACCGGGGCAAGTACGTCGAACTCGCCCGCGAGAAGACCGACAAGATCTTCACCATCCTGGTCGAGTTCGGCGACAAGGTCGACGACACCACGATGTACGACCCGGACGGCGACGGCCCCAAGCCCCCGGTGAAGAAGTACGGCGGCAAGCCCGGACCCGCGCACAACACCATCGCGCAGCCCGACCGCCGCAACGACAACTCCACCGCCTGGAAGAAGGACTACAACCGCCAGCACTTCCAGGACCTCTACTTCTCCCACGACAAGAAGAAGGAGTCCCTGGCCAAGTACTACGAGAAGCAGTCCTCGGGCCGCTACTCGGTCGACGGCGAGGTCTCCGACTGGGTCAAGGTCGACTGGAACGAGGCCCGTTACGGGTCAAACTTCTGCGGCTCCACCAACTGCGCCAGCGCCTGGGACCTGATCCGCGACGGCGTCAACCGCTGGGCCGAGGACCAGAAGGCCAAGGGCCGCACCGACGCCCAGATCAAGGCCGACCTCGCCAAGTACGACCAGTGGGACCGCTACGACCACGACGGCGACGGCAACTTCAACGAGCCCGACGGCTACATCGACCACTTCCAGATCGTGCACGCCGGCGAGGACGAGTCCGCGGGCGGCGGCGCCCAGGGCACCGACGCCATCTGGGCGCACCGCTGGTACGCGTACGGCAGCGACTCCGGCCACACCGGCCCCGCGGGCAACAAGGCGGGCGGCACCCAGATCGGCAACACCGGCATCTGGGTCGGCGACTACACGATGCAGCCCGAGAACGGCGGCCTCGGCGTCTTCGCCCACGAATACGGCCACGACCTCGGCCTGCCCGACGAGTACGACACCACCGGCACCGGCGAATCCTCCGTCGACTCCTGGTCCCTGATGTCCGGCGGCTCCTGGCTCGGCACCGGCAAGGACTCCATAGGCGACCTCCCCGGCGACATGAGCGCCTGGGACAAGCTCCAGCTCGGCTGGCTCAACTACGACAAGGCCAAGGCGGCCACCAAGTCCACCCACACGCTGGGCGTGGCCGAGTACAACACCAAGAACAAGCAGGCCCTGGTCGTCGAACTCCCCGCCAAGACGGTCCGCACCGACGTCGTCAAGCCCGCCGAAGGCACCCAGCAGTGGTGGAGCGGCATGGGCAACGACCTGAAGAACACCCTGTCCCGCCCCGTCGACCTCACCGGCAAGAAGAAGGCCGCCCTGACCCTCAAGGGCTGGTGGGACATCGAGCAGAACTACGACTTCGCCTACGCCGAGGTCTCCACGGACGGCGGCGCCAACTACACGCCGCTGGAAGGCACCGCCGACGGCAAGCCGATCACCCGCGACGGCAGCGACAAGCCCGCCCTGACCGGCACCTCCGGCGCCTACAAGGACCTCGTCTTCCCGCTCGACGCCTACGCCGGCAAGAAGATCGACCTCCGCTTCCGCTACCAGACGGACGGCGGCGCCGCGCAGAAGGGCTTCGCCGCCGACGCGATCACGGTGACCGCCGACGGCACGCCGCTGTTCACGGACGGCGCCGAGGCCGGCGACAACGGCTGGACGGCGAAGGGCTTCTCGCGCATCGGCGCGTCCTTCACCAAGGACTACCCGCGCTACTACATCGCCGAGAACCGCCAGTACGTCTCGTACGACAAAACCCTCAAGTCGGGCCCGTACAACTTCGGATGGGCGTCCACCCGCCCCCAGTGGGTCGAGCACTTCCCGTACCAGAACGGCGTCCTGATCTGGCTGTGGGACACCTCGCAGCCGGACAACAACGTCGGCCAGCACCCCGGCTACGGGCAGATCCTGCCGGTCGACGCGCACCCGCAGGCCGAGAAGTGGTCGGACGGCAAGCTGATGCGCAACCGCTTCCAGTCCTACGACTCGACCTTCACCCGGCAGCGCACGGACGCGCTCGTCCTCCACAAGGACGGCAAGGTCACCAAGATCAAGTCGAAGCCCGGCGTGACCGTCTTCGACGACCGCAAGGGCGTCTACTACGACGAGACCAACCCGACCGGCGGCGTGATCGTTGCTGACACCAACACCCGTATCAAGATCGCCAAGGAGGCCCACGACGGCTCCACGGTGACCCTCCAGGTCGGCCCCTCCGCGAAGTAGCCGGTAAACCCCCAGGTCAGACCCCAATCGGCCGCCGCCCCCTAGCGGGCGGCGGCCGATCGCGTTTAGATGCATCGTGCGAGTTCTTGTTGACGCCGAGTCTCACGGGGGAAACCGTGCCTGTCACCGGAGGTGGGTTCACCAGGCTCCCAGGCGGGAGCGTGGTGGTCGCCCTCGCGCTGCCCAGACCGGGCAACAACGGACACCGCGTGCGTGTCCTGGTCCACGCGGTCAACCGACAGCGCGCCCTGACCAGGCTGCGCAACCTGGGGCTTCGGTCGGTATACCTACGCGGCAACACGGTGCCGCCTACGCCGGATGAGATCACGGCGGTGTTGCATCACCCGGATGGGCTGGTTTGGCGTGAGACGCCGGAGGATGACACGGAGTCTTGGCATCCGATAGCTGCGTTGCTGAGGTAGCGCGCTGCGCGCGGGCTTTGCGCTTCGCGCGGGGTGCAACTGGTTTCGTTTGGGGTCGGGGCCGCGCAGGGGGGTGACTCCTCACCGCACTCGCGCGAACCATGTCTTGAACGCTGAACCTGGCGTTGCGAGCTGTCGGCTGCGGGGACACCCCCCTGCACGCCCCCTCCGGCCGGTTCGGCAGCCCCGCGCGAGTGGGGGTGGGGGAGGGAAAAGACAGCCAGCAGCGCAGCAACCAGGTGCGATGTCGTCACCGGGCACCCGGGGGAGAGGCAAAGAACTGCCCCCTTTGGGGGGCCTCGGCCACGACGGCGGGGTAGTCGCGCTCCGTCCCCGGGGCCGGGGACACGCAGGGGGCTCCCCGCAGCCGACACGTCGCAACACCAGGTTCAGCTTTCCAGACAAGGCTTCCGCGACTGCGGTGAGGAGTGACCCCTGCGGGGCCCCGGCCCCCCACCCACCGGACGGAACGCGCAATCGCGCGAAGCGCGAACCAGGCAAGCGCAAAACCGCGCGCAAGCGCGAAACGCAAACCTCACCGAACTCCGCTAACCACCGGCTTCCCCGTGAGGTTCACCCCCGCCCCCCGCATCTCCTCCAGCGCCCGCTCCGTCGTCCCCGGCGCCACCCCCGCCGTCAGGTCGAGCAGCACCTGCGTCCGGAAGCCTTCGCTCAGGGCGTCCAGTGCCGTGGCCCGTACGCAGTGGTCGGTGGCGAGGCCGACCACGTCGACCTCGGTGACCCCGTGGTCGCGCAGCCAGTCGGCCAGGGGGCGCCCGTTCTCGTCCACGCCTTCGAAGCCGCTGTAAGCGGCACTGTGCGCGCCCTTGGAGAAGACCGCGTCGACCGCCCCCGAGGCGACCGCCGGCGTGAAGTTCGGGTGGAAGCCGCTGCCTTCGGTGCCGGCCACGCAGTGCGGGGGCCAGTTCGTCTCGTAGTCGGGGCGGGGGGAGAAGTGGTCGCCGGGGTCGATGTGGTGGTCCCGGGTGGCCACGATGTGCCGGTAGCCGACGCCCGCGGCCTGCCCCACCAGGTCGGTGATGGCGGCAGCCACATCCGCGCCGCCGGCCACGGCGAGGCTGCCGCCCTCGCAGAAATCGTTCTGTACGTCAACGACGATCAATGCCCGGTGCATGGTGCGAGCCTTCCGGCTGGAGAGCGGGGGGAGTGGGCGCGGAGCGATGTGACCGAGGGTAGCCACTACGTCCGCCGAGCGGGAGTGGGCACTGGGGGCCCGCAGGCGCAGCCGGGGCCCGCCGGGGGGCGACCCGGCCGGACTGGCCGGACCGGCCGGCCGGTCCGGGCCACAGGCGCCCACCCCGCCAGGGCCAGACGTTAGACGTGCTCCGTCGGCAGCACCGCCTCGCCCCGCGACAGCTGGTTCGCCGACATCGGCAGTCCGGCCCGCGCCGCGATGTGCCGTTCCCGTGCCGCGTCCAGCGGCTCGCGGGCGACGACCTCGCCGTCGCGGACGAGCGGGACGGGGATCTGCCGGCAGGCGAGTTCGGGCGGTACGGGGCCGGTGCCGATGACCTCGGCCTCGGCGACGCCGTGCTCGTCGGGCCGGCGTGCGGCCCATTTGCGGCCGCCGAGCGACGCCTTGCCGCCCATGGACTTCTTGGCCACCGGCCGCAGCGGCGCGTCCGGCGCGTCGCTGTCGGCGCGGGCGACCAGTTTGTAGACCATCGAGGCGGTGGGGTGTCCGCTGCCGGTCACCAGCTGGGTGCCGACGCCGTACGCGTCCACCGGCGCGGCCGCGAGGGAGGCGATGGCGTATTCGTCCAGGTCGCTGGTGACGACGATTTTCGTGTCGCGGGCGCCCAGCTCGTCGAGCTGCTGGCGGACCCGGTGGGCGAGGAGCAGCAGGTCGCCGGAGTCGATGCGTACGGCGCCGAGGCCGGGGCCGGCGACCTGTACGGCGGTCCTGACCGCTTCGGCGACGTCGTAGGTGTCGACGAGCAGTGTCGTGCCGCTGCCGAGCGAGTCGACCTGTGCCCGGAACGCGTCGCGTTCGCTGTCGTGCAGCAGGGTGAAGGAGTGGGCGCTGGTGCCGACCGTGGGGATGTTGTAGCGGAAGCCGGCGGCGAGGTCGGAGGTGGAGTGGAAGCCGCCGACGTAGGCCGAACGGGCGGCGGCGACCGCGGCCAGTTCGTGGGTGCGGCGGGCGCCCATCTCGATGAGCGGCCGGTCGCCGGCGGCGACGGCCATGCGGGACGCGGCGGCGGCGACCGCGGAGTCGTGGTTGAGGATGGAGAGGATCACCGTCTCCAGGAGGACGGCTTCGGCGAAGGTGCCCTCCACGCGCATGATCGGCGAGCCGGGGAAGTACACCTCGCCCTCCGGGTAGCCCCAGATGTCGCCGCGGAAGCGGAAGTCGGCGAGCCAGGCCAGGGTGGGTTCGTCGAGGATGCCGCGTTCGCGCAGGAAGCCGAGAATCGTTTCGTCGAAGCGGAAGTTCTCCACCGCGTCCAGGACCCGGCCGGTTCCGGCGACGACGCCGTAGCGGCGTCCTTCGGGCAGGCGGCGGGTGAAGACCTCGAAGACCGAGCGGCGGTCGGCGGTGCCGGAGCGCAGCGCGGCTTGCAGCATGGTGAGTTCGTACTGGTCGGTGAAGAGCGCAGTCGACGGCACGGCCACCGGCAGCCCCAGGTCTGCTGTGTTCATGGTGAGGATGCTACCTCCCATACTCGTCACTTTGACGATTTCCCCGGGCCGTTTGTGCGATGCCCCACCACGGGTGGCAGCATGGAGACCGTGAGCGCCGACCCGTCTGCCACCATCGCCCTTCGATCGACGCGCTGCGCGCTCAGCGCCCCCGTGGAGATCGAGCGACCAGAGTCCAGCGAGGCACCCTTCGAGGTGCCCGAGCCGGACGTGCCCTGGGTCACTCTGGTGCACAACGACCCCGTCAACCTCATGAGCTATGTGGCGTATGTCTTCGAGAGCTACTTCGGCTACTCGAAGGGCAAGGCCCGCCAGCTCATGCTCGACGTCCATCACAAGGGACGGGCGGTGGTCTCCAGTGGCAGCCGCGAGGAAATGGAGCGCGACGTGCAAGCGATGCACGGCTACGGCCTGTGGGCGACCCTCACGCAGGACCGCTGATGGCCGGCCACTTCGAGCCCCTGCCGGGCGGCGGCGCGGCCGCCCCCCTCGACGAGGTCGAGATCTCCATCCTGCGCAGCCTCGCCGTACAGCTCATGGAGCTGATCGGCCCCGGCGAGGAGGCGGCCGAGGGTGACGACCCGCTCGCCGCGCTGTTCACCGACGGCCCCAGCGAGCCGCCGTCCGACCCGGCGCTGGCCCGGCTCTTCCCCGACGCCTACGGCGGGCCCGACACGGTGCCGGACGACGCCACGCACGCCGCCTCGGCCGAGTTCCGCCGCTACACGGAGAACGACCTGCGGGCCCGCAAGCGGGAGGACGCGCTCGCGGTCGTACGGGCCCTGGACGCGCTCGGCCCGGTCGGCGGGTCCGGCGGGGACGGGGAGGGTGCCGTGGGCGGCGCCGTGCTGCGTCTGAAGCCGGACGAGTCGCGGCAGTGGCTGGGGGCGCTGAACGACCTCCGGCTGGCCATCGGCACGCGCCTGGAGGTCACCGACGAGGACGAGAGCGGTGAGCTGCTGCGGCTGCCGGACACCGATCCGCGCAAGCCGATGGTGATGGCGTACCTGTGGCTGGGCGGGCTCCAGGAGAGCCTCATCGAGACGCTGACGGCCTGACCCGGAGGGGCGGGCCGCCGCGCGCCAGCACGCCCGGATGTCCCGATCTTGATGTACCGCTCAACGGACGCTCAAATCCGGATAACGATCGCGTCACCGGCCCGGATTACCCACCAGGGCATTCCAGCATTTATCCTACTTTTCTTGTGCTCGGCCCCAAGACATCACTGGTAGATACCCAAGGGGCCGTGATACATGTTCACGACCTGCCGTGAGTGACGCCACCCCTGTCACTCCGGGAGCGCTTGGCCGGCCGACCGTCGGCGTGCAGGAACTCCATCCGGGGGGATCGGAACCCGATCCGGGCAGACCGGGTCGGAATGGAGAAGGGCGCACCACACATGACCTCTGTGCAGGTCGAAAAGAAAGCCGGCGGCAGCGTTGCCGCGGGATCTGCCTCGGAAGAGGGTTACCAGCGGGGGCTGGGAAACCGGCAGATCCAGATGATCGCCATTGGTGGCGCCATCGGAACCGGCCTGTTCCTCGGAGCGGGCAAGGCGATCTCGAAGGCCGGACCGAGCATCATCCTGGCCTACGCGATCGTGGGCCTGGTCATCTTCTTCATCATGCGGGCCCTGGGCGAGCTGCTCATGTACCGCCCGGTGTCGGGCTCCTTCTCGGAGTACGCCCGCGAATTCCTCGGCCCGTTCATGGGATTCGTCACCGGCTGGACGTACTGGCTGTTCTGGGTGGTCACCGGCATCACGGAAGTGACTGCAGCAGCCACCTATGTGCAGTACTGGAACAAGGGAATACCCCAGTGGGCCTCGGCCCTGGTGTTCACGGTCGCCCTCTTCGGCATCAACCTGATCTCCGTGAAGCTCTTCGGTGAGCTGGAGTTCTGGTTCTCGATGGTCAAGGTCACCGCGATCATCGGCATGATCCTCATCGGTCTCGGCGTGATCACCCTCGGGTTCTCCGACGCCGGCGACACCGCTTCCTTCAGCCTTCTGTGGTCGGACGGCGGATTCTTCCCCAAGGGCATCGGCGGCACGCTGATGACCCTGCAGATCGTGATGTTCGCCTTCCTGGCGGTCGAACTCGTCGGCGTCACCGCGGGCGAGGCGACCAACCCGAAGAAGGTCCTGCCCAAGGCCATCAACACCGTCCCGTGGCGGATCGGCCTGTTCTACATCGGCTCCCTGATCATCATCCTGTCCGTGGTCAGCTGGACGGTCTTCAAGCCGGGCGTGAGCCCCTTCGTCGCCGCCTTCCAGCAGATCGGCCTGCCGGCCGGCGCGGCCATCGTCAACTTCGTGGTGCTCACCGCGGCGCTGTCCTCGGCCAACTCCGGCATGTACTCCACCGGCCGGATGCTGCGCGACCTCGCGCTCAACGGCCAGGGCCCCAAGCTGTTCACCCGCCTGAGCAAGAACGGCCTGCCGACCTGGGGCACCGGCGTCTCGGTGGCGATGATGCTGTTCGGCGTCTGGATCAACTACCAGTGGCCGGGCAAGGCGTTCGACCTGGTCGTCTCCTTCGCGACGATCTCCGGCATGTGGGCCTGGATCATGATCCTGGTCTCGCAGCTGCGCTACCGGGCCAAGGCGGACCGTGGCGAGCTGCCGCAGTCCGAGTTCAAGGCGCCCGGCGCCCCGTACACCTCGCTCTTCGCGCTGGCCTTCATCGGCATGGTCATCGTGATGATGGGCGTGGACCCGGACGCCCGGGTCTCGCTGTACGCGGCACCGGTCTGGGCGGCGGTCCTGGGCGTCAGCTACCTGGTGCTCAAGTCCCGCAACCCCGACATGTTCGGCAAGGCCGGTTCTCCGGCCGTCGCCGAGACCGCCTCGAAGGGCGGCCGGAAGGACTGAGGGCGGCCCGCTCGCGGCGGGCTGTCCGGCATGCGGGCCGGTTCGTACCAACGTTCGGTACGGAGCGGCCCGCCTGCCTATTCTGGGGTGCATGCTGACCCTTACCAAGGCCCTGTACGACCAGATCGTGGACCACGCCCGCAAGGACCACCCGGACGAGGCGTGCGGCATGGTCGCGGGCCCGGCCGGCAGCGGACGCGCCGAGCGGTTCATCCCGATGCTCAACGCGGCCCGCTCGCCCACGTTCTACGAGTTCGACTCCTCGGACCTGCTCAAGCTCTACCGCGAGCTGGACGACCGGGACGAGGAACCGGTGATCATCTACCACTCGCACACCGCGACCGAGGCGTACCCGTCCCGTACGGACATCACCTACGCCAACGAGCCCGGCGCGCACTACGTCCTGGTCTCCACGGCCGACACGGACGACGCGGGCCCGTTCCAGTTCCGCTCGTTCCGCATCGTGGACGGCGTGGTCACGGAGGAAGACGTCCAGGTCGTCGACGCCTACTGACCACCGCGGCGGCGGACGCCGTCCGCCCGCCTGACACACTGTGCCGCATCACCTCGGGCGGCAGGACCCAGGAACCCGGTGCGAATCCGGGACGGTCCCGCCACTGTGACCAGGCCGCACGGCCTGGGAGCCAGGAACTGACCTGCCGCCTGCACCACTACCAGGGGACGCGGATCCCCCGGAGGAGGCACGGCCATGTCCAGGTCCCACGGAGCGCTGCGCGCGCTCATCACCGCGGCGCTCCTGCTGCCGCTCGCCGCCTGCGGCAGCGGTGGCGGCGACGGAAAGGCGTCCGGCGGGGCCACGGCCAAGGCGGCCGGCTTCCCGTACACCGTCGACAACTGCGGCGTACGCACCACCTTCAAGGCACCGCCCGAGCGCGTGGTGACCATGAACCAGCACGCCACCGAGATCATGCTCGCCCTCGGCCTCAAGGACCGGCTGGCGGGCACCGCCTACCTCGACGACAAGGTGCTGCCGCAGTACGAGAAGGACTACAAGAGCGTCAAGGTCCTCGCCAAGGAGTACCCCTCCTACGAGACGCTGCTCGGCGCCAACCCCGACTTCGTCTACGGCGGCTACGCCAGCGCCTTCGACAAGGCCGAGGGGCGCGAACGGTCCGCGCTGGAGAAGTCCGGCATCAACACCCGCCTGAACATCGAGTACTGCACGGACGGCAAGACCGGAGTGCAGCAGCTCGCCCGGGAGATCCGCGAGGTCGGCGCCACCTTCGGCGTACGCGACCGCGCCGAGGCCATGGTCGAGAAGGCCGAAGCCACGATCGACGCCACCAAGGACAAGCTCAAGGGGACCGAACCGGCCTCCGTCTTCGTCTACGACAGCGGCGACAGCTCGGTGCACTCCGCGGGCGGCAAGGGCATCGGCAACGAGATCATCTCGCTGGCCGGCGGCCGCAACGTGTTCGCGGACACCGCCAAGACCTGGATCGACGTCTCCTGGGAGCAGATCGTCGAGCGCAAGCCCGAGATCATCGTGATCTACGACTACGGCGGCACCACCGTCGAGGCCAAGAAGAAGCGGCTGCTCGACGACCCGGCCCTCCAGGACGTACCGGCCGTCAAGAACAAGCGGTTCGCGGTGCTGCCGCTGTCCAGCGCGGTGCTCGGCGTACGCGTACCGGACGCCGTCCGGTCGCTGGCCGGGCAGCTGCACCCGGACGCCTTCAAGTAGCCCGCCATGGCCTGCAAGACCGCCGCGCCGCCGCGCCGGCTGCGCTACACCCTCGTACTGGCCGTCCTCGCCGCCGCCCTGCTCGCGGCGTGCCTGGCCGGCCTCGTCCTCGGCTCCGTCCGCATCCCGCCCGGCGACGTGCTGCGCATCCTGGGCGGGGACGCGCCAGCGGGCCCGTACCCGACCATCGTGCTCGACGTGCGGCTGCCGCGCGTCCTGCTCGGCGCCGTCGTCGGCGCGGGGCTGGCCGTCATCGGCACCGTCCTTCAGGCGCTGGTCCGCAACCCGCTCGCCGACCCGTTCCTGCTCGGCGTCTCCTCCGGGGCCTCGACCGGCGCCGTCATGGTCGTCGTCCTCGGCGTAGGCGGCGGTCTCGCCAGTACGGTCTCGATGCCGCTGGCCGCCTTCGCCGGGTCGCTGGCCGCGCTGGTCGCCGTCTACGCCATGGCCCGGCGCGGCGGCACCATGACCACCGGGCGGCTGGTGCTGGCGGGCGTCGCGGTCCAGTACATCCTCTCCGCGCTCACCAGCCTCGTCCTGGTCACCTCGGCCAAGGCCGAGCACCTGCGGTCCATCATGTTCTGGACGCTCGGCGGCCTCGGCCAGGCCCGCTGGAACACCCTGTGGCTGCCCGCCCTCGTCCTGCTCGCCGGCCTCGCGCTGCTGCTCACCCTCGCCCGGCCGCTGGACCTGCTGCTGGTCGGCGAGGAGGGCGCGACCGTCCTCGGGCTGGACACCGGCCGCTTCCGCGCCGCCGTCTTCGTCCTCGCGTCGCTGGTCACCGGGGTGCTCGTGGCGGCCAGCGGGTCGATCGGCTTCGTCGGCCTGATGGTGCCGCACGCCGTCCGCATGCTCGTCGGCGCCTCGCACCGGGCCCTGCTGCCGGTGGTCGCGCTGGCGGGCGCGGTCTTCGTCGTCCTCGCCGACCTGCTGGCCCGTACGGTCGCCGGCTCCCAGGAGATCCCCGTCGGGGTGATCACCGCGCTGTGCGGCGGACCGTTCTTCCTGTGGCTGCTGCGCCGCACCACCCGTACGGAAGGGATCACCGGATGAGCGCGCGTACCCCGGCCGCCGCGGGCCCGGCCCCCGTCGGCGCCGTCCCCGCCGAGCTGCGGACCGAGGGACTGTCGTACGGCGTCGACGGCCGCCACCTCGTCGACGGCGCCGACCTGTACGTGGCGCCGGGCGAGACGGTGGGCCTGGTCGGCCCGAACGGCAGCGGCAAGACCACCCTGCTGCGCTGCGTCTACGGCACCCTGGCGCCCACCCACGGGCGCATCACGCTCGACGGCCGCGACCTGGCCGGGTTCTCGGCCAAGGAGCGGGCCCGGCGCGTCGCCACCGTCCCCCAGGACGGCAGCGGCGCCTTCGAACTGACCGTGCGCGAGATCGTCGCCATGGGCCGCTCGCCGCACAAGCGCTTCTGGGAGACCGACTCGGCGGCCGACGCTGCGCTCGCCGACCAGGCGCTGGAGTGGGTGGGCGTCGCGGAGCTGCGCAACCGTTCCTTCACCGCGCTCTCGGGCGGCGAACGGCAGCGGGTGCTCGTCGCGCGGGCGCTCGTCCAGCAGCCGTCCCTGCTCGTCCTCGACGAGCCGACCAACCACCTCGACATCCGCTACCAGCTCGACGTCCTCTCCCTCGTGGCCGGCCTCGGCACCAGCACCCTGCTCGCGCTGCACGACCTCAACCTCGCCGCCTACTACTGCGACCGCCTGTACGTGCTGCGCGCGGGCCGCGTCGTCGCCCACGGCACGCCGCACGAGATCCTCACGCCCGAGCTGCTGGCCGACGTGTACGGGGTCGCGGCCGAGGTCGGGGTGCATCCGGTGACCGGGGCGCCGACGGTGGTGTACCTGCCGCCGGACGCGGCGGCGGCCCGTGCGGAGCGCCGGTGAACACATACGGAGGCAGGCCCGTTCCCGGCGGACCGGAGGGGACGCTCGCCTCCCTCGCCGCACACGGCCCCCGCTACCGCCTCGGACTCGGCGCGCCACCGGACGGCGAGCCCGGCTGGCTCGCCGCCGACCGGCTGCTCGACCCGCACGGCCCGGAGCTGTCCCGCCTGCTGGACACCGAGCACCGCGGCAGCGGCCACCGCACCGCGCACGCCGCCGCCCTCACCCTCGCCGCGGTCTACGCGGGCCGGGTCACCGCGGCGGCCGTCCTGCACTGGGCGCTGACCGGCCGCGTCCTCGACGTACGGCCGGGGAACGTCCTCGTACGACCGGACCCCGGGCACGGCATCGCCGGTGTCCGGCTGCGTACGTTCCGGATCCTGGACGCGGCGCCGGACGGCGGCGCAGGAACGGTCCAGGACGCCGTCCTCACGGCCCACTTGCTGCCCCTGGCCGACGCCCTGCGGCAGCGCACCCGCGCCGGGCTGCGCCAGCTGCGCGGGGGAGTGGCCCACGGCTGCGCGACCGCCCTCGGCGCCTCCCGCGCCGACCCGGCACTGCTGGCCCGCCGCTGGGCCGGCTTCCTGGACGGTGCGCCCGGCGGCCTCGCCGCGCTGGGCGATGTGGCCACCGTCACACGCCGGGACGGCACCCGGCGCCTGGTCTACCTCCGCCGCACGTGCTGCCTCTTCTACACGAGCGCCGAGGCTGTACGCTGCGCCAGCTGCTGCCTGACCAGCGTTGACGAGCGGCTCGCGGCGTACGCGGGGCGCGCCTGACGTACGCGACCGCCGGCCGCGTCCCACCTGTTGTGCACCAATCGTCCGTATCGCAAGACGAGCTTCCAGTCCCCGGACCGGGAATCGATACGATGACCGCATGGTTTTTCACGACGTGAGCGAAAAGACGCCGGGCATGTTGCTTGTGGCGCGGCTGCACGTCGACCTGTGCCGTCTCGCCAGCGCCATCTGTCCCGACCGCGCCGCCGCCTGACGCCGCCGGACACCGGCCGCGCGGCGGTTCCCGCGCGCAGCGGGCCGCGCGCACCCCGCCGGGTGCGCCCACCGCGCGCCCTCCCGCACAGCGCCACCCCGCGACGCACGCCCCGAGCCTGCGCCGCCCGCACGCCCACCCCGCACGTCACCGCCCTCCAACAGGAGCTCTCATGGCCATCGAGGTCCGTATCCCGACCATCCTCCGCACCTACACCGACGGCCGGAAGGCCGTCGAGGGCAGCGGTGCGACCCTCGCCGACCTCATCGCCGACCTGGAGAGCCGCCACAACGGCATCCGGGAGCGCCTCGTCGACGGCGACCAGCTGCGCCGCTTCGTGAACGTCTACCTCAACGACGAGGACGTGCGCTTCCTGGAGGGCATCTCCACCCAGCTCAGCGACGGCGACAGCGTCACCATCCTCCCGGCCGTGGCCGGCGGCTCGGGCATGTCCGACGACCCCCGGGAACAGCGCTGATGCGGTACGACTCCCCGCTGGCGGCGGTCGGCAACACCCCGCTGGTCCGCCTGCCGCGGCTGTCGCCCTCCGCCGACGTCCGCATCTGGGCCAAGCTGGAGGACCGCAACCCGACCGGCTCGGTCAAGGACCGCCCCGCGCTCCACATGATCGAGCAGGCCGAGAAGGACGGGCGGCTGACGCCCGGCTGCACGATCCTGGAGCCCACCTCGGGCAACACCGGCATCTCGCTGGCGATGGCGGCCAAGCTCAAGGGCTACCGGATCGTCTGCGTCATGCCGGAGAACACCTCCTCCGAGCGGCGCGAGCTGCTCGCCATGTGGGGCGCCGAGATCATCTCCTCGCCCGCGGCGGGCGGCTCCAACACCGCCGTGCGCGTCGCCAAGGAACTGGCCGCCGAGCACCCCGACTGGGTGATGCTCTACCAGTACGGCAACCCCGACAACGCCGGCGCGCACTACGCCACCACCGGCCCGGAGATCCTCGCCGACCTGCCGTCCATCACCCACTTCGTGGCCGGCCTGGGCACCACCGGCACCCTCATGGGCGTCGGCCGCTACCTGCGCGAGCACGTCCCCGGCGTACGGATCGTGGCCGCCGAACCGCGCTACGACGACGTGGTCTACGGGCTGCGCAACCTCGACGAAGGCTTCATTCCCGAGCTGTACGACGAGTCGGTGCTCACCACCCGCTTCTCCGTCGGCTCCGAGGACGCGATCCGCCGCACCCGCGAACTCCTCGCCGAGGAGGGCATCTTCGCGGGCATCTCGACGGGCGCCGCCCTGCACGCGGCGATCGGCGTCGCCAAGAAGGCGGTCAAGGCGGGGGAGACCGCCGACATCGCCTTCGTCGTGGCCGACGGCGGCTGGAAGTACCTGTCCACCGGCGTCTACACCGCCGAGTCCACCGAAGCCGCCATCGAGACGCTGCACGGCCAGCTCTGGGCGTGAGCGGACGGGCGTGAGCGGGCGGGCGCGATCGGACCAGCGCGATCGGGCGGGCGTGATCGGACCGGCGTGCTCGGACGGGCGTCAACGGACCGGCGTGCACGCACGGAACCGTTGAACGGCCGGCCGCCCCGCGACGTATGAACCGGCGACGCCGGAGGCAGGCGCCCCCCGACGCCCGCCTCCGGTCGTCAGCACCTCACGTTCCGCCCTTCACCGCCCCGTGAGGCGGCGCACCCGCTTCCACAAAGCACCGTCGACCGCCCCCGCGCGGCGGCGGAAATCCCGTAGCGGCACGTCCCGCAACTCGTCCGTCTCCAGGAAGCTCGCGCGCTGCCGTCCGTCGCCGACCGCGCCGGGCGGCAGGGGGAGCACGCCAGGCCGGTCCGGGTGGTGCCGACTGGTGATCTTGACGACGTGCGCCGTGCCACCGCGTACCGACAGCACCAGGCACGGCCGGTCCTTCGCGCCCGGCCCGTCCTCGTACGGCACCAGGGCCCACCAGATCTCCCCCGCGCGCGGCGTGCGCGCACCGGGCCGCGCGATGTCCGTGGTCCGTCCGCCCGGGCGCGTACGGTCGCGCGCCCGCGTTCTTGGCCGAAAGCGAGCGCCCCACCGCCCCCGTGCGCCCCGCGCCCGCGCCCGCCCGTCGACGATCGCCGCCACCAGCGCCAGCGCGGCCACCGCCAGCAGCGCCGGCCACCACACCGAGACGTCCACACCCGCTCCCTCCAAGATCCCGGCTCCCCGGCGACCGTACCGGCCGGGACCGCTTTGCGGCACGGCAGCGGCGGGCGGCCGGCACCCCCGCGAAGGCGCGCGTCCGGCGGGGAACGGCACGGGGGGACACGGTTCTGTACACACCCACCCGGACTGGTGATTCCGCCCACAGCTCGCCCCGCCGGAGGAGCCACCGGCCCTTTCGCGCCTTACGCTCGTGGGCACCGCAATGACCGTTCAGGACCCGGCAAGGACGCCCGCCGGACGAGGACCGGCGAGGACCCGTGAACGCCCCCCGCCGCAGCCCCGCATGGACCCGCCGCTCCGCCCCCAGCCACGGAGGTTCACGCCCGCATGAAGCTCACTGTCGTCGGTTGCTCGGGGTCGTTCCCTTCCACGGAATCGGCCTGTTCGAGCTACCTCTTGGAGGCCGACGGCTTCAGGCTGCTCATCGACATGGGCAACGGCGCCCTGGGCGAGCTGCAGCGCCACTGCGGTCTCTACGACCTCGACGCCGTACTCCTGTCGCACCTGCACGCCGATCACTGCATCGACCTGTGCGGCTACTTCGTCGTGCGCTACTACCGGCCCGACGGCGGCCGGTGCGCGCCGATGCCCGTGTACGGGCCGGCCGGCACCGAGCGCCGGCTGACCGCGGCGCACGCCGACCTGCCGACCGACCGGGCGATGAGCGAGGTCTTCGACTTCCGCACGCTGACCCCCGGCACCTTCTCCGTCGGCCCCTTTACGATCCGTACGGATCTGGTCAGCCACCCCGTCGAAGCGTTCGGCTTCCGTATCGAACACGACGGGAAATCGCTGACGTACTCCGGGGACACCGGGGTCTGCGACGCCCTGGACGGGCTCGCCGAGGGCACCGACTTCTTCCTGTGCGAGGCGTCCTTCACGCACGGCAAGGAGGACATCCCGGACCTGCACCTCAACGGACGCGAGGCCGGCGCGCACGCCGCGCGCGCCCGCGCTGGGCGGCTGGTCCTGACCCACATCCCGCCGTGGACCGACCCGGGCATCAACCTGCGGGACGCGCAGGAGGTCTTCGAAGGCCCGGTCGAGGTCGCCAAGGCGGGCGCCGTCTACGAGATCTGAACCCGGCCGCCGGGCGCTCGGCAGGCCCCGGGTACGCGGCAGGCCCCGGGCACAGCCCCAAGCTCCGAACACGCGGCAGGCCCCCGCGACCGGGTGGTCGCGGGGGCCTGCCGTCGCACGGTCCGGCCGGGGCCTACTTGCCCTCGGCCTTCTGCATCTCGGCGATCTCCTCGTCGGACTCGCGGCCCGGCGTCTTCAAATTGAACTTGGTGATCGCGAACCGGAAGATCACGTAGTACAGGGCGGCGAAGCACAGGCCGACCACGGCCAGCCCCAGCGGATTGCTCGCGATGCCGAAGTTCAGTACGTAGTCGATCGCGCCGGCCGAGAAGCCGAAGCCGTCCTTCATGCCCAGCGCCCAGGTCAGCGCCATCGACACACCGGTCAGTACGGCGTGCACCGCGTACAGCACCGGGGCGATGAACATGAACGTGAACTCGATCGGCTCGGTCACACCGGTGACGAAGGCGGTGAGCGCGAGCGAGAACATCATGCCGCCGACGACCTTGCGGCGCTCGGGGCGGGCGCAGTGCACGATCGCCAGGCAGGCGGCGGGCAGCGCGAACATCATGATCGGGAAGAAGCCGGTCATGAACTGGCCGGCGGTGGGGTCCTTCTCCAGGAAGCGGGCGATGTCACCGTGCTTGCCGTGGAAGTCGCCGGCCTGGAGCCAGGGGAAGGAGTTCAGCAGGTGGTGCATGCCGACCGCGATCAGACCGCGGTTGGCGACACCGAAGATGCCCGCGCCGACCGCGCCGGAGCCCACCAGCCACTCGCCGAAGTTGTGCAGGGCGCTGCCGAGTACCGGCCAGATGTAACCGAAGACGATGCCGATCAGCAGACCCGCGAAGGACGAGAGGATCGGGACCAGGCGGCGGCCGCCGAAGAAGCCGAGCCAGTCCGGCAGCTTCTTGCGGCTGTAGCGCTGGTAGAGCAGGGCGACCACGATGCCCATCACCACACCGCCGAGCACCTTGGCGTCGGCGGGCGCGGCCTCTTGGACTATCTTCCCGTCGACCACCTTGGCGATCTTCGGGAGGCTCTCGTCACCGAACGTCGCCAGCACCTTGCTGAAGACCAGGTAGCCGACGACGGCGGCCAGACCGGTCGAGCCGTCCGCCTTCTTGGCAAAGCCGATGGCGATACCGACGGCGAACAGCAGCGGCATGTTGTCCAGGAGCGCAGCGCCGCCGGCGGCCAGGAACTCCGCGATCTTGTTAAGGAACGCGGGCAGCGACTTGGTGCCGAGCATGTCGTCCTGGCCGAGCCGGACCATCAGCGCCGCGGCGGGCAGCGTCGCGATCGGCAGCATGAGGCTGCGGCCGATGCGCTGGGCGACGGCCATGGCGCCGGGACCGCGGCGCTTCTTGTCGGGAGCCGCCGTAGCGGTGGCCGAACTCATCGGATTCCTCCTGGTGAGGCGGGCGCTCGGAGAAGGGGGTACGGCCCGCCGGTCTGGTCTACACCACTGAGTGGTTTAGACCATTCTTAGCATGTCGCCCACACATAAAGGAATCCGTTGTTCCCCAAGGTTTAGATCACACACCAAGCGGCCTTCAAGTGCTTCCACTTGAAGGCCCTTCGGTACCTCCGCTTGAGGGCCGTCCGGCCCGGGCCGTACGGCCCTCTCCCCGGCGGCGCCTACTTCACATTCTCCTGCTCCAGTTCCGCTTCCACTTCCTCCGGTTCGCGGCCCGGAGTGTGCAGGTCGAACTTGGTGATCACGAAGCGGAACAGCACGTAATACACGAGGGCGAAGCACAAGCCGATCGGAATGATCATCCACGGTTTGGTCGCCAGCCCCCAGTTGATCACGTAGTCGATCAGCCCGGCCGAGAAACTGAAGCCGTCCTTGACGCCCAGCGCCCAGCTCACCGCCATCGACACACCGGTCAGCGCGGCGTGCAGCGCGTACAGGGCCGGCGCGATGAACAGGAACGAGTACTCGATCGGCTCGGTCACGCCGGTGACGAACGAGGTCAGGCCGACCGAGAGCATCATGCCGCCGATCTCCTTGCGGCGGTGCGGCTTGGCGCAGTGCGTGATCGCCAGCGCCGCGGCCGGCAGCGCGAACATCATGATCGGGAAGAAGCCGGTGGTGAACTGCCCGGCCGTCGGGTCCCCCGCCAGGAAACGGTTGATGTCGCCGTGCACCGACGTACCGTCCGGCTTGGTGAAATCGCCGAACTGGAACCACATGAACGTGTTCAGGAACTGGTGCATGCCGATCACCAGCAGCGCGCGGTTGGCGACACCGAAGATCCCCGAACCGGTGGCGCCCAGATCCGTCAGCCACTTGCTGAAGCTGGTCAGCGCGTCGCCGATCGGCGGCCACACCCACAGGCACAGCGCCGCGAAGGCCAGCCCCACGAACGCCATGATGATCGGCACCAGCCGGCGCCCGTTGAAGAAGCCCAGCCAGTCCACCAGCTTCACCCGGTGGTAGCGCTGCCAGATCCAGGCGGCGAAGAACCCCGTCACGATGCCGCCGAAGACCCCCGGGTTCTGGAAGCCCGCCGGAGCGGCCTTGCCGTCCCCGCCGACGCACACCCCGCTCCACTGCCCGGCCGAGGCGTACGCCGAACCGGCCGCGCAGTCCTGCGGGAACTGGTGCAGCACCGAGTAATAGACCAGGAAGCCCACCACCGCGGCCAGCGCCGTCGACCCGTCCGACTTCTTCGCCATGCCGATCGCCACACCGACGCAGAACAGCAGCGGCAGGCCGAGCGAGGAGTCCAGCAGCGCGCCGCCCGCACCCGCGAACACCTTCGCCACGTTCTCCCAGCCCAGACCGTCCGCGCCGAAGACGTCCGGCTGGCCGAGACGGTTGAGGATGCCCGCGGCGGGCAGGACGGCGATGGGAAGCTGGAGGCTGCGCCCCATCTTCTGCAGCCCCTGGAAGAGGCCCGCCGACCACTTCTTCCTCGGTGCCGCCGCCGCGTTCGAGCTCATCTGCGTCCTCCCGGGCGCCGTCCCGTCGCGGGCCGGCTCGGTGCTTGCCGCATACTGGTGGTGTAGACCACTTGTGGTGCGTTTCGGGCCCCGGAAAGCGCTGCCGGGTGGTCGCCATCATGCGCCGGACAACGGACATATGCCCGGTTAGCTGGGCTAAACGTGCGTTACCGTGTGAACCACCGCGCGGCGGAACCGCCGGCGGCCGAGACAAGCAGGAGTGGACATGGCCAGCAAGGCTGAGAAGATCGTCGCCGGGCTCGGCGGCCTCGACAACATCGAAGAGGTCGAAGGCTGCATCACCCGCCTCCGCACCGAGGTGGCCGACCCCTCGCTCGTCGACGAGGCCGCGCTGAAGGCCGCCGGCGCCCACGGCGTCGTCAAGATGGGCACCGCCATCCAGGTCGTCATCGGCACCGACGCGGACCCGATCGCCGCCGAGATCGAAGACATGATGTGAGCCGCTGAGCCGCTCCTTCGACCGAGGGCCCCGGACCGCGCCGCACCCGGCAGCGGACCGGGGCCCTCGGCGCGCTCCCGCCCCGAGAGACCTCCGCGAACCGGAACGCGCCCCTCGGCCGAGCCGATAGGGTCTGAGCCATGTCTCGTATCGACGGCCGCACCCCCGACCAGCTCCGCCCCGTCACCATGGAACGCGGCTGGAGCAAGCACGCCGAAGGCTCCGTGCTGATCTCCTTCGGCGACACCAAGGTCTTCTGCACCGCCTCCCTCACCGAGGGCGTCCCGCGCTGGCGCAAGGGCAGCGGCGAAGGCTGGGTCACCGCCGAATACTCGATGCTGCCGCGCTCCACCAACACCCGCGGCGACCGCGAATCCGTCCGCGGCAAGATCGGCGGCCGTACGCACGAGATCTCCCGCCTCATCGGCCGCTCGCTGCGCGCCGTCATCGACTTCAAGGCCCTCGGCGAGAACACCGTCGTCCTGGACTGCGACGTCCTCCAGGCCGACGGCGGCACCCGCACCGCCGCCATCACCGGCGCCTACGTCGCCCTCGCCGACGCCATCTCCTGGGCCCAGGCCAAGAAGAGCATCAAGGCCGGCCGCCAGCCGCTGGTCGGCACCGTCTCCGCCGTCAGCGTCGGCATCGTCGGCGGCGTACCGATGCTCGACCTCTGCTACGAGGAGGATGTGCGCGCCGAGACCGACATGAACGTCGTCTGCACCGGCGACGGCCGCTTCGTCGAGGTCCAGGGCACCGCTGAGGCCGAGCCCTTCGCCCGCGACGAGCTCAACTCGCTCCTCGACCTCGCCGTCGCCGGCTGCGCGACCCTGGACGCCGCCCAGCGCGAGGCCCTCGCCCGCACGCTGTGACGTGCGCCGCGGCGCCCACCACCCGCCGCGGGAACCGTGCCGTGCCGGCCCCCGCAACGGCGGGCCGGCACGCCGCCTGCCGGGCCTGCCGGGCCTGCCCTGTGACCTTTCCCTCGTGGGATCTGCGTCTCTAGGAATACGGCAGCCGGCCGCGCACCGTGGAACCCATGTCCACTACCGCTGCCACGGCTGCCACAGCCGACGCACCCGTCACCGCCTTCCGGGCCCGCACCGGCGGCCCCAAGGACGACCGCAACCTGCTGGAACACCTCGCCGGCTGGACCTTCGTCGTCGTCCTGGCCATGCTGCTCACCCAGACCGGCCTGGTGTGACCCTCACGCCACCTGAGGCACGCCCCCCGAGGCACCCCGGCTGAGGCGCTCCGGCGCGCACCCACCCCACAACGCGTCCGGGATGCCTCCGGGGCGCCTCCGGAACGGCCCCCGGGCAACCAAATCCGCCCGCCCGGCGTTCTCCCTGGTACCGACGCACCGACGTACCGACGTACCGACGCACCGACGCACCGCCGCGAACCGGTGCGGCGTTCCGTACCGATGCACACCCGTGCACGGCACGCCCAGGGGAGGAACCGTTCCATGGCTCTACGCCGCAGCACCGCGCGCCGCCGCTCCACGACCACCACCGCCGTCGCCGTCCTGGCGGCAGCCGCCGTGGCCGTACCCCTCCTCACCGCCTGCGGAGCGGTCGACAAGGCCGTCGGCTGCGCCACGGCCGCCACGACGTTCGCCAACGACCTGTCCTCCCTCAAAGACGACCTGAGCAACGCCGCCGACAGCCCCCAGGACGCCGAGCGCGCCATCGACCGGCTGAACAAGGACCTCGGCAAGATCCAGAAAGCGACGGACGACCCCGAGGTCAAAAAGGCGCTCAGCGGCCTGACCGACGCCCTGGACAAGGCCGACGACGCCGTACGCGACGGCAAGACCCCCGACCTCACCGCGCTGCGGAACGCGGCCGGCGCACTCACCAGGACCTGCGCCCCCGGCTGACCCGGCCCGGGATAATCGGCCCCATGAACCGCCTGATCCTCGCCACCCGCAACGCCGGCAAAATCACCGAACTCCGCGCCATCCTGGCCGCCGCCGACCTCGACGTCGAACTCGTCGGCGCCGACGCCTACCCGGACGTCCCCGACGTCAAGGAAACCGGCGTCACCTTCGCCGAGAACGCCCTGCTCAAGGCCCACGCCCTCGCCCAGGCCACCGGCCACCCGGCCGTCGCCGACGACTCGGGCCTGTGCGTCGACGTCCTCGGCGGCGCGCCCGGCATCTTCTCCGCCCGCTGGTCGGGCCGGCACGGCGACGACCAGGCCAACCTCGACCTGCTCCTCGCCCAGCTCTCCGACATCGCCGACGGCCACCGCGCGGCCCACTTCGCCTGCGCCGCGGCCCTGGCCCTCCCCGACGGCACCGAACGCGTCGTCGAAGGCCGCCTCGAAGGCACCCTCCGCCACACCCCCGCCGGCACCGGCGGCTTCGGCTACGACCCGATCCTCCAGCCCCTCGGCGACACCCGCACCTGCGCCGAACTGACCGCCGACGAGAAGAACGCCATCAGCCACCGAGGCAAGGCGTTCCGGGGGCTGGTGCCGGTGGTACGGGAGCTGGTGGGCTGAGGGACTGTCCTGAAAATGACGAAGTGGCCGTCACCTTCCACGGAAGGTGACGGCCACTTCGTCATGGTGGGCCCGGTGGGACTCGAACCCACGACACACCGGACCTAAACCGGCGCCCTCTAGCCAGCTGGGGCACGGGCCCGCGGCGCCTACTGTACTGTGCCCGGCCGCGTGACCGTCAGGCGATCTTCGGTTCGGGCGGTACGCCGTCCGAACGTGCGCGTCTGGCTATGGCACGAAGGGCACAAATAGCGCAGATTGCCGATGCGGTCGTCGAGCCGGTCCCCGTTGATGTGGTCGATCTCCAGGACCAGCCGCTTGTCCTGCCACGTGTCGCCGAGGCCGCAGGCGCTGCACTGCCGCGGGACCGCCTTGTCGTCCAAGGCACGGCGCAGCAGCGACGTCTTCGTCCGGCGGGAGCCCGGTGCGCGGCGCCGGAGGATGTCGTCGGCAGGCCGGCGGGCAGGGGAGGGGCAGCCGCGGCCGTGGCCCTGTCCGGTGAAGTGCGCGGTCGACAGGCCGTAGGCCGTGAGGCTCCGGTCCAGGAGCCGCCGGGAGGCGGTGGTGACGGGGCGGCCGAGCAGCCGGAGCGTCGCGGCCCGGCTTTTCGAGCCGGCCACTGCAGCGGTGAGTTCGTCGCGGGGCAGCAGTTCCCCGCGGGCGCCGCGACCGGTGAGGTGGGCCGTGCTGATGCCGAACCGTGCCAGCTTCTTGCGGATGTGACTGTAGGCACTGTCGTACGGAGGGACGCCCAGGTGCTCCATGACCTCGCGCATGCTTCGCGCCCGTACGGCGGCCTCCTCCAGGCGCTCTTTGGCATACGTCTGCCTCGGTCGCCGAGGCAGTTCTTCCGGGGCGAAGTGCGCGGTGTCGATGCCGTAGTGCGCCAGGCGGCGGCGCAGGTAGCGAAGGGTGCCGCTGCCCAATGGCGTGCCCAGACGGCGGAGCATGTCCACCGGGCCGGTGGACATCGCGGCCGTACGGGCAAGCATGTCGTGGGTGTACCGTCGGCGGGCCGTCACGGCCGCTTCCTACGGGGCTCGCGCCGTTTGCGACCGCGGTAGGTGTCCGTGACGGCGTGGCAGTTGGGGCACAGGAGGCGGAGATTGGCCGGGCGGTTGTCCCACCACTCGCCGTTGCGGTGATCGACCTCCAGCCGCAGGGGCTTGCCATTCCACTCCGGGCCCGTGCCGCATACCGCGCACTGTTCCCGTACTCCCTGCCGCAGTAGCGCCCTGCGCAGCCGGTCGCCGGGCAGTCGGCCTTCGGACGGCACTCCCAGCACCAGCCGGTCGGCCAACGGACGTTGTGGTCGTCTGGGGCGCGCGGACGTGAAGTGGGACGTGTCCAGGCCGAGTCCGGCGATTCGACGGGCGATGTGGGCTTGATTGCCGCCCACGGGGTGGATGCCGAGTCGGCGTACGACCTCGGCGGTGCTGCGGGACAGAGCCACCGTTTCGCGAAGCGTCGTTTCGGAGTGGCGGACGGCCTTGGACGTGAAGTGAGAGGTGTCGATGCGCTCTTCGGCCATCCTGCGGCTGATGTGGCACCGGACGCTCCGTGTCGGAACGCTTCCGCAGTGGCGTGCGACTTCCTCGTACGACGTCGATGCGAGCGCAGCCTCGGCGAGCAACTCGCGCGTGTACTTCGTCCCCATGGTCCCTGCTGCCCCTCGTCATCGCTCTTCGAGCGTAAGTAGCACCCTCGAACTGCCCAACGCCCCCACCCCCACCCGGTTACGCCGAACAGCCCAAAAACCTCAAAAAACGACCGCGGCCCCCGCCCAACCAGGGCGAGGGCCGCGACGCGGAGTCCGGAGAGGGGTCAGAACCGCGGGTCCGGGGACTGGGACGTGACCATTTCCACGGCTTCTTCCTTGGTGGCCACCGCCGGCGGGGAGCCTTCCAGGGGCTGTTGGGCGGTTTCCTTCATGCAGGCGACGGCGATGACGCCGACCAGGGCCGCGCCCATCGCGTAGTAGGCGGGGATCATGTCGTTGCCGCCGAAGCCGTCCATGAGGGCGGTGATGACGAGGGGAGTCGTGCCGCCGAAGAGGGAGACCGCGAGGTTGTAGCCGATGGAGAGGGAGCCGTAGCGGACGCTGGTGGGGAAGAGGGCGGGCAGCGCCGCGGACATGGTGCCCAGGAGGCAGACCAGGGAGAGGCCGAGGATCAGCATGCCGGGGATGATCGCGGCCAGGCTGCCCTGCTTGACCAGCAGGAAGGCGGGGACGGAGAGGAGGAAGAAGCCCAGCATGCCGGTCATCAGGAGGGGCTTGCGGCCGTAGCGGTCGTTGAGCTTGCCGACGGAGCTGATGATGCACATCAGGACGACCATGGTGCCGATGACGATCAGCAGGCCGTGCGCCTCGTCGTAGTGGAGGGTGTCGGTCAGGTAGGTCGGCATGTAGGAGAGCAGCATGTAGTGGCAGATGTTGTATGCGCCGACGAGGGCGATACACAGGATCAGCATGGGCCACTGCTGCGAGAAGATCTCGCCGAGCTTCTTCTTGGGGGCGTTCTCCGAGAGGTGGGAGAAGTCGGCCTCGGTCTCGGTGACGGAGGTGTCGCCGTTGTGGGTCTGGGCCGCTTCGAGCTTCTGGAAGGCGGGGGTCTCGTCGAGCTTCATCCGGAGGTAGAGGCCGACGAGGCCGAGCGGTCCGGCGACCAGGAACGGGATGCGCCAGCCCCAGTCGTGCATGGTCTCGGAGCCGAGCCAGGTATTGAGGATCAGGACCAGGCCGGCGGCGCCGGTGTAGCCGGCGAGGGTGCCCATTTCGAGGAAGCTGCCGAAGAAGCCGCGCTTCTTGTCAGGCGCGTACTCGGCGATGAAGGTCGAGGCGCCGCCGTACTCGCCGCCGGTGGAGAAGCCCTGGATCATGCGGAAGACGATCAGCAGGATCGGGGCCCACAGGCCGATGCTGGCGTACGAGGGGATCAGGCCGATGCACAGGGTGCCGGCGGCCATCATGATCATGGTGAGGGCGAGGACCTTCTTGCGGCCGACGCGGTCGCCGAGGGGGCCGAAGAACGCGCCGCCGATGGGCCGTACGAGGAACGCGACGGCGAAGGTGGCGAAGGAGGACAGCAGGCTGGTGGTGTCGCTGCCGCCCGGGAAGAACACCTTTCCGATGGTGACCGCGAGGTAGCTGTAGATGCCGAAGTCGAACCATTCCATGGCGTTGCCGAGCGCGGCGGCCTTCACGGCGCGTTTGACGATGCGCTCGTCGGTCACCGTGATGTCGGTGCGCCGCAGCCGGGGGTTGCGGCGGCGGGCGACGGCCCGGAACAGGTTTCTGTGGCGTTTGAACGCCTCCGGGTCCCGGTCGGTCGGTGGTTCAACTTCGGTGCTGCCGGTCGGCACGAGTCGAGTCCTCTCGGTCGGTCAGCGCGCTCGATGCGCGGCAGGTGGGTCGCAGCGGTCGTCGGCGTCGTTGCGGTCGGTGCCCGTCGGCGGTCGGCGTGACGGCCGGCGGTCGGAGATCACAAAGGTGGTCGTACGACAGGAGCGCCTGCGCAGCAGAGCGCGGCTCAAACCACTCTGACCCCACAACGCGATGTACGTCACGTGACATGCGCCGTCCGGAGCAGCGGTTTCTCCCGGTTTCGGGGTGGTTTTCGCCAGGGGGGTGACGGCCGCTGTTACAGAACTGGTACAAAGCCGCGTGGTCACCGCAGCGTCCGGGCAATCAGCCCGTGTGGCGGGCGGGGGAGAGTTGTGGGTATCGAATCCGCCCTTATGCTCCGAACCGTTCGCTCTGCTGGGACCCCGTGCACCCGGTGCATCCGGTGCGCCTCGTTTCGCGCGCGCGTGACGTGTTCGGCTGTGGTGTCCCGTCCCGCGTCGGCACGGGGCCGCCGCCCCGGAAGGAGAAGTTCATGACCGACCGCGAAGGCTCCCGCCGGTTCGGCGGGCGCACCGCGCTGGCGGCCTTCGCCGCGGTCACCGCGCTCGCGGGCGGCGGCGTGTGGTTCAGCCAGGCGGCGGACCGCGCGTCGGCGGTGGACGCGGCGCCGAAGACGTCGGCGGTGCGGGACATGAAGTCCTCGGCGAAGGCGGTCGGCGGGCTGCCGGGGGTGCGCGACTGCGGCTTCGGCGAGCCGGAGATCAAGCCGAAGGTCATTACGCTGACGTGTGCCGACGCGGGCATGGTGGCGACCGGGATCACCTGGGAGCGGTACGGCGCGGCGGAGGCCGAGGGCGAGGGCGTGGTGCAGGTGGAGAAGGCTGCCGCGGGGGCGGGTGCGGACGCCGGGTTCCCGGCGACGTTCCGGCTGTACGGGGCCAGGACGGTGGACGGGGCGCGGGCTTTCACGGGGCTGGAGGTCACGTACGAGGGTTCGACGCCGCTCGGTGACTCGACGGAGATGTACAACCTCGCGTGATGGGCATCCGAGGCCGGATCGCCCTGGCCATTTCGAGTGTGACGGCGTTGGCGGTGGTGGTGCTCGGGTTCGCGGTGCACCACATCGCGGACGCGGAGCGGGAGCGCTCGGCGCGCGCCTACCAGGACGACCGGCTCAGTTCGGCGCTGCAGATCTACGAGCGGGACGGCACGCTGGCGCTGGGCGCCCAGCTGGACGACGCGACGCTGCCGGGTCCGCTGCGGGCCGCGGTGTTCGACGGGAAGTCCGGTACGTACCTGAGCCAGGGTGAGGATCCGCGGGTGTGGGCCGCCACCGGGGTGGGTGGTGGTTCGGGTGCCACCGGGCGGACGCTGTCGGTGTCGGCGGCGTACCCGGACGACGATCCGGCCCAGGTGGCGCTGGACCGTGCGCTGCTGGTCGCGGGGGTCGGCACGGTGGTGCTGATGGCGGTGGTGTCGTGGTTCGTGGCGCAGCGGCTGTCCCGGCGGCTGCGGCACAGTGCGGCCGCGGCGCGCCGGATCGCGGCGGGCGAGCCGCCGGACGCGGACGCGCTGGCGGCCGGCGGCCGGGACGAGGTGGCCGAGCTGGGGCGTTCGGTGCACCACATGGCGGCGTCGCTGGCGGCGCGGGTGGAGGCGGAGCGGAAGTTCACCGCCGATGTGGCGCACGAGCTGCGTACGCCGGTGGCGGGGCTGGTCGCGGCGTCCGAGTTGCTGCCGCACGAGCGGGCCGTCGAGCTGGTGCGGGACCGGGCGCAGACGATGCGCAGTCTGGTGGAGGACCTGCTGGAGGTGTCCCGGCTGGACGCGGGCGTGGAGTCCGCGCAGCTCGACGCGGTGGACCTGCCGTCGCTGGTGCGCGGCATCGTGGGGCGGGCGGAGCGGGTGCGCGGCATCACGGACGTCGAGGTCGTCGTGGCGGGTCCGGCGCGGGTGGTGGAGACCGACCGGCGCCGGGTGGAGCGGGTGCTGGTCAACCTGCTGGCGAACGCGGCCAAGCACGGCAGGCCGCCGGTGGAGGTACGGGTCGAGGGCACGCGGATCGTGGTGCGGGACCACGGGCCCGGGTATCCGCCGGAGCTGTGTGCGGAGGGGCCGCGGCGGTTCCGTACGGCGGCGCCGGAGCGCGGTACCGGGCACGGTCTGGGGCTGACGATCGCGGCCGGGCAGGCGGAGGTGCTGGGCGGCCGGCTGGTGTTCGGCGCCGCCGAGGGCGGTGGCGCCGAGGCGGTGCTGGAGCTGCCGGAGCCGCCGGTGGCGGAGCGGGGAGCGGCGGTGGGGGAAGGAGCGGTGGCGGCGCCGTAAGGCCGGGCCTGGCGCCGCCCCCCCCGGAGCGCCAGGCCCATACTGCCCAGGTCCTTACAGGTCCTTACAGCCCCAGATCCTTGATGATCTTGGCGACGTGGCCGGTGGCCTTCACGTTGTACAGCGCGCGCTCGACCTTGCCCTCCTCGTCGACGATCACGGTGGAGCGGATGACGCCGGTCACGACCTTGCCGTACAGCTTCTTCTCGCCGTACGCGCCGTACGCCTCCAGGACCTGCTTGTCGGGGTCGCCGAGGAGCGTGACCGACAGTTCCTCCTTCTCGCGGAACTTGGCGAGCTTCTCCGGCTTGTCGGGGGAGATGCCGATGACGTCGTAGCCGTGGCCGGCCAGGAAGTCGAGGTTGTCGGTGAAGTCGCACGCCTGCTTGGTGCAGCCGGGGGTGAGCGCGGCGGGGTAGAAGTAGACGATGACCTTGCGGCCCTTGTGGTCGGCGAGCGAGACCTGCTTGCCGTCCGCGTCGGGGAGGGTGAAGGCGGGTGCGGTGTCGCCGGGCTGCAGTCGCTCGCTCATGGTTCTCCTTGTGCGTGGGGTGGGCCGGCGCGCGCGGGCGGGCCGGCACGCGTGGGTCACGTACGGGGACGGGCGCGAGCGCGTCGCGCCCCGGATGTCGCTACGCCCGAGATTACTGAGCCGCCCGAAAAGGGGGTGCTGTGGGGCGCCGCGACCTGTGTGCTGACAGACTGTGCGCACGGAGACGGATCGAGACCCCCGGAGGCAGCGCGGTGTCGGAAGCCAGGACCCCTGCGCAGATCGAGCAGGACATCGCCCGCAGGCGGCAGGACCTCGCCGTGACGCTGGACGAGATCGGTGTCCGCCTGCACCCGAAGACGATCATCGGGGATGCGAAGGCGAAGACGGCGGCGGCCGTGGACCGGACGGCGGGGCGGGCGTACGTGGCCGCCAACCGGGCGGTCTCGGACATCCGCGCCCAGCTGGTGTCGGAGGACGGCGCGCCCCGCCTGGAGCGGGTGGTGCCGCTGGCGATGATCGGCGTGGCGGTCGTGGGCCTGCTCGTGGTGGGTTCCAAGCGGCGGCGTTAGCCGCGGGCTCTTGGCAGGGTGGGCGCCGGACGGCCGCGCGGGCAGGTACGGTCATGCCGTGAGCCCGAACAACGCCAAGGACACCCACGACAAGCTGCCCATCCGGATGCTGCACGACCGGGTGCTGGTACGTACCGATATCGCCGAGGGCGAGCGCCGCTCCAGCGGCGGCATCGTCATTCCCGCGACCGCGGCGGTCGGCCGCCGCCTGGCCTGGGCCGAGGTGGTCGCGGTGGGGCAGAACGTGCGGACCGTGGAGCCGGGCGACCGGGTGCTGTACGACCCGGAGGACCGGGCCGAGGTCGAGGTGCGCGGTGTCGCGTACGTACTGATGCGGGAGCGCGATCTGCACGCGGTGGCGGCGGAGCGCCTGGAGGGCGCCGAGGACGCGACGGGCCTGTACCTGTAGCCGGAGGGCGCCGCACGAGGCGGAACGGCCTCGGCGGCATGGACGTGGAAACGGGCGGTGACCGGGGTCACCGCCCGTTTTGCCTGCCTTTGCTAGAGTCGGAAGCATCCCGACGAGACGCGCCGTACCGGGTCACGACAAGACGACGCACCCCTGTAGAAGCTCGTTTTCCGCGGAGGTGCCGTCATGGCATGGATTCTGCTCGCCGTCGCCGGTCTGCTTGAGGTCGGCTGGTCGATCGGCATGAAGTTCACGGACGGTTTCACCCGGCTGTGGCCCAGCGTCTTCACCGGCGCGGGCATCGTCGCCAGCATGATGCTGCTCTCCTACGCCGCGCGGACGCTGCCGATCGGTACCGCGTACGGCGTATGGGTCGGCATCGGCGCGGCCGGCGCGGCGGTCGTCGGCATGCTGGTGCTGGGCGAGCCCGCCACCGCCGCCCGGATCTTCTTCATTTGCCTGTTGCTGGTGGCGGTGGTCGGCTTGAAGATGACGTCCGGCCACTGATCCGGCTGGGGGTCCGGGGGTCGTCCCCCGGGGGATGCGGCATCTGCCTGTTGCTGGTGGCGGTGGTGGGGCTCAAGATGACGTCCGGCCACTGATCCGGTCGCCGGAGGGTGGACCGCACCGTCCGGTCACGGGTTGGCGAAGTCCTCCCAGCCGCCGACGCCGCCCATGCCGCCCATCCCGCCGCCGATGCCGCCGCCCCGGCCTCCGCCGATGGCGCCCTCGGCGCCCCCGGTGGGCGGCTCGAAGGTGGGGAAGTCGTCGGTGGGGGCGGTCGTCGGCTGGGTGGTCGGGAACGGCGGGATGCTCGGCCGGCCGGTGGGCCGCGTCGTCGGGGTGGTCGGCGGGGCGCCGGTGGGGCCCGTGCTCGGGGTGCCGTCGGTCGGCGGCGCGCTGCCGGCGCCGGACGGCTCCCCGGACGTGGTCGGCTCCTCCGAAGGTGTCTCGCTCACGCCTTCCTCCATCTCCAGGTCGAAGTCCTTGGCCGGTTTTCCGTCCAGGGCCTCCGCCGTGTACTGCGCCCAGATCTCGGCGGGGAAGCCGCCGCCGTTGATGCGCGGCCGGCCGGCGGCGCCGTAGAGGGACTTCTGCGCCGCGGTGTCCGGGTCCTGGCCCAGTACGGCGACGACGGTGGCCAGGTCGGGCGTGTAGCCCGCGAACCAGGCGGCCTTGTCCTTCTCCGCGGTGCCGGTCTTGCCGGCCGCGGGCCGTCCGGCGGCGCGGGCCGCCGAGCCGGTGCCGCCGGGGCTCTCGATGACGCTGCGCAGGATCGAGGTGGTGGTGTCGGCGGCGTTGCGCGGCACCGCGGTCTTCGCGCCGCGGTCGGGGAGTTCGACGTTCTCGCCGCCCTTGGTGGCCTTGGTGACGAGGCTGTACGCCTGCTCCCTGCCGTGGTTGGCGAGGGTCGCGTACACCTGCGTCATGTCCAGCACGCTGGGGGTGGCGGTGCCGAGCGAGATCGCGCCCTGGGAGGAGTTCAGGCTCGGTGTGTCCTTGGGGACGCCGAGGGCTACGGCGGTGTCCTTGACCTTCTGCGTGCCGACGTCCATGCCCATCTGGGCGTAGACGGCGTTGACGGATTTGTCGGTGGCGGTGGACACCGTGATCGGGCCGTAGGAGCGGTTGTCCTCGTTCTCGGGGGCGAAGCGGGTGCCCTTGCCGTCGCTGACCACCTCGCGCTTGTTGGTGCCGTCGTAGACCGTGTTCGGGGTGATCCGGCGGCCGTCCTGGGTGGTGGCGTTGTTGGCGACGGCGGAGGCGAAGACGATCGGCTTGAAGATCGAGCCGACCTGGTAGTCGCGGCGGGTGGCGCTGTTGACGTACTGCTTGGCGTAGTCGATGCCGCCGTACATGGCCACGACGTTGCCGGTGGCGGGGTCGACGGAGGCGCCGCCGGCCCGTACGTAGCGGTCGGGTCCCGAGGTGCCGAGCTGGTCCATCAGCTTGTCGTCCACGGCCTTGACCAGGGCGTCCTGCCGCTTCTTGTCGATGGTGGTGGTGATGCGGTAGCCGCCGGCGGCCAGCGTTTGATCATCGATGATCTTGTTGTTGGTCAGGTAGTCCCGGACGGCTTCGACGAGGTAGCCGCGCTGGCCGGACAGGCCGGTGGGCGGCTTGGCCTTGCCGGGGGCGGGGAAGGTGAGCGCGGCCCGTTCGGACTGGCTGAGCCACTTCTTCGTGACCATGCCGTCGAGCACGTAGTTCCAGCGGTCGAGGGCGCGCTGCCGGTTCTCGGGGTGGGCGGCGACGTCGTAGGCGCTGGGGGCGTTGAGCAGGGTGGCGAGGTACGCGCCCTCGGCGGTGCTGAGCTGGTCGGAGTTCTTGCTGTAGTACGCCTGGGCCGCGGCCTGGATGCCGTAGGCGTTGCGTCCGTAGTAGCTGGTGTTGAGGTAGCCCTCCAGGATCTCGGACTTGCTGCGCTCGCGGTCCAGCTTGATCGAGATGAAGAACTCCTTGGCCTTGCGGGTGAGGGTCTGCTCCTGCCCGAGGTAGTAGTTCTTCACGTACTGCTGGGTGATGGTGGAGCCGGACTGCTTGCCCTTGCCGGTGACGGTGTTCCAGGCGGCGCGGAGCATGGCGACGGGGTCGACGGCGGACTCGGAGTAGAAGTCGCGGTCCTCGGCGGCGAGTACGGCTTCCTGGGTGGTCTTGGGCACCTGGGCCAGCGGTACGTTCTCGCGGTTGACCTTGCCGTCGCGGGCGATCTGGCTGCCGTCCGCGTACAGGTAGACGTTGCTCTGCGCCTGGGCGGCCCGGTTGGCGGCGGGGATCTCGACGAGGACGTACCCGGCGGCGAGGCCGCCCGCGATCAGCAGCAGGACCAGCAGGAAGCCGCCCACCACCATGCGCCAGGTGGGGATGACGCGGCGCCAGCCGGTGCGCTTGGGCCGGGACTTGCCGCCCTTTCCGCCGCCCGCGCCGGCTCCGGCGCCCGCCGGGCCGTCCTCGCCGGCGGAGGGGGGCGCCGCGGAGCGTGCGGCCCACCCCGGGACGCGGGGCCCGCCCTTGCCGTCCTGCTGCGGATCGTCGCTCATGTCTGTAAGGACTCCTCGGCCGCCGCCGACGGTTGTACCGCGGCGGATCGGTGACGTGTCGGGCGATTCGCGCCCAAAGCCGGAAAAGGAACTGTCGCCCGATACGAAACTCTCGCATCATGCCCTTCCGCCACGAGGGGCGGCACGCACCTGTGACCGCTCCGTGACCGGCCGAATGGGGCGTACGGCTCACTGGAACGGGCGATTGCGGACGGTGGCGACGGCCGTTCGACGGCCCGTGCCGTCCCGGCCCCGCCGCCGACCTGGCGGTCCGTCAGTCCGGCGGATGCGCGTCGGACTTCGAGAAGGTGATCTTCCGTTTCTCCGCGGACAGTACGCCACCGAGAAGGATTAATCTGTCCGTATGACTGACGAACTCCCGGATCTGCGCGCCTCGGACGCCGACCGCGACCGGGTCGCCGAGATCCTGCGCGACGCCCTCGCCGAGGGGCGGCTGGCGATGGAGGAGTTCGACGAGCGGCTGACGGCCGCGTACCAGGCCCGTACGGTCGGCGCGCTGCGGCCGCTGGTCGCGGACCTGCCGCAGCCGGGCCACGGCGGCGTGCCGGCGGCCCGTGCCCCGGGGCGGCCGGCGTGGCGGGAGCGGATCGGCGGCGAGCCCTCCTCCCGCCGGGCGTTCGCCGTCTGGAGCGGCTTCGTGCGCAAGGGCCGGTGGACGGTGCCGCGGATGTTCACCGCCGGGGTGTTCCAAGGCGGCGGGCAGCTCGACCTGCGGGACGCGAACTTCGAGGCGGGCGAGGTCACGCTGCGCTGCTTCGCCTTCATGGGCGGCATGGAGGTCGTCGTGCCGCCGGGCGTCGAGGTTCAGGTGACGGGCTGGGGCTTCATGGGCGGCTTCGAGCCCGACGACGGCGCCCTCGGCGAGCCGGGCGCCCCGCGGGTGAGGATCACCGGTTTCGCGATGATGGGCGGCGTCGGGTTCCGGCGCAAGGTGTCCAAGCTGGAGAAGCAGCGGCTGAAGGCGGAGCGGGCGCGGGAGCGGCAGGCGGAGCCGCCGGGCCGGGGGGACGACCGTGAGGTGCCGGAGCGGCGGCGCAAGGAGCTGGGGTGACGGCGCGGGCGTACGGATGAGGGCCGCCGGGCGGCCCCGTCACAGCGCCGCCCGCACCGCCCCCTTGAGCTGCCGCAGGTCGACCGCTTCGGCCATCGCCCGGTAGCCCGCGTCGCTCGGGTGGAGGTGGTCGCCCGAGTCGTGGACGGGCCGCAGCCGCCCCGGGGCGCCGGGGTCGCGCAGCGCCTCGTCGAAGTCCACGTACTGGTCGTAGACCTGCCCGGCACGGATCTTGGCGTTGAGCGCTGTACGTACGGTGTCGAGTTCCGGCTGGTAGGCGGGGTGGCCGCCGAACGGGGTGAGCGTGCTGCCGACGACGCGCAGCCCGCGCTCCCGCGCCTGGCGCACGATCTCCCGCATGCCCTCGGCCAGCTTTTCCGGGTCGAGTTGGCGCGGGGACTTGAACAGGTCGTTGAGGCCGATCTCGACGATCACGGCTTTCACGCCCGTACGGGACAGCGCGTCGCGCTCCAGGCGGGACAGTACGCCGGGCCCGTTGTTGGGGGAGTAGCGGCTGCCGTCGATCAGCAGGCGGTTGCCGCTGATGCCCTGGTTGAGGACGCCGTAGCGCGGCGCGCCCGGCTCGGTGCGCAGCCGCGCCGCGAGGAAGTCCGTCCAGCGGTGGTTGGCGCCCGCGGTGGAGGTGATGCCGTCGGTGAGGGAGTCGCCGATGGCGACGACGGTGCCCTCGGCGCGGGAGCTGCGGACGTCCACGCCGGTCAGGTAGCGCCAGTACGGGGTCTGCTCGGTGTAGGCGGCGCCGGTGGTGTCCCCGGCCCGGTCGCCGCGTGCCAGGTAGGAGTCCTGCCGGGCGTACGGGTGGTAGGTGGCGGGCCCGGACGGGGACGGGGAGTAGGTGGTGACCAGGAGGTCGGCGGCGGCCGGTACGTCGAGCGTGACGGGGTCGCTGCTGACCGTGCCGCCCGCGGGGACGGTGACGGCGGGGCGTCCGGAGAAGGCCAGCCGGCGCATGGTGCCGGCCGCCGCCGCGGCCTTGCCGGGGGCCGCGGCCAGGGCGAGGGTGGCGTGGCTGACGGGCAGCGGGCGGGTGCCGTAGAGGTTGGAGAGCTGGATGCGGGCGCTGGTACCGCCGATGCTGGTGTGTACGACGTTGCGTATCGACATGCCCGCGTAGCCGTCGAGGCTGCCGGGTTCGGCGGCGGTCGCGGCGGCCGACCACGTACCGACCCAGCGTCCTGCCGGGTGCGGGTCGCGTCCCGCCGGGTCCTGGGTGCCGTCGCCGCCGGAGCCGAGCCAGACGGCGGCCGAGACCAGCACCACCAGGGCCGCCAGGCCGGCGAGCAGGGTCGGGCCCACTCTTGAGGACATGCGGCACAGACTCCTGGGGGAGGCGGAGCGGCGTGCTCCGGGCGGGCACAGGGCAGCGTGTGATCAGCGGCGCCGTTGCGGTCCGATCGGTTCTCCCATGCTCGCACGCACGGCCGGGAAGCCGCCCGGCGCCCTGGTTTCCCGCAGGCGGGGAACTCGTGGTTCGTTGCCGGAGTAGGACACAGTTGAACGCACGGCCGGCATGAAGCAGGGCATATGCCTGTACGTACGACGCAGACGGGTTCGAGCGGGTGGAGCGGATGGAACGGACGAAAACGGACGTGGTTCCCGGCGCGGATACGGCCGCGGGGCCGGGCGGGGCACCGGCGGGCCCGCACGCGGGCACGGTCCCGGCGCACGGCCCGGTACCGCCCGGCGGCTTCCCCTACAGCCCCGCCGACGAGGAGAAGCGGCGCGGCGTACGGCGCATGAAGACCCTGGCGACCTGCCTGCTGCTGGGCGTGGCCCTGGTCTACGCCCTGGCCACCTGGGCTAAGGCGGCCGGTGCCGGCGGCTGGGCCGGGTACGTGGCGGCGGCGGCCGAGGCCGGCATGGTCGGCGCGCTGGCCGACTGGTTCGCGGTGACCGCCCTGTTCAAGCGCCCCCTGGGGCTGCCCATCCCGCACACCGCCATCATCCCGACGAAGAAGGACCAGCTGGGGGTGAGCCTCGGCGAGTTCGTCGGCGAGAACTTCCTGTCCGGCCAGGTCGTACGGCAGCGGCTGCGCAAGGTCGGCATCGGCCGCAGGCTCGGCGCCTGGCTCGCCGAGCCGAAGAACGCCGACCGGGTGACGGCGGAGCTGTCCACCGCGCTGCGCGGCGCGCTGACCGTGCTGCGCGACTCCGACGTGCAGGCGGTGGTCGGCGAGGCGATCACCCGGCGGGCCGACGCGCAGGAGGTGGCGCCGGGCCTGGGCAAGATGCTGGAGAAGGTGGTCGCGGACGGCGGGCACAAGCGGGTCGTGGACCTGGTCTGCGTACGGGCCCACGAGTGGCTGACCCTGCACGGCGACTCGGTGATGACGGCGGTCTCCGGTGGCGCGCCGGGCTGGACGCCGCGCTTCGTGGACCGCAAGGTCGGCGAGCGGGTCTACAAGGAGCTGCTGCGCTTCGTCACCGAGATGCGGGACATGCCCGAACACCCTGCGCGCGGCGCGGTGGACCGTTTCCTCAAGGACTTCGCCGGCGACCTCCAGGCCGACACCGACACCCGCGAGCGGGTGGAGCGCCTGAAGTCGGAGGTGCTGGGGCGCGGCGAGGTGCAGGACCTGATCGCCTCGGCGTGGGGCTCCGTGCGCGCGATGATCGTGTCGGCGGCGGAGGACGAGAACAGCGAGCTGCGGCTGCGGACCCGGGCGGCCCTGCTGTCGCTGGGGCAGCGGATGGCCGGTGACGGCCGGCTCCAGGGCAAGGTGGACGGCTGGCTGGAGGGCGCCGCGGTCTACGTCGTGACGACGTACCGCGACGAGATCACCTCGTTGATCACCGACACCGTCGCGAGCTGGGACGCCGAGCACACCTCGAAGAAGATCGAGGCGCACATCGGGCGCGACCTGCAGTTCATCCGGATCAACGGCACGGTCGTCGGCGCGCTCGCCGGGCTGTGCATCTACGCGGTGTCGCGGCTGCTCGGGGGATAGCGCGCGGGGCGGCGTCGCCTATGGAAGTCTCACGGCCCAGGCCCTACCGTGCACCGCGTGCGCGAGCGGATTCCGGTGGTGGTGCAGGGGCAGCGGCGACGGCGCCCGCCCGCCGTACGGGTGCTGTGGGCCGGCGCGGAGCTGGTGGTGACGCTCGGGGTGCTCGTCCTGCTGCTCGTCGTGCACCAGCTGTACTGGACCAACCGGCAGGCGCAGGCGAGCGCGCGGGACCAGGTGACCCGGCTGGAGCGGCAGTGGGACACGCGGCTCCCGCCGACCGCAGGGCCGTCTCCGGTCCCGCCGTCTCCCGGCCCCGCCACATCCCCGCCCGCGGAGCGGCACGGGACCCGCGCGCAGCAGGAGCCGCGCACGCAGCAGGGGCCCCGCGCGGCGCCGGAGGAGGTTCCGTCGCCGCGTCCGCGCCGGGACTCCGCTTACGCGGTCCTGCGCATCCCGCGCCTCGGCCTGACCGTGCCCGTAGCCGAGGGCACCAGCAGGCCCGCCGTCCTGAACAAGGGGTACGCGGGCCACTACGCGCACACCGCGCAACCCGGTGAGCAGGGGAACTTCGCGCTGGCCGGGCACCGCAACACGCACGGCGAACCGTTCCGCTCCCTGAACCGGCTGCGGCCCGGTGACACGGTGGAGGTGACGACCGCGGCCGTCCGCTACACGTACGCGGTCGACCGGACCCTGCCGCGCACCTCGCCCGCCGACGGCACGGTCACCGCCCCGGTCCCGTACAGCACCGCCCACCCGGCCTACCGCTACACCGAGCCGCGCGCCTACCTGACGCTGACGACCTGCGCGCCCGAGTACTCCTCCGCGTACCGGCTGGTGGTGTGGGGGCGGCTGACGGGCGCCGCGCCCCGATAGGCTCTCGCGCTGTGCTGAAACGTCCCACACTGCTGTGGCTCCTGGTGCCTCACGTGCTCTACCTCGGCGTGCTGCCGCTGGTGAACCGCGTGACGCCGACCGTGTTCGGGCTGCCCTTCCTCGTCTTCTGGATGCTGCTCGCGACCCTGCTGACGCCCGCCTCGGTGTGGCTGGCCTGGCGGGGCGACCGCAAGCGGGCCGCACGGCGGGCCGCGGAGCGGGGTGCGGCGTGAACGCGACGATCGCCACCTCCATCTTCGCCGCGTTCATGGTGCTGACGCTGGCCCTGGGCCTGCTGGCGGTCCGCGGCGGCGGGCGCGGCAAGGGCGGGCTCGCCGAGTGGTCGGTGGGCGGCCGCAGCCTCGGCACGGTCTTCATCTGGGTGCTGATGGCGGGCGAGAGCTACACCAGCTTCAGCTACCTGGGCGCGGCGGGCTGGGGCTACAACTTCGGCGCCCCGGTCCTCTACGTCCTCGCGTACATGTCCTGCGGCTACGCGGTCGGCTTCGTCGTCGGCCCGATGCTCTGGTCGTACGCGCGCCGGCACGGCCTGGTCGGCATCACGGACCTGGTGGCGCACCGCTACGGGCGGCGCTGGCTCGGCACCGCGGTGGCGGTCCTGGCCACCGTCTGCCTGCTGCCGTACATCCAGCTCCAGATCACCGGCATGGGCGTGGTCGTGACGACCATCTCCTACGGCGCGATCAGCCTGAACTGGGCGTACTTCATCGGCTTCGCGGTGACCACCCTCTTCGTCGTGGTCAGCGGCCTGCGCGGCAGCGCCTGGGTGTCCGTGCTCAAGGACATCCTGGTCATCGCGACGCTGGCGTTCCTCGCCGTGTACGTGCCGCTGCACTACTTCGACGGCTACGGGCCCTTCCTGGACCGGATCGTCGCCGAAAAGCCGCAGTGGCTGACCTTCCCCGGCCACAACTCGGGCGGCCTGGGCCAGGGCTGGTTCATCACCACCTCCCTCCTGAACTCGCTGACCGTCGTCATCTTCCCGACGACCGTCGCGGGCTACCTGGGCGCGCGCAGCGCCGACGCCCTGCGGCGCAACGCGGTGCTGCTGCCCTTCTACAACGTGCTGCTGTTCGTGCCGATGCTGCTGGGCATGGCGGCCTTGTTCGTCGTGCCGGGGCTGACCGGCGCCGACTCCAACCTGGCGCTGTTCAAGCTGGTGGTGGACTCGCTGCCGGCCTGGCTGGTGGGCGTCACGGGAGTCGCGGCGGCGCTCTCCTCCATCGTGCCGATGGCCGTGTTCATGCTGGTCATCGGCACGATGTGGGGGAGGAGCGTGCTGGGCGCGGTGCCCCGGCTGGCGAACCGCCAGAAGCTGTGGTCGCAGGTGGTCGTCGTCGTGGCGGGCGCGCTGGCGCTGCTGCTGACGTACACGGCGCCGAACACGCTCGTACGGCTGTCGCTCATCTCGTACGAGGGGATGGCGCAGCTCGTACCGATGATCCTGCTGGGGCTGGTGTGGCGGCGGCTGACGCTGTACGGGGCCGTCGGCGGCCTGGTCGCGGGTCTGGCGGTGGTCTGCGGGCTGGTCTTCACCGAGCACGACCCGGTGTGGGGCGTCAACGCGGGGATCGTGGGGCTCGCGGTGAACCTGGTGGTGGCGCTCGCGGTGACCTGGCTGGGGCCGCGGCCCGTGGACGACCGGCCGGACGCCGAGGTGCTGGCGTCGGACCTGGAACCGGAGGACGGCGCAGAGGCGGCCGGGGTCAGCCCGTCGCCGGCGAGGTGATCTTCTTGCCCTCCGGGGAGACGGCGAACCAGGTGCCCATCTTCCCCTGCCCGTTCACGTCCCCGGGCTGCTTGTCGCCGCTGAACGTGTAGACGGGCCAGCAGTCGACGGCGAGCTGCTTGGTGCCGTCGGGGCGGGTGACGGTGCTGATCAGCTTGGCGGGGACGCCCGCCAGCTTGCTCTTGTCGGCCGGGCCGACGGGTTTCCAGGTGTCCAGGCAGGTGTCGTTGCAGCCGAACTTCATCGGCCAGGCGCTGTCCTTGTTGAACCGGTAGACCGTGCGGCCCTGCTTGTCGACCAGCAGCTTGCCCAGCTTGGGCTGGTCGAAGACGGACACGTCGGCGGCCGGCCCCGCGGTGGCCTTCTTGCCGTCGGCGGCGAGCGCGTTCCAGGTGCCGCCGACGCCGTGGCCCTTGGTGTCGCCGGGCGCGGTGTCCTTCGCGTAGCGGTACGCGGGCCAGCCGCCGATGGTCAGCTGCTTGGTGCCGTCGGCGCGGGTGACCGAGCCGAGGGCGCTCGCGGCCATGCCGGAGGCGGCGGTGGCGTCCTCGGCGGGCACCGGGGGCCAGGTGGTCGCGCAGGCGCCGGCGCAGGCGGAGTTGGGCGGCTTGGCGGTGTCCTTGTCGAAGCGGTAGAGGGTCATGCCCTTGCTGTCGGTGACGACCGGGCCGAGGCCGGGGGACTGGCGCAGGGCGAGGGTCTCGGCGGGGGCGCCCGGCGCGGCGGGCTGGTTGCTGTCGCGCGCCGATCCGTAGGCGCCGCCCGATCCGTATCCGGACGCGTCGCCGCTGCCGGCCCGGACCTTGTCGTTCGCCACCGGCGCGGCGTTGGTGCTGTCGCCGGAGCCGCAGGCGGTGGTCAGTGCCATGACGGCGGCGGCCGTCACGGCCAGTGCCGCGTACCGTGCCGTGCCGGTGTCCGTGTGCTGGTTCATCGCTGACTCCTCGGGGGTTCCGGGTGTGTTGTCCGGTGTGTTCTCTGCGGGGGTACGAGGGGTGGGGCGCCGGTGTTCAGGCGGGGCGGAAGTTGTCATCGGAGGACAGAAACCGCGTCGAAGTGGCGTCCGTACCGCGGCCGTACGGGTCATCCGCCGTCCTGGACGCGCAGGGCGAGCGCCGGGCAGCGGCGCACCGCGAGCTGCGCGCGGCGGCGCATCCGGGCGGGCAGCGGCATGGCGGCGCGCTCCGGGTAGCCGTCGGGGCCCAGCCGGACGATGCCGGGCGCGAGGTCGGCGCACAGGCCGTGGCCCTGGCACAGCGTCCAGTCCACGAGCAGCCGCTGCTCGGGCGCGCGCGGCCGGGCGCCGCCGCCCGCGTGCCGCCCGCCGTCTTCCGGTGTGCTGCCGTCGCCGTACGCGTCCCCGGTCACCGGTAGCGCGCCGAGCACCGGCCGTCCGCAGCCGCCGCCGTGCGCATGGCCGGCGAACTCCTCGGGGAAGGCGGCCAGTGCCGAGGCGACGAAGCGCGCGGTGCCGTCGGGGTGGCTGCACGCACCGCGCCGTTCGACGGCCCGCATCCGGGCCCGTACGGCGTCCAGCGCGCGCTGCCCGCCACCGCCGACGGCCTGGCCGAGCGCGTCGGCGAGGGCGGGCAGGCCCAGGAAGCAGGGCCCGCACTGGCCGGCGGATTCGGCGGCCATCCACCGTGCGACGCGTACGGTCTCACCCGCCGGGCAGGTCCCCTCCGGCAGCGGCAGCACCGCGCCCGCCCCGAGCACCGCGTCGTAGGCGGCCAGGGAGTCGCGGGTGAGGAGGGCCGTACGGGCGGCGGATGCCGGCAGCCAGGTGCCGTGATAGCCGCCGATCAGCACGCCCTGGCCGGGGCCGAGCCCGCACAGTGCCAGGACGCGGGCGAGCGGCGCGCCGGTCGGCGCCTCCACGACCCGTTTGCCGCCCACGGTCAGCAGGATCGTGCCGGGCTCGGCCGGATCGCCCGTATTGCGGTAGCCCAGGGCGCCCATCCGCGCGGCGACGGCCAGCTGTGCGTACGTCTCGGTGTTGGACAGCAGGGTGGGCAGGCCGTTCAGGCCGCGCTCGCTGGAGCGGACCTTGCGGCCGGAGGGTAGTCCGGGGCCCCGGTTGAGGCCGTCGGTGAGCGCGGTGCCCTCGCCCGTGACGAAACGTTCTGCCAGCAACTCGGCGCGTACCGGCGTGGACAGCGGACCGCGTTCGGCGACGGCCCGGCGCACCGACCGGGCGACGTCGGCGCGCGTCACCCCGATCGCGACCTCCTCGGCCCCGAGCGCCCGCGCGGCCAGCAGCGCGCCGTCCAGCACGAGGTGCGGCGCGTACAGCAGCAACGCCGTGTCCTTGAGGCAACCGGGCTCGCCCTCGCTGCCGTTGACGACCACGGCGGCACGACCGTCCGCGCGGCGCTGCCCCGCCACGACGGCGCTCAGTTTGCGGGCGAAGGGGAACCCGGCGCCGCCGCGCCCACGCAGCCCGGTGTCCTCGGCCAGCGCGACCAGTTCGCTCGCGGACAGGTCGGGCGGGCTGCCGTGCCGGGTCAGGTGCGCCACCCGGTCCAGGCGCTCGGCCCCGTCCAGCCCGGCCAGCAGCCGGGGCGGCCCGAGCGCGGCCAGGGCGGGGACGGGAGCCTGCCCGACGGCGGGCAGGGGGACCGTGGAGGCCGGAGCGAGCAGCGTCATGAGCGCGCTCCGTGCGTGTGCCGGGCGGACCGGGCCGCCACCCGTGACGTACCGGCACCAGCCCCCGGCGGCCCGGCGCCGGGCCCCGCCGCCCGCCGCGGCGCCCGAAGCCGCAGGACGAGCACCGCGGCGACCCCGGCCACACACAGCACGTACCCGGCCGTCACCCAACCCGCCGCCGGCCGCCCGGACTTCAACCCGTGCACCAGCGCCGCACACCACGCCACGTACGCGCCCATGTGCAGCATCCGCCACCACCGCGACCCCCGGCGCGAGGTGAAAGCGCCGCGCACCGCGCCCGTCACGGCCGCCGCGAGGAAGAGATAACCGGCCAGCGTGCCGAGGCCGATGAGCAGCGGCCGTCCGTCGTCGGCGAGCGGCACCGCAGCGGCCGTGCCGCTCGTACGGGCGCGGGCCACCTTCACCCCGATGTGCAGGGCGAGGAAGCCGAGCCCGGCGACGCCGGTGCCGCGGTGCACGGCCTGGGCGACCAGCCGGTGGCCGGAGTGCAGCAGCAGCCGGTCGGTGGCGGCCAAACCCCACAGCACGGTGCCGGTGAGCGCGACCAGCGCGAGTACGCCGGCGCCGAAGTCCAGGAAGTCGAGCGCCCGTTGGGGCGCACCGGCCTGGGTGGCCACGGCCAGGAAGAGGAGTACGACCGCCGGCAGGGCGGGGCGCAGGGCGGTCCGCAAGCGGGACGCGGGCATGGGGCCTCCTTGAGGAGGGAGCGGGGGAGGGGTGGGGCGTGGGCGCGAAGGCGCCGCGGGGCAAAGGGCGCCGCGGCGAATTGCCCACCGCGGGCACGGGTTTCGGCATGGGCACCGGTTTCGGCATGGACGCCGGAATCGGCGGGCGGGCCGCCGGGGTCGCCGGGGCCTTTTGCCACCGCCTTATGCGCCGCGCCCCGCCGGGGCACGCAAAGGTGTGTGCCAAACGCCGGTGATCGGGGTGCCCAGCAGCATCACCGAACGCCCGCGGACCGTCCTGCGGTTTATCGCGCTGTGACAAATTCCTGCACCGCCATCGAAGTTACGCAAGGTAACTCCGGATGGTGCCCCTCCAAGCACGACTCCCGCCCGGGGCACTCCGCACGGCGCTTCCGGGCAGCAGGGCCTTACCCCCCTCCGCATCACGCCAGGAACGAGGTAGCGATGTGTGATCTCCTGAACCGCATCTGGTCACGCCCCCGTGGTGAATGGACCCGCGTGCTGAGAAAGGAACTCCCGGCGCTCGCCGAGAAGGTGACCGAGGAGCTGCGGAGCGGGATTCCCGCCTTTTCCGCGCTGCTCGCGGAAATGGGCGCCGAAGAGTCCCGCCGGGCCGTGGAACAGGCCATGCTGGTGGCGCTCGGCTACCAGGAAACCACGGAACGCATGCCGCGGCCCAAGGACCTCGTCGTCACCCCGCTGCCGGTGGCACCCGCCCGCCGCGAGCTGTTCGCCGCCCTCGCCGGAATCAAGGACGTCTCCGACGTCGCCCTCGCCGAGGTGGCCCGCTGCGCCGGCTGGCCCGTACCGCGACTCGTCCAGGCCGTCGCCCTCGCCTCGTCCGCCGAAGCGCCCCAGCTGGCCGCCGCCCTCGGCGACGCCCTGACCGGGACGGTGGACGGCGACACCTGCCTCTTCGTCCCCGACCCCACGACGCAGACCCGCGCCCGCCTGGAGGCCGCGCTCAAGGGCCGGGCCGCGGCGGTCGGCCACGCCGTACCGGCCGGCGACACCGCCTCCTCACTGCGCTGGGCACGCGCCCTGCTCGCGCTGTCCCCCGGCCGCGGCGGACCCGACGCGCGCCCGGCCTTCGTCGACGACCACCTCTCCGCACTGCTCCTCCTCCAGGACGAATCCCTGGCCCACGCCCTGTCCTCGCGCTGGCTGAGCCCGCTCGACGACCTGACGCCCCGGCAGAGCGAACGCCTGGAGGTCACCCTGCTGGCCTGGCTGGAGGGCGGCGGCGCACCCGAAGCGGCCAAGGTGCTCCAGGTGCACCCGCAGACGGTGCGCTACCGCCTGCGGCAGATCGAGAAGCTCTTCGGGCCCGCGCTGCGCGACCCGCGTACCCGCTTCGAGCTGGAGATGGCGCTGCGCAGCCGCCGACTGATGGCCCACGTACGCCGTTACCGCTCACGGGCCGGCCGCCGGGCGCGGGCCGTCGCCTCCACCATCCGCCCGCTCGGCGTGGCCAGGGAGGCCCGGGTCAACGGGCTGTGACGGCCCCTCGAACGCGGCGGCCCCGGGCTCCCCTCCGGGGCTGCCGCCCCGCGCGGCGGCGCTGCCGTTACCCTGGGGCGGACGACACCGGAGGTACCGGGGGAGGAGTGAGCACATGCAGCGCTGCGCCGACGCCTGGCGGCTGTATGTGGGCGCGCTCTTCTTCCTGCTCTCCGGGTTCGCGCTCGCCCAGAGCGGCCTGACCTCGACGCTCGCCGCCGCCGCGACCACCGCCGCCGTACTGCTGCTGTGCCGCGCCTTCCTGGCCGCCGCGCTCGCCAGGCCCGAACCGCCGGGCCGCGTCCGTACCGCCATCCGCGACCGGGAGCGCCGCACGGCCTTCCTGCCGCAGCGCGATCCCGACGCCGCGGGCCGCCCGCGGCCCCGGGCACCCGGCCGTCCCCTCCCGACGGCCGCGTAGGCACCCGCCTCTCGCACGGGGCGTGGGCCACTGCCCGCGCGGCTCGTCACGCCGACTTCCGTATCCCGGCACGACGAGACCCGCGGAGGGCTCACCCATGTCCGTTTTCTCCACCCTGGGCGGCGCGCTGTCCCAGGCCGCCGACCTCATCGAACCGCTCTTCGGCGCCTCGGCGACGGCCGCCGCGATCATCCTCTTCACCCTGTGCGTACGCGCCGCGCTGCACCCGCTCGCCCGCGCTGCCGCCCGTGGCGAAAAGGCCCGCGCCGCACACGCGCCGCGCCTGGCCGAGCTGCGGCGCAAGCACGGGAAGGACCCGGAGCGGCTGCGCGAGGCCACGGCCGCGCTCTACGCCGAGTCCGGGTCCTCGCCCCTGGCCGGCTGCCTGCCGGCCCTCCTGCAACTCCCGGTCTTCTTCGTCATGTACCACCTGTTCACCAGCGACGGCAGCGGCCTGCTCGGACACACGCTGCTGGGCGCGCCGCTCGGCGGGCACTGGACGCAGGCCCTCGCGGACGGCGGCGCGTTCGGGCCGCACGGACTGGTGTACTGCGCGCTGTTCGCCCTGGTCGCGGCCGTCGCCACCTGGAACTACCGGCGGGCGCGTACGGCGATGGCCCCAAATCTCGCGGCGGGCGCGGCGCCGGCTCCCGACGGCGGTGCGGTGCCCGGCCTCGCCGGCATGGCGAAGGTCATGCCGCTGCTGTCCTTCGGGACGCTGGCCAGCGTCGCGGTGCTGCCGCTGGCGGCCGCGCTCTACCTGGTGACGACCACGACGTGGACGGCGTGCGAGCGGGCGCTGCTGCACGCCGGGAGCCCGGCCGAAGGGGCCGCGAGCCCGGTCCGTACCGCCGGGTAACGGTCCAGTACGTGAACCGGGTCTTGCGGAGTGGACGCCGTTCTTGGACGATCGTCCGAATCGCTCGATGGCCGTCCCCATCGGCCGGCCCGGGAGAGCCCTCCCGGACCGACCCTTCGACCACGGGAGTTGTACCGATGAAGCTGCTGCGTGTCGGTCCGGTGGGGGCGGAACGCCCGGCGCTGCTCGACGAGGACGGCACCCTGCGGGACCTGTCGTCGCTGGTCACGGACATCGATGGGGCGCTGCTCGCGGACGGCCCGGCCCTCGACGCGGTACGCGCGGCGGCCGCCGCCGGCGGGCTGCCGCGCCTCGATCCCGCCGGGCTGCGCACCGGCCCGCCCGTCGCCCGGATCGGCAAGGTCGTGTGCATCGGGCTGAACTACCACGACCACGCGCGCGAGACCGGCGCCGCCGTGCCGGCCGAGCCGATCGTCTTCCTGAAAGCGGCCGACACGGTCGTCGGCCCCGACGACACGGTGCTGGTGCCGCGCGGCAGCGTGAAGACCGACTGGGAGGTCGAACTGGCCGTGGTCATCGGCCGTACCGCGCGCTACCTGGAGACCGACGACGAGGCCCGCGCCGCCATCGCCGGGTACGCGATCGCCCACGACGTATCCGAACGGGAGTTCCAGATCGAGCGCGGCGGCCAGTGGGACAAGGGCAAGAACTGCGAGACGTTCAACCCGCTGGGCCCCTGGCTGGTGACGGCGGACGAGATACCCGACCCGCAGGCCCTGGGCGTACGGCTGTGGGTCAACGGGACGCTGCGGCAGGACGGCACGACCGCCGAGCAGATCTTCCCGGTGGCCGAAGTGATCCGCTACCTGAGCCGGTTCATGACGCTGTACCCGGGCGACGTCGTCAACACCGGCACCCCGGCGGGCGTGGCGATGGGGCACCCGGAACCGAAGCCGTACCTGTGCGCCGGTGACGTGGTGGAGCTGGAGATCGACGGGCTGGGGCGGCAGCGGCAGGAGCTGAAGGGGGCCTGACCCGTACGGACTGACGGCACATCAGGCCGGGTGCCGCTGCGGCGGTCCACGGTCCGCGGTCCGCGGTCGGCGGTCGGTTGTCCGCTGACCAGGGGGTCTTGCCGGGCGGGTGCGCGGGCCGCCCGGCTGCCCGGCCGGTCCGCGCACATAGTGCGTATATGCCTGCAAAAAAGACAAAACGGTCCCATGTGGTGGCCGCCGCCGCGCTCGGAGCCGTCGCCGCACTGCTCCTCGGGCTCTTCGCGGCGTTCGGCTTCGCGGCCCCACTGCCCGGCGGACTCGGCCCCTGCCTGGGAAGCCAGTGCCCGTCCTCGTACGACGATCCGAACAACGGGCCGGTCGCGGGGCGGGACGAGAACCTCAACGTCTTCGTCGGCGGTGACTTCCGCGTCGGCGGATCGGCCGCCGAGGCCGAAGGGAAGGTCGCCACGCTCGGCAGCTTCGAGATGAACAAGACCGGCGGGTCCAGCGTCTACAACGTGGGCATCGCCGTGGGCTCCCGGGTCACGCCGCCCAACGGCTCCGACTTCCTGACCGTGGGCGGTGACGTCACCATCGCGCCCGGACAGCGGCTGCTCGCCGAGGAAGGCAGCACGCACGGCGTCGTCGCCTACGAAGGCAGGCTCAGCGGCACGGTGATCCCCCAGGCGGACCAGCGGCCCGGCGCCGCCGACCCGTACCGCGGGCTGGTCCCCGCGCTCACGGCGAGCAGCCAGTGCTACGCCCGCACCGGCGCCGGGCCGCGGCCCGCGACCGGCACGGCGGTCAACCAGGGCTACACGACGGTCTTCACCGGCGACGGCACGTCCGCCCTCCAGGTGTTCAACGTCGACTTCGACCTGGTGGGCCGCAACGGCGGAGCCCAGGGCATCACCTTCGCGGGAATCCCGGCCGGCGCCACGGTCCTGGTCAACATGGTCGGCGACGCCCGCACGATCAACTCGTACATCGGCCACGACCTCCAGCCGCCCGGCATCCGCGAACGGCTGCTGTGGAACTTCCCGGACGCGAACACCGTGGAGTTCAAGGGCAGCGCGCAGTTCCAGGGGAGCGTGCTGGTCGGCAAGCAGGGCAGTACGACGACGGTGTCCATGCCGGGCATGAACGGCAGGCTCTTCACCGTGGGTTCGCTGCACCACACCTCGACCTCCGGCGCGGAGATCCACAACTACCCGTTCAACGGGGACCTGCCGGACTGCGGCGGACCGACCCCGTCACCGACTCCGACTCCGACACCCACGCCCACGCCCACGCCCACGCCCACGGAACCGTCCCCGTCGCCGACCGAACCGTCACCGACGCCGACCGACGAGCCCACGCCCAGCCCAACGGAGCCGTCGCCCACGCCGACGGACGAGCCGTCGCCGTCACCGACCGATGAGCCGTCGCCCAGCCCCACCGAGCCGTCGCCCACGCCCACGGACGAGCCGTCGCCCACGCCGACCGAGCCGAGCCCGTCTCCCACGGAGCCGACTCCGACGCCGAGCCCGACGGAACCGAGCCCGAGCCCGACGGAGCCGACGCCGATCCCGACCCCGACGGAGCCGACACCGACTCCGACGCCCACCGAGCCGAGCCCGTCACCCACGGACCCGACCCCGGCCCCCACCGATCCCCTCCCGACCCCCACCGAGCCGGAGCCCACTCCCACGGAGCCGACCGCACCCCCCACGGACCCGACCCCGGCCCCCACGGAGCCGACCGTCACCCCAACGGAACCCACCCCGTCCCCGACCCCGTCCCCCACGGACTCCTCCGGCACTCCCGTGCCGAGTCATGTGCCGAGTCACGTGCCCAGTCCCGGGCCGACGGATGGCGGGGATCAGCTGGCGCACAGCGGCAGTGCCTTCCAGGACCCGCTGTTCATCGGGGCGGCAGCGGCCGCCGTCGTCAGCGGTGTGGTGCTCGTACTGATCATCCGTACGCGCCGCCGCTCCGACTGACCCGGCTGATCCGGCTGATCCGGCTGACCCGGCTGATCCGGAGTCAGCCCGCCGCCCGCTGCTCGATGTAGCGCCCCAGGGCGTCGGCCACCAACGCGTGGTCGTCGCCCTGGGGGAGGCCGGAGACCGTGACCGTGCCGACGACTCCCGTACCGCGCAGCCGTACGGGGAAGGCGCCGCCGTGCGCGGCGTAGCGGTCCGGGTCGAGGCGGGACGATTCTTCGAAGGTGCGGCCCTTCGCGCGGAAGCGGGCGCCGACCAGGTACGAGGACTCCGCGTACCGTTCGACGACGCGGCGCTTGCGCTCGATCCACGCGTCGTTGTCCGCGGACGTGCCGGGCAGCGCGCAGTGGAACAGCTGCTGCGCGCCGCGCCGGATGTCCACCGTCACGGCCGCGCCGCGCTCGCGTGCCAGGTCCGTCAGCAGGCAGCCGAGCCGCCAGGCGTCGTCGTTGCCGAAGCTGTCCAGCACCAGGCGCCGCTCCTGTTCCTCCAGTTCGCGAACCTGGTGGCGGGCCGCCTCGCGCTCGTCGCCGCCGTTCAGCACGCCGACGCCGCCCGTACCGTTCATGCCGTTCATGCCGACTCCTCGATCCGAACCGTGCGGCCCTCGGCCGCCGATGTCTTGGCCGCTTCCAGGACGCGCAGCGTGGCCGCGGCCTCGGCCGCGCTCACCGGCGGGCGGCCTCCGGTGCGCAGTGCCTCGGCGACGGCCGCGTAGTACGCGGGGTAGTCGCCGGGCAGTGTCGGTACGGGTTCGCCGCCGCCGGTCTGCGGGGATTCCCCGGCGCCGATCCGGCCCCACGCCTCCTGTGGTTCCGTGCCCCAGCCGGCCCGGTCGTCGCCGGGCCGCCGGCCGTCGCGCAGCGCCGCCTCCTGCGGGTCCAGGCCGTACTTCACGTAGCCCGCCCGGCTGCCCAGCACGCGGAACCGCGGGCCGAGCTGCGCGGTGGTGGCACTCACCCACAGGTGTGAGCGGACGCCGTTGGCGTGCGTGAGGGCGAGGAACGTGTCGTCGTCGGCCTCGGCGCCCGGACGGCGTACGTCGGACTCGGCGTAGACCTGGGTGACCGGCCCGAAGAGGGCGATCGCCTGGTCGGCGACGTGGCTGCCGAGGTCGTACAGCAGGCCGCCGATCTCCGCGGGGTCGCCGGACTCGCGCCAGCCGCCTTTGGGTTTCGGCCGCCAGCGTTCGAAGCGCGACTCGAAGCGCTGGACGTCGCCGAGCGCGCCCTCGGCGACGAGCTTGCGCACCGTGCGGAAGTCGTTGTCCCAGCGGCGGTTCTGGAAGACGGAGAGCAGCAGGCCGCGGTCGTCCGCGAGGGCGGCCAGCCGGTCGGCCTCGGCGGCCGTCGCGGCGAGCGGCTTGTCGACGACCACCGGCAGTCCGGCTTCCAGCGCGGCGGCGGCGAGCGGGACGTGGGTCTTGTTGGGGGACGCGATGACGATCAGGTCCAGCTCGCCGGCGCGGTCCAGGACGTCGTCGGGGGTGGCGACGGTACGGACGCGGGGGTGTTCGGCGCGGGCCTGGGCCTGCCGGTCCGGGCTGCTGGTGGAGACGGTGTCCAGCACCAGGCCGTCGGTGGCGGCGATCAGGGGGGCGTGGAAGACCGAGCCGGCCAGGCCGTAGCCGATGAGGCCGACGCGGAGGGGTGTGCCGGTGGAGTCGTTCATGCGTCCCACTTAAGCAACGCTGTTGCCAAAGTGCAAGCAATGCGGACAATGGACGGGTGACCAGCAACGACCCCGACGAACGTGTCGCCGCCCCGGCCGCCGTGCCGCCCGGCGGCGGAGCCGGCCTGCCCGCCTTGCGGGGCCACAACACCGCGCTGGTGCTGGGCCTGCTGCGCGCGGCGGGTCCGTCGGGCGTCAGCCGGCTGGAGCTCGCCGCGCACACCGGGCTGACCCCGCAGGCCGTCAGCAAGATCACCGCCCGGCTGCGGGGCGAGGGGCTGGCGGCCGAGGCGGGCCGGCGCGCCTCCACCGGCGGCAAGCCGCGTACGGTCCTGCGCCTGGTGCCCGAGGCCCGCTACGCGATCGGGCTGCACCTGGACCGCGACGAGCTGACCGTGGTGCTCGCCGACCTCGCGGGCGCGACCGTCGCCGAACGGACCGCGCCGCTGGACTTCGGCGCGGGCGCGCGTGCGGTGCTCGACACGGTGGCCGCGCAGCTCGCGGCGCTGCCGGACGAGGCCCGCTCGCCGCGTGTGCTGGGGCTCGGCGCCGCCTGCCCGGGGCCGCTGGACCACGAGGCCGGGGTGCTGCGGCGGGTCACCGGCTTCCCGGACTGGGACGGCTTCCCGCTGGGCGAGGCGCTCGCCCACCGGCTCGGCCTGCCCGTCGTCCTCGACAAGGACACCAACGCCGCGGCGCTCGGCTTGGCGCAGCGGGAGCCCGGCGGTGGTGGCTCCTTCGGCTACCTGCACCTGGGTACGGGGCTGGGCGCGGGGCTGGTGCTCGGCGGCGCGCTGTACCGGGGGGCCAGGACCGGCGCGGGCGAGTTCGGCCACCAGGTGCTGCAACTGGACGGCCCGCGCTGCGAGTGCGGCAAGCGCGGCTGCGTCGAGGCCCTGTGCCTGGACAGCGCGGAGCGCGGCAGGCCCGCCGAGGCGGCGCGCATCCTCGGGGTCGGCGCGGCCAATCTGGTGGAACTGCTCGACGTCGACCGGGTGCTGCTCGGCGGCCGCGCGGTGTTGGCGAACCCCGGCGTCTACGTACGCGGCGTGGCCGACGTCCTGGCCGAACAGGCCCGTACGCGCGGGGACGGCAGTGCGCCCGCGGTCCCCGTGGCGCTGGCCGCGGGGGGAGCGCGGGCGGTGGCGGACGGCGCGGCGCAGCTCGTCCTGACGCCGCTGTTCGGGGCGGCCGGCTCGCCGTTCGGCGGCGGAACTGCGCTGAACGCGCGGCATTCGGGCGATCGGGAGCCGCCGCCGGTGGCGTCGGTGCCGTGGTGAAGGCCGCACGTGGCAGGGTCCGGAACCGACCGGTCATACGAGCGGCCTGGCGTGGTCCGCGCCGCCTGAGCTGATCGAGCAGGAGCGTCCGTCATGCCCGTCTGTCCGCCCCGCGCACTGGTGCGCGCCACCGTCTCGGCCGCGCTGCTGGCCGCCGTCTCCCTGGCGTGCCCGGCCGCGGCCGCCACCGAGGGCGCCGGGCAGGGGGCGGGGGAGCGGGTGGCGGCGGCCCCGTTCCCCTCGGCGGGCGAGGCGGCCCGCGCGCCCGCCCGTCCCGACCACCCGCCCCATCTCGCGGACACCGGTTCGGCGTCCGTGAGCCGCGTGGGGGCCGCCGCCCTGGTGTTCCTGTCCGCCGGCGCGCTCCTCGTGACGGCGGCCCGCCGCTTCCGCCGCCGCTGACCCGCCTCCGCCGCCGCTGAGAGCCGGTGTCGTAGCCCGCCGACCCGCGCGGTGCCGGGGGTGCGAGGATCGCCCGGTGGACTACCCGAACGGCCAGGAACCTGGCGCACCGATCCGCTCCGGCATTCCCGAACACGGGCGCATCCCCAAGTACTACGCGGCGAAGGTCCAGTTGACGGCCCTGCTCGCCGAACTGGGCGAAGGGCAGGCCCTGCCCACCGAACGCGACCTGGCCCTGCGCTTCGAGGTCTCGCGGGAGACCCTGCGTCAGGCGCTGCGCGAACTCCACCTGGAGGGGCGGCTGCGGCGCCTCGGGCGCGGCACCGTCGTCGCGGGGCCGAAGCTGGAGCAGCCGCTGTCGCTGGCGAGTTACACCGAGGGCGTACGGAAGCAGGGCCGGCGCCCCGGCCGTCACCTGGTCGGGCTGGACCGGTTCCCGGCGCCGGAGAAGCTGGCCGGCGAACTGGGGCTGCGCGCGGGCGACGAGGTCTGGCACATGGAGCGGGTGCTGCTCGCGGACGACGAGCGGGTCGGGCTGGAGAGCACGTACGTCGCCGTGGCGCGGGTGCCGCGCCTCGACGCCGACTTCGAGCCCGACTCGTCCTTCTACGCCTATCTCCACGACCGGCTGGGCATCGGTTTCGGCGACGCGGACGAGCGGCTGGAGACCGTACTGGCCACTCCGCGCGAGGCGTTGCTGATCGGCACTCCGGGCGCGCTGCCGATGCTGTTGATCCACCGGTTGTCCCGGGACACCCGCGGTCTGCCTTTGGAGCGCGTGCGTTCGCTCTTCCGCGGTGACCGGTTCTCCTTCACCACCCACCTGGGCGGCTGACGGCGGCACCCGTCTGGGCGGCTGACGGCGGCGCGGGACGGCGGCACCACCCCGCGCGATGTCACGAACAGATAACGGGTCTAGGCCAAGTTTGCGCCCGCGTTCACCGCGACGTCGTCTCGCGGACCGCCGGGGTCCACTCGTGCCGACGAGCGTTCCCGGCATGCGAGTCATAGTTGTCGGAGCCGGCGTGCTGGGAACCCTGCACGCCTGGCAAGCGGTCGCGCGCGGCCACGAAGTCGTGCACATCGAACGGGAGGCCGAGGCCCGCGGCGCCTCGGTCCGTAATTTCGGGCTGGTCTGGGTCGGCGGCCGGGCCGGCGGTACGGAGCTGGCCACCGCGCTGCGGGCCCGCGAGCTGTGGGAGGGCATCGGCGAGCGGGTGCCCGGCCTGGGCTTCCGGCCCAACGGCTCCCTCACCGTCGTACGCAACGAGGCCGAGCGCGCCGTCGCCGAAGCCGCCACCCGCCGCCCGGACGCCGCCTCCCGCGGCTACGAGCTGCTCGGCGCGGACGAGGTCCGGGCCCTCAACCCCGCCCTGCGCGGCGACCTCCTCGGCGCGCTGTGGTGCGAGCGGGACGCGGCCGTCGAACCCCGCACCGCACAGCGCGCGCTGCGCGAAGCGCTGACCGCGTCCGGCCGGTACACCTTCCTCGGCGGGCACGAGGTGCGTGACGTGGCCGGCGAGCGGGCCGTACGCGACGACCACGGCGACCTCCACGAGGGCGACGCCGTCGTGCTGTGCACCGGCGCGTGGCTCGGCGGCCTGGTCCGCGAGCTGGTGCCCGACCTGCCGGTACGCCGCGTCCGGCTGCAAATGATGCAGACCGCGCCGCTCGGCGAGGCGCTGACCACCTCCGTCGCCGACGCCGACAGCTTCCGCTACTACCCGGCGTACGCGGGCGGCGCGCTCGACGAACTGGCCGCCGCGCAGCCGCAGCCGCCCGTCGCCGCCGAGCACCGGATGCAGCTGCTGATGGTGCAGCGTGCCGACGGCGGCCTGACGATCGGCGACACCCACGAGTACGCGACGCCCTTCGGCTTCGACGTCGTCGAGGACCCGTACGAGCACCTGACCGGGGTCGTCGAGTCGCTGCTCGGCCGCCCGCTGCCGGCCGTGCGCCGCCGCTGGGCCGGGGTGTACGCGCAGTGCACCGACGCCTCCCGCGTCGTGCACCGGCAGCGGGTGCGCGACGGCGTCTGGCTGGTCACCGGGCCCGGCGGGCGCGGCATGACCTGCTCCCCCGCGCTGGCCGAGGACACCGCGAACGAGCTGGGCTGGTGAGGACGTTGACCGAGACGTACGACGGGACCGGCCCGGTGTCACTGGTGGTGCTCGACATGGCGGGCACGACGGTGGCCGACGACGGCCTGGTCGAGCAGGCGTTCGGCGCCGCGGCCGGGCGGCTCGGCGTCGTGCCGGGCAGCGCGGACCACGCGGAGAAACTGGCGTACGTCCGCGCCACGATGGGCGAGTCGAAGATCTCCGTCTTCCGGCACCTGTTCGGCGACGAGGAACGGGCGCGGCGCGCCAACGCCGCCTTCGAGGAGGCGTACGCGGAATCGGTCGACGCCGGGCGGATCGCGCCCGTGCCCGGTGCCCGGGCGGCCGTCGAGGCCCTCCAGGCGGCGGGCCGCACGGTCGTGCTGACCACCGGGTTCGCGCGGGTCACCCAGGACGCGATCCTGGACGCGCTCGGCTGGCGGGACCTGGTGGGCCTGACCCTGTGCCCGGCCGACGCGGGCGGGCGCGGACGGCCGTACCCGGACCTGGTGCTGACCGCGCTGCTGCGCACCGGCGCTGCCGACTCCGTGCGGCAGGTCGCGGTGGCCGGGGACACCTCGTACGACATGCTCTCCGGCCGCCGGGCGGGCGCCTCGGTCGTGGCGGGCGTGCTGACCGGCGCCCACGACGCCGCGGCGCTGCGCGGCGCGGGCGCCACCCACGTGCTCGGCTCGGTGGCGGAACTGCCCGCCCTGCTCGACGGCCGGACCGGCGGGGCCGGACCGGCGGCGGAGCGCCCCTCGTGAGCGCCCCCGCAGAAACGTCCCACGGCGCGCCCGCGCCCGCCGCGGCCGCCCCCTCCGGCATCCGCTTCGACGACGTCTCCGTCGCGTACGGCGGGAACGTCGTCCTGGACTCCTTCGACCTGACCGTCGAACCGGGCGAGGTGATGGCCCTGCTCGGGCCGTCGGGTTCGGGCAAGACCACCGCGCTGCGGGCGGTCGCCGGATTCGTACGGCCGTGTGCGGGCCGGGTGCTGATCGGCGGCCGGGACGTGACCGGGCTGCCCCCGCACCGGCGCGGCATCGGCATGGTCGTCCAGCAGTACGCGCTCTTCCCGCACCTGCGCGTCGAAGACAACGTCGCCTTCGGTCTCAAGGCGCGGCGCGGGCGCACCGCGTCGCGGGCCGAGACCGCCGCGCGGGTCGCGGAGGCGCTGGAGATGACCGGCATGGCCGCGTACGCCAGGCGCTACCCGCGCGAGCTGTCCGGCGGCCAGCAGCAGCGGGTCGCCATCGCGCGCGCCCTGGCCATCCGCCCCGGCGTGCTGCTCCTGGACGAGCCGCTGTCCGCCCTCGACGCCCGGCTGCGCTCCGGCATGCTCGCCGAACTGGCGCGGCTGCACCGGGAACTGCCCGACGTGTCGATCCTGTACGTCACCCACGACCAGGTCGAGGCGCTGACGCTGGCGGACCGCATCGCCGTCATGGACCGGGCCCGGCTGCGCGACTGCGGCACCCCGCAGGACCTCTACCGGCGCCCGCGCACCGAGTTCACCGCCTCCTTCGTCGGCAACGCCAACCTGCTGCCGGTCACGGCGGGGCCGGGCGGCACGGCGGACTTCGCCGGTACGCGGCTGTCCGTCACGTCCCCCGACGGCGCGGCGGCCGGTGCGACCGCGACGCTGTGCGTGCGCCCGCACCTCGTCGGCCTCGGCGAGGGCCCCAACGCGCTGCGCGGCCGCGTCACCGAGGTGCAGTGGCGCGGCGCGACTCACCGGGTGTACGCGGACGTGGCCGGGCACCGCGTCATGGCCGACGTGCGCGAGCTGCGTACGACCCCCGTGCCGGGCGCCGAGGTGGTGCTCCACTTCGCCGCCGAGGACGCGGTGCTGCTACCGGCCGGGGCGGGGAGCGCCGCCGATGAGTAGGCCGGGAACCCTTCCGCTGCCGCGGAGCGCGGGAAGCCGGGGCGCGGGAAGCCGGGGCGCGCGTAGCGCACCGGCCCTCTGGGTCCTGCCCCCGCTCGCCGCCCTCGCGCTCGTCTTCCTCTACCCGCTGGCCCTGGTCGTCCGGCAGTCCTTCACGGGCGAGGAGGGCGGCCCGCCGTCCACCGCCCCGTACGCGCAGGTCTTCGCCGAGGCGTCCTTCCGGGACGCGCTCGGGAACACCGTCCTGATCGCCGTCGGCGCCACCGCCGGCTGCCTGCTGCTCGGCTTCGTCCTCGCCCTGGTGATCGCGTTCGTACCGTTTCCCGGCAGCAGGGCGCTGAGCCGCTTCGTCGACGTCTTCCTCGCCTTCCCGTCCTTCCTGATCACTCTCGCGCTGCTGTTCCTCTACGGCACCGCCGGCCTGGCCAACGGGGTGTGGACGGACGCCACCGGCGCGGCGAGCGGGCCCTTCGACTTCCTGCACACCCCCTGGGGCGTGCTGCTCGCCGAGATCACGTACTTCACGCCCTTCGTGATGCGGCCGCTGCTCGCCGCCTTCTCCCAGGTGGAGACCGGACAGGTGGAGGCGGCGGCCTCGCTCGGCGCCCGGCCGGCCCGGATCGTGCGGCAGGTGATCCTGCCCGAGGCGCTGCCGTCGCTGGCGGCGGGCGGCGCGCTGGTGCTGGTGCTGACCCTGAACGAGTTCGGGATCGTGCTGTTCACCGGCGCCAAGGACGTCGTCACCCTGCCGGTGCTCGTCTACACGAAGGCCATCTTGGACGGTGACTACACCGGGGCCTGCGTCGTCGCCGTCGTCAACATCGTCCTGTCCGTGGCCCTCTACGCCCTGTACCGGGCCGTGGCCGCCCGCGCGGGCGGGGCCCGCACGCCGACCGCGGGAGGTGCGGGCCACCGTGCTCGTGCATAGCAAAGGCGCCCGCCGCGCCGTCTGGACCCTGTTCTTCGTCCTCTTCCTGCCGGTGTTCGCGCTGCCGTTCCTCGTCGTCCTCGCCGCGTCCTTCGCGAGCAACTGGAGCGGTGCGCTGCCGTCCGGGCCGACCCTGGCGCACTACCGGGACATCGCGCACGGCGACCCGCTGGAGGCGCTGGTCACCAGCCTGCTCACGGCCGTCGCGGCGAGCCTGTCCGCGCTCGCCGCCGGGACCTGGGCCGCGCTGGCCGCCCAACGGCTGGGGCCGCGCGCCCGCCGCGTCCTGGACGGCCTGTTCATGCTGCCGGTCGCGGTGCCGTCCGTCGTCGTGGGCCTGTCGCTGCTGGTCGCCTTCTCGCAGCCGCCACTGCTGCTGAACGGCACCCCGCAGATCGTGGTCGTCGCGCACACGGTCCTGGTCACCGCCTTCGCGTACCAGTCCGTGACGGCCGCGCTGGCCCGTCTGGACCCGGCGTACGAGCAGAGCGCCGCCAGCCTCGGCGCGCGCCCCGCGTACGTCCTGTGGCGCGTCAAACTGCCCCTCCTGCTGCCGTCCCTGACGGCCGCCGCCGGCCTGTGCTTCGCGCTATCCATGGGCGAGTTGAGCGCCACGATGATGATCTACCCGCCGGACTGGATGCCGCTGCCGGTGGAGATCTTCGCCACCACCGACCGGGGCTCCCTGTTCGCCGGCGCCGCGCTCGCGGTGGCGCTGATGGCCGCCACGCTGCTGGTGCTGCTGGCCGTCTCCCGCATCCGCACCAAAGCCTCGTACCGCTGACGGGCCCCAGGCCCCACCCACTTCAAGGAGTGACACCACGTCATGCGCAGCCCCCTCAAGCCGACCGCCGCCGTCTGCGGCACCCTGGTCCTCGGCGCCGCCCTGAGCGGCTGCGGCGGCGTGTCCCGCGCCGACACCAAGGAAATCACCGTCTACAGTGCCGACGGCCTCCGCGGCGAGAAGGGCGACGGCTTCTACGACCGGGTCTTCGCGGACTACGAGAAGAAGACCGGCGTCAAGGTCAACCTCGTGGAGAGCGGGTCCGGCGCCGCCGTACAGCGGCTGGCGCGCGAGAAGGCCAACACCAAGGCGGACATCGTCGTCACCCTGCCGCCGTTCATCCAGCAGGCCGACGGCAAGGGCCTGCTGGACACCTACCGCCCCAAGGGTGAGGAACGCGTCGCCGCCGCGAACAAGGACCCGAACGGCAAGTGGACCGCCGTCGTCAACAACTACTTCTGCTTCATCTACAACAAGCAGCAGCTCAAGCAGCCGCCGCGCACCTGGCAGGACCTGACGGACGCCCGCTTCAAGAACAAGCTCCAGTACTCCACGCCGGGTGTCGCAGGTGACGGCACCGCCGTCGTCGTCAAGGCGCTGCACGACTTCGGCGGCCAGGGCCCGGCCATGGAGTTCCTCAAGAAGCTCCAGGCCAACAACGTCGGCCCGGCCTCCTCCACCGGACAGCTCGCCCCCAAGACCGACAAGGGCGAACTCCTCGTCGCCAACGGCGACGTGCAGATGAACTACGCCAACACCAAGTCCATGCCGAACCAGGGCATCTTCTTCCCCGCCGCCGGGCCCGGCGCCAAGCCGTCCACGTTCGCGCTGCCGTACGCGGCCGGCCTGGTCAAGAACGCCCCGCACGCGGCCCAGGCCAAGAAATTCCTGGACCACCTGCTGTCCCCGGAGGTCCAGAAGCAGGTCTCCGCGGTCGGCGGCGGGTTCGCGGCCCGTACGGACATCACGCCCACCGACCGCAACGCCGCCGAACTCGCCAAGATCATGGACGGCGTCGAGATCTTCCGGCCGGACTGGAACGACATCGACAAGAACCTGTCCGCCTACATCGACGCCTGGAAAGCCGCGACGGGCAGCTGACCGCCGCACCCGCCGCGGGCGCGACCCCGGGTTCCGACCTCGGGTTCCGGGCGTCCGGCGGGGCCGAGATCGCGGTGGCTGACTTAGGCTGGGGGCGTCGGCCATACGTACGAGACGCAGGTCACCGCTGTGGTGTGCGGCGCGTACGGGACCCGCGACGGCGCGGGCGCGGCCGGCGAACCCCTGGCAGACACGCACGGCGGGAGACCGGCAGTGGCAGAGCGCAAGCCGATCGAGTCATGGCTGACCGACATGGACGGGGTGCTGATGCACGAGGGCATCCCCGTGCCCGGTGCCGACGCCTTCATCAAGCGCCTGCGCGAATCGGGCAAGCCCTTCCTCGTGCTGACCAACAACTCCATCTACACCCCGCGCGACCTGCACGCCCGGCTGAACCGCATCGGCCTGGACGTGCCCTGGGAGTCCATCTGGACCTCCGCGCTGGCCACCGCCCAGTTCCTCGACGAGCAACGGCCGTCCGGCACCGCGTACGTCATCGGCGAGGCCGGCCTGACCACCGCCCTGCACGACATCGGCTACGTGCTCACCGACCACGAACCCGACTACGTCGTGCTCGGCGAGACCCGCACCTACAGCTTCGAGGCGCTCACCAAGGCCATCAGGCTCATCAACGACGGTGCCCGCTTCATAGCCACCAACCCGGACGAGACCGGCCCCTCGGCGCAGGGCGCGCTGCCCGCTACCGGCTCGGTCGCCGCGCTGATCACCAAGGCGACGGGCGTGGAGCCGTACTTCGTCGGCAAGCCCAACCCGCTGATGATGCGGCACGGCCTGAACGTCATCGGCGCGCACAGCGAGACCTCCGCGATGATCGGCGACCGGATGGACACCGACGTGCTGGCCGGGCTGGAAGCCGGCATGGAGACGTTCCTGGTGCTGACCGGGCTCACCGCCAAGGGCGACATCGAACGGCACCCGTTCCGGCCCTCGCGGGTCGTGGACTCCATCGCCGACCTGGTCGACCTGGTGTAGACCGGCCGCTCCCGGGGGCGGCGGCCCCGTACGGGCGGCCGCTCACCCGGACGGCCCAGTCCCGGGCCCCAGCGGATGCGGGAGCGCGCCGCCGGGCGGACCTTCGGAAGTGTTCGGAGGTTCACCATGCGCACACCGGCATTCACACTCTGTGCCGCTCTCGCGGTGGCGGCGCTGACCCCGGCACCCGCGTCGGCCGCCGACCGGGCCCCGGGCACCGCACCCGGGGCGGTCGCGGTCACCCCCTCGGCCGTCGCACCGGGCACCGAGGCGGCTCTCCAGGTCACCGGCTGCGCGGGCCGCACGGGCCGCGCCACCTCCGAGGTCTTCGTCGACGCGGTACCGCTCGGACGGGTCGCCGCGGGGCTGGTGGGCGACGCGCGGGTGCGCTCCTCCGCTGAGCCCGGCGCGTACGCCGTCGCCGTCCACTGCGACGGCGAGGACGCGCGGGCCACGGGCACGATCGAGGTCACCTCCGCGTCCCCCGCACCCCCCGAGGACGCCGGCACCGCCGCGTACGCCCACCCGGCCCAGGACGCCGCCACGCCGCCCGCCTCGCCCACCGCCCCGGTACGGGCCGGAGGCGGCGGTACGGCGAAGACGGCCGCGCGCCACGTGGCCGCGGCACCCCCGAAGGCGCTGCGGACCACGCTCGTACGGACGGCGGCGAGCCGCGAAGGCGACGGCGCGTACGCCGTGGGACTCGTGCTGGCAGGGGGCGCGGTCCTCGCACTCACCGGACAGCTGCTGCGCATGCGGCGGCGGCGAAAGGGATCGGGCGATGGCGATGCCGGCTGAGGACCACCCGGTGGCGGACCGCCGCCCCCCGCACGGCCACTGCCACCGCCGGATGGCCACCGGCGTGGTCTGGGCCGCACTGCTGCTGGCGCTGTGGCTCTGGGGCCGCGGCCTGACGGACGGCAGCGGCCTGGCGCAGCCGCCGACGACCGGCGACGTCGCGGCCGTCGGCCGCCCGCTCGGAGCCGAACTGCCCCCGGCGCACGACCCGCTGGCCACCTCCCCGGACGGCCGCCCCACCCGGATCGACATCCCCTCACTGGGCGTACGGGCCCGGGTTGTCGAGAGCGGGCTGGACGCGAGCGGCGCGGTCTCCACGCCCTCATACCGCACCCCCGGCCTCGTCGGCTGGTACGCGAAAGGGCCGCAACCGGGAGCGGCGGGCGCCGCCGTGCTGGCCGGACACGTGGACACGAACAGCGGGCGCGCGGTCTTCCACCGGCTCGGCAGCATGAAGACGGGGCAGCGGGTGGACGTCCGCAGGGCGGACGGCAGCACCGCGCGGTTCACCGTCGAGGACGTCAAGATCTACGACAGCGCGAACTTCGTACCGGAGAAGGTCTACGGCGGCCATGTGCCGGGCCGCGCCGAACTGCGCCTGATCACCTGCGCCGGCACGTTCGACGCCGAGCGGGAAAGCTACACCGCCAACGTCGTCGTCCACGGCTACCTCACGAAGACGACGCCCGCGGCGGCGAGTTGAACGCAGGGGTGAATCCGCTCCTTCGGAGCTTCCGGATCCCTCGAACCGATCCCGGTCGGCGGCCCGCTCCCCCTGAACCGCCGACCGGCCGGTCCTCGACCGCCGGGATGTCAGGACTGCGGGAGTTGCCCTGTCGCCGGCGGGAGGTGCGCGACGCCCGTACGCGGGCGTGTGCACGGCCCGGCCGGGGGCTGGGGCCAGGTGACTAACCGAAAGCTCACACTGGAATTCACTGTAGAACGACTGCGCGGCGCCGCCTAGGGGGAGTTGGAGACGGACCGGCCGCGCCGGCCGCTTTTCACCCGTCCGGCGGTGGCGTAACAGGTTGTCCACAGGCCGGCCTGCCGTTGGAAGGCGTGTGCCAGGATGGATTCGACCGGTCTTGTCCCGTGCTCCGAGGGGGGAGTGGATGTACGGCAATGTTCGGGGATCCGGGGGAGGCCCCCCGGGTGAGCCTCGCGCCGGCCGCCGGCGCGGCGCGTTCGGCACGGCATCGGCGTTGGGGGCGCTGTTGCTGCTGTCCGGGTGCTTCTCTTCGTCCGACGGCGGCGAGGGCGACGGGAAGGCCGCGTCCAAGCCGAGCCAGCAGCCCAAGTCCACGGTGCCGTACTGGGTCAACCCGGACGGCAAGGCGGCCCGGCAGGCCGCCGCCTACGCCAAGGACGGCAAGTCCGCCGAAGCCGACCTGATCCGCAAGATAGCCGAGCAGCCGGTGGCCGAGTGGATAGGCGTGGAGGACCCGCAGGGGGAGGCCCGCGGCTTCACGGAGGCGGCGGCCAAGACCGACCGCGAGGCGCTGCTCGTGCTCTACAACATCCCGCACCGCGACTGCGGCAGCTATTCCCAGGGCGGCGCCGCGGACGGCAACGCCTACCGCGCCTGGCTCGACGGCGTCATCAAGGGCATCGGCGACCGCGCGACGACGGTCGTGCTGGAGCCCGACGCGCTGCCGCACATCGTGGACACGTGCACCCCGGAGCAGTTCCACGAGGAGCGGTACGCCCTGCTGACGGAGGCCGTCGGCAAACTCAAGGCGCTCCCGCACACCAAGGTCTACCTGGACGCGGGAAACCCGCACTGGATCAAGGACCCGGGCCGCATGGTGGAGCCCCTCAAGCGCGCCGGCATCGACAAGGCCGACGGCTTCGCGCTCAACACCTCCAACTACCAGACCACCGAGGAGAACAAGAAGTACGGCAAGCAGCTCTCCGCGATGGTCGGCGGCAAGCACTTCGTCGTCGACACCAGCCGCAACGGCAACGGACCGGCCCCCGGCGGCGACGACCCGGAGAACTGGTGCAACCCGCGCGGCCGCGCCCTGGGCGCGACTCCGACCACACGAACCGGCGACCCGCTCGTGGACGCTTACCTGTGGATAAAGCGCCCCGGCGAATCGGACGGCACCTGCAAGGGCGGCCCCAAGGCCGGCGAATGGTGGCCCAGTTACGCCCTGGAGCTGGCCCGCAATGCGAAGTAGGCACGGGAAGTAGGCGCGGGAAGCGGCACGGAGGGGCGAGCTGACGCGTAGGGGCGCTCCGGCCGACCGCCGGAGCGCCGCCCTTCTCCGTCACCGGCTCAGTTCAGCCCCAGTCCCGCCAGCTCCGCCTCGGAAGCCGTCGGTACCTTGATCCAGACCGCCTTGGACGGGGTGCCCTGGTCGTCCACGGCGTTGAGCATGTACCAGCCGGGCGGCACCAGCGTGGGGTCCTTCGGGAGGGTGATCGTCACGCCGTCCTTGGTCTTCGTGAAGTCCAGTGCGATGGACCGCTGTTCGATGTTGGTGACATGCGTGAACGAGCCTGGCCTGATCAGCCGCATCTTCTTGACGGACGAGGCGTGCTTGGTCCCGTACGTGGCCGTGCCGCCCAGCTTCACCGTCTTGGGCCCGGGGTCGGAGATCTCCGGCCGCGAGTCACGGTAGAGGTACGGCGGCGTCCAGATGTCGATCTGCTGCTGGAAGACGCCGGGCTTCGTGTTGTCCTTGTCGGCGAAGAGCGAGTCGGAGCCGAACGTCATCACCCGGCCGTCCGGCAGCAGCAGCGCGCCGGAGTGGTAGTTGCGCCCCACCAGCGGATCGGCCACCGGACGCGAGGAGTTGGCCTTCGGGTCGTACAGCTCGGCCTGGAGGACGTTGCTGTCGCCGCGCCCCCGGTAGTCGCCGGACCCGTTGGTGGTGAGCACCGTGTCGTCGGGCAGGATCACGCTGCTCGGGTAGCGCGCCTTCGCGTACAGTGGCGGGCCGTCCTTGAAGCGCGGCTGAGCGGCGTGCAGGTCCACCAGCCGTGTCTTGTCGGTGGCCTTCGGGTCCTCGCCGACCCCGCCGCCGCCCAGCACCATGTACCGCTGGTCCTGCGCGGGCGGCAGCAGTACGGACATCGAGGTCTCCAGCACGTCCGGGTCGCTCATCCCCGGGATGACCTGGAACTTGTTGGTCTTGAGGTCCCAGATGCCGGGCGTACGGCCGATGTTGTCGGGTCCGTACCCGGCATTGGAACCGGTGTAGAGGAGCCGTCCCTTGTCGGTGAGGAAGAGCGCCGGGTAAGTCGGGAAGAAGCGCTGCTTGGGCAGGTAGGTCCACTTCTTCGTCTTCGGGTCGTAGATCTCCTGCTTGCCCGGGACGACCTGGCCGATCTCGTCCAGCCCCGAGGTGGACAGCACCTTGCCGTCCTCCAGGCCGGTCAGCGTCGGGTACCAGCGGGCCTCGTTCATCGGGTCGACGGGGATGTAGCGCTCGGCCACCGGGTCGAACTCGAACGAGTCCTTGATCCCTTGGAAGTCCTTCTTGTCGAAGGAGAGTTTCTGCGCGATGCCGTAGAAGTTGCGGGCGTCGGCGCCGGTCAGGCCGTGGATGCGGTAGTTGTCCTGGGCGCCGGTGGAGTACTCGCGGCCCTCCTTGAGCGCCTCCACGTAGACCCGGGCCTCGCTGTGGGTGACCGTGACCTTCCCGGTCCTCGGGTCCGCGGTCTTCTTCGCGCGCGGGACCACGACCGGGTCCTTGGAGGTGAAGGTCTTGCCGTTCTGCTTGCCGGTGAACAGCGTCCCGGCCGGGAACGTCTTCGGCGCGTCCGGGTTCTCGTTGTAGACGATCATCAGCCCGCCGGCCTTCTTCACGTCGCCGCCGAGCTTCTCGTAGCGCTGGGTGCCGCCGGCCACCAGCAGCTTGCCGTCCGGCAGCTGGGTGTGGCCCGCGCAGAAGAGGTCCTTCGGGGTGGGGATGTTCTTGAAGGTGTTCTTCACCGGGTCCCACAGGACCGTGCGGAACGACTTGGCCGCGAAGTTCTTGGCGTTGTTCCCCGAACCGGCGACCAGCAGCACCTTGCCGGTGTGCAGCAGCGCCGCGTGGATCGTATTGATCTTGTACTCGGGCGGCACGTCCACCACGTCCCAGTGGCCGTTCGCGGCCTTGTACTCCGGCTTGTTGATCTTGTACTGGTGGTACTGCTCCGAGGCGAAGTTGAACAGGGCGGGGCCGTTCATCCCGGCCAGCGCCAGCACCACCGCCGCGCCTATCGCGACGCGCCGGGTGCGACGGCTCGGACGGTACTTCATGTGTGGCGTCCCCCAAGTGCGATCTGCTCGGTCTGGTCGGTGGCGGTACGGTGCTCCGGCTCACCGGGGGCATCGCGCCCCGCGGAGGCCGCCCACCCGGGCCGGCGCTGCGGATGCGGCGCCGGCTGCGCTCCGCCGTCGGACGGGGGAGTGCCGTCGCCGTCCCGCCCCTGCCGGCGCTTCTCCTGCCGCATGCCCCAGCGCCACGCGAAGATCGGCGCCGCGGTGACCAGCAGCGCCAGCGTCGCCCACGTGATCATCGCCGGGTGGCTGTGGCCGAAGCAGAACGAGGCGCCCAGCGAGCCCCCGAAGACCAGGATGAAGAACAGGTGCACGCGGAACGTGCCGAAGAGGGTGTCCGGGCTGGAGGAGTCGCCCTTCGGCGTGACCACGAACTTGCTCTTGCGGCGCAGCGCGGCGTCGAACAGCGAGCGTGCGTAGATCGGCGCCGAGAGCGCGGACATCACCATGCCGGCCACACCGCCGGAGCCCTCCGGTTCGTGCGGCGAGACGTTGTGCCGGCGGTTCCACACGTACAGCCCGATCTGGAGCGCCGAGGCGTTGCCGTACAGCATCATCCACACCGACGGGTCGATCTGCACGCCCGAGGCGCCCAGGCCCAGGAAGAGCGCGCAACTCAGGGCCGCCAGAATCCAGTTCATGGCGGACATCGGGTAGAAGATGACCATCATGGTGTAGTTGAAGAACCTGCCCGGCGGCAGCGTGAAGGGCGCCTTCCAGAACTGCTTGAGGATGGTCTCGTACGTGCCACGCGACCAGCGCAGTTGCTGGGTGAAGAAGTCCGTCCAGGCGGTGGGGCCCTCGCCGACCGCGAGGACGTCGGGCGTGTAGACCGAGCGCCACTTTTTGCCCGTGTCCGGGTTGCGGTGCCGGTGCATCTCGAACCCGGTCGCCATGTCCTCGGTGATCGAGTCGTACAGGCCGCCGATCTGCTGGAGGGCCTTGATGCGGACGGCGTTCGAGGTGCCGACGAACATCGGGGCGCCGTAGCGGTTGCCCGCTCGTTGGATCAGCGCGTGGAAGAGGAACTGCTGCGACTCCGCCGCCTTGGTGACGAACGTGTCGTAATTGCCGTACACCTGCGGGCCGATGACGAATCCGACGTCCGGGTCGCGGAAGAAGCCGAGCATCCGCTCCAGGTAGTTGGGCAGCGGTACGTGGTCGGTGTCGACGGAGGCGAAGTAGTCGTAGGCGTCACCGTGCGCCTGGAGCCAGGCGTTGTAGTTGCCGTGCTTGGTCTTGGCGCGGTGCGGGCCCTTCTTCTGGTTCCACTGCGGGATGCCCTTGCGGGTGAAGTGGTGCACCCCGAGGCGCTCGCAGACCGCCTTGACGTCCGGGTCGTCGCCCTCGTCGAGGAGCCAGACGTGCAGCAGGCCGCGGTGGCGGATCTTGACGGCGGCCTCCAGCGTCTTGGTCACCATCTCCAGCGGCTCTTTGCCGGGCACGAACGAGGTGAGGAAGGCGACGCGGGTGCCGTGCTCCGGGACGACCGGGATGGGGTCGCGGGCCACCAGGGTGGCGTGGGCGTTGGAGAGCACGTTCATGCAGCGGAAGAACTCGATCAGGCCGATCGAGACCAGCATGACGATGTCCAGTGCCGGCAGGAAGTCGTAGGCGGGGTGGTCGCGGTCGGTCCAGTGGGCCGGTTGCATCAGCCAGGCGAGCAGGCCGAGCGAGAGCAGGGGGGCGGCGCCGAGCAGGAGCGCCGCGCGTATTCGGTGCGGCTCGTCCGCCAGCAGGCTGCGGTAGCGCACCTTGTAGGGCCGGTCGGGGTCCGGCTGGGTCAGCGGCCCGGCCAGCCGGCTGTAGTGCTCGTAGTCGTAGCGTGGCAGCGGTTTGCGCGCCTGCCTGCGCTGCCGGTGCTGGCGCGGCACGCGCAGGCGCGTCGTCGCGGACGGGTCGTACTGGTGCTCCTGCCGGGCGCCGGTAGGCGGCGACGTCATGAGTCCATCCCCCCGGCACGCATGCTGGCTGCGTGCCCGTCTTCTCATGGCCCGAGCCTTGGGTCCCCCTCGACCGACCCGGGCGCAAATGGTGTCGGCCGCCTACGTCGTTGGACGTGTGACGGCCGTCTTCCGGTTGCGTGATTCCCGCCCCGACTTCCGTCTTGTGCGGCGCGGCCCCACTCCCACATTCATCGCAACCGGTGTGTCGCTCAACTTGAGCGTGCACAGGCTCAGTTGGGCTCCAGTATCTCGTCAGGGTCCCGAATCTCATATCTTGATCGCAAGGGTTAAACGAGGTGTTTACCGGACATGCGAGTGCATTGATGGACGGGTTAGGTCGCAGTGGGTCTTATTTGGACCCTGAACTGCTCAGCCGCTGACGGATGTTGTCGAAATGGTGGCGTACGGCCTGTTCGGCGCGCAGCGCGTCGCCGTCCCGGACCGCCGCGAGGATTTCCCCGTGCTGCCGGTGGGTGACGCGGGGGTCGGCCGGCAGCCCTGCCAGGTCCGTACGGACGCGGTGGAAGGCGTCCCAGAACGCGTCCAGCACCTCGCTCAGCAAGCGGTTGCCCAGCCCCCGGTAGAGCGCGGCGTGAAAGGCCCGGTCGGTGTCGGCCCGCACGGCGCCCGCCGCGGCCTCCTCGTCCATCCGTGCCACCAGCTCGTCGAGCTCCGCGAGGTCCGCCGCCGGCACCCGGCCCGCCAGCCGCGCGATCAGGCCGGTCTCCACCGCCTCGCGCAGCTCCAGCAGCTGGAGCAGGCTGTCCTCGCCGCGGTAGTGGCCGGCCACCGTGCGAAAGGCCAGCCCCTCGGTCATCGGGGCCATCGACATCGGCCCGACGTACGTGCCGAAGCCGTGCCGGATCTCCACGATGCCCATTGCCTGCAGCGCCTTGAGGGCCTCGCGGACGGAGTTCCGGCTGACCCCGAGCAGCTCCATCAGGTCCGTCTCGGTGGGCAGCGGGTCCCCGGGGGCCAGCCGCCGGTCGATGATGAGCTTCTTGATCCGCTCCTGGTTGTCGCGCGCCATTGTGCGACTGTGCACCCCGGTCACCGTTTTGACCAGCGATGCACCGGCGGGGCGCCCGGAAAGCGGCGGGGGAGTGCCGGAAAACACCGGGTGCCGCCCCGGCCCGCCCGGAAAAGCACCGAGGCCCCTCGCAGCTGCGAGGGGCCTCGGTGTGACGTGCGCCGCCAGGGACTCGAACCCCGGACCCGCTGATTAAGAGTCAGCTGCTCTAACCAACTGAGCTAGCGGCGCGCGCTGACGTAGATAACTTTACACGAACTCCAGGGGTGCTTCTGACCACCTGTGCGGCCGTCCTCACCCGCCGAATGTGTGACCTCGATCACCGAGCCGGCGGCGGGCCGGCGGGCTTTTCCGACGCGGCCGAATCCCTGGGCCACCGGGGCGAAAGTCCCGCGATCTCGGGACCTTCGCCGGAGCGCCTGCCCGATTTGGTCTGTGAGTATCGTTTCGTAGTGCATGATCATCAGTTACCCCGTCAGCATGCGGTATCTCCTACCAGTTGAGAAGCTGTGGCAGGTGCGAAGGCGAATGAGAACGGAACGGGCCTGGAGGGGAACTGGAATGGCAGTGCCGGGATTCGTGGAATTCGACCCCGCGGGCATCTGCTCCTGCGGCGGCTGCGTCCAGGAGCGGCGCGCACTCCGGCACGCCCGGGCCGTCCGTGACGGCGGTCACCCCGGCGCCCGCGGCACCCGCCGGGCGCTGGTCCTCGTCGCGACCGCCGGAACCGTCCTGAGCAGCGGCGTTTCCACGGCGGGGCAGGCCGTGGCGCTCGGCGGTTGGGCCGGTACGGGCCAGGCCGGCGGCCCCGGGCGGGCCTCCGCTCTCCCCGCGGCACCCCCTGGCCCCGGCCTCCTGCGGGCCCTGAGGACCGGCCCGCCCGTGCCGCCCCCCGCCGCGGCGTCCGAAGAAACCCCGCAAGGGCCGGTCAGCGGGCTGTACGGGGGCGCCGGCAGCGCGCGGGGCGTCGTCGCGGCCGCCGCCGTCCGTCCCCTCACCCGGGCGCAGATCATCGAGCGGGCCCAGCGCTGGGTCGCCGCCCGGGTTCCGTACAACATGAACCGCTACTGGTCGGACGGCTACCGCCAGGACTGCTCCGGATTCATCTCGATGGCCTGGAACCTCGGCCGGAACCAGTGGACCGGAAGCCTCGCCCAGTTCGGAATCCGTATACCGAAGAGCGAACTGCGGCCCGGCGACATGCTGCTGTTCCACAACGCGGCGAATCCGGGCGCGGGCTCCCACGTCACCCTCTTCGGCGGCTGGACGGATTCCTCCCGTACGCGCTACATCGCATACGAGCAGACCCGGCCGCACGCGGTGAAACGGCCGACTCCGTACGCCTATTGGCGCAATTCCGGAAGGTACGTCGCCTTTCGCTACCGCGGTCTGGCCGACGGCGGGAATTCGGACGGCGGTACGGGCGGTGACACGTCGGTGTTTCCCGGGGCCGGGCTTTTCGGGCCCGGCGCGGACAACGCGTACGTCACCCGGCTGGGCCGGATGCTGGTGGCCCGTGGCGGGGGAGGTTTCTACGCGTCGGGTCCCGGCCCGCGCTGGAGCGAGGCGGACCGCCGGGCCACCGAGGCGTTCCAGCGGGCGCAGGGCTGGCGCGGTGCGGAGGCGGACGGCATTCCGGGCCCGTCGACCTGGTCGTACCTGGTCAACGGGGTGGGCCGGGACATCGGCGAGGCCGCGGGTGGCGTCGCGGTCTTCCCTGGCACGGGGTATTTCCGGCCCGGCCAGTCCAACGGCTATGTCACCGGGCTGGGAAAGCAGCTGGTGAGAAAAGGTTTCGGCAAGTACTACACCTCCGGCCCCGGACCCCGGTGGACGGAGGCGGACCGCCGCAATGTCGAGGCGTTCCAGCGGGCCCAGGGCTGGACCGGCCCGGACGCCGACGGCTACCCCGGCCCCGAGACATGGCGGCGACTCTTCCGATGACGGAGCGCACGATGGCAACGAAGACCGAGACAGCGGACAACGACCCCGGAACGGCAAAAAACGGGGCAGGAGGTGGCGCGGCAGCGGACACCGGGGCAGCGGACACCGGGGCGGGGGACGTTGCGGCGACGGGTACGGGCGCCGGCCCCGAGCAGGCGGGCGGCGGGCCGGTGGGGGACGCGGTGGAGGAGGGGGAAGCGCGCGGCGAACCGGCACGGACGGAGCCGGAAGCGGAACCCGAGCCCGAACCGGAACCGGCCCCCGAGCAGGTGCAGGAGGCGAAGACCGGCCGCCCGGCCCCGGCCGCCGATGCTGACCCGGCCTCAGGTCCGGCCTTCGGCCCCGAGCCTGATCCGGCCTCAGCGACCGAACCGGAACCGCCCGCCCGGCCCTCCCTCTGGTCGGCGCGTTCCCGCACCATCGGGCACGGCGCCGGCATCCGCATGGACCTGCTCTTCCGTGCCGAACCGGAAGCGGACGAGGCGGCCTCCACCCGGACCGGCGGGGAGCTGGACTTCGCCAAGGGCCCGCGCCGCCCGAACGGCGGCGAGCCGGCCACGCCCCCGGCGGACGCCGCGTTCAACGAGGCGGACACCACCGAACAGCCGCGGATCACCGCCCCGCTGCTGCCCCCGGAAGCCCGGCTCACCCCCGCCGACGCCGCCGTGGCCGGCATCGCGGCGGCGACCGACCTGCTGGACACCGCGGAGCGCGCCGCACTCGACGGCGCCCTCGGCGTGGTCGACGCGGGCAGCCGGGCCCGTACGGAGGGCGCGGCGGCCGGCCGGCACGCGGGCCGCGCCGCGGACGCCACCGCGGCCGGCCGGTCCGCGCTCCTGCGCGAGCTGTCGCGTTCCGCCGCGCGCCGGGCCCCCGACGAGGAGGACGGCCTGGCCGAACGGCGCGGCCGGTCCCTGTCCGGCTGGCTGGCCCTGTTCCTCGGCCTGCTGGCGATCGCCTGCTCGGTGGCGTTCCTGTGGTGGCGGGGCATGCTGCCCGCCCCGGTCGTACGGACCCTGGGCCTGCCGATCGCCGTCCGGCCCTCCCCGCACCCGTGGGAGTGGGCCGTGGCCGGGCTCGGCGGCCTGGCCGCGCTGTACGCCTTCGGCGGGCTTTCCCGCGGCCGGGTCGGCAGCGCCTGGGTGCTCAGCCTCTTCGGGCGCTACCGCGGCAGCGTGCGCCGCACCGGCCTGGTGTGGATCAGCCCCCTGGTGCTGCGCCGCCGGGTGGACGTACGGCTGCGGCACTGGCGCAGCGAGGCGATGCCGGCGGTCGACGCGCAGGGCATCCAGCTGCGGGTCGTCGTGCTCGTGGTGTGGCGGGTCAGGGACACCGCGCGGGCGCTGTTCGCGGTCCAGGACCACACCGCCTACCTGCGCGAACAGGTCGAGTCCGCGATGGCACGGGTGCTCTCGCAGCTCCCGGCCGACGCGTACTACGAGGAGGCGCCGACCCTGCGCGACGCGGAGGCGGTCGGCGAGGCGCTGACCCGGGCCCTGTCGGCGGACTGCCGCCCGGTCGGCATCGAGGTCTTCTCCGCCCAGCCGACCCGGATCGAGTACGCGCCCGAGGTGGCGGCGGCGATGCAGCGCCGCCAGATCGCGGCGATCGACGCCAAGCACCGCGACAGCGTGCTGACCTCGGTCGTGGACGCGGTCGACGACACCGTGCAGCGGCTGACCAGCAGAGGACTGGTGGAGCTCGACGACTACGAACGCAAGGCCCTGGTCAAGGACCTGACCGTGGCCTTCTACACCGCGCGCGGCAGCGCCGCCGCCAAGAGCTGACACAGCGGAAAGGCAGGCAGAGATGCGGACACCGGAATTCGTCGAAGTAATACCGGCCGACTGCGGATGCGCGTTCTGCGCCGGTGCCGCGGTCGAGTCGGCCCCGCGCAACGGCGGCAGCCGGGCGCGGTGCACGGTACGGGGCGCGGTCGCGGCGGCCGTGGGCGCGGTCACGCTCGTCGGCGCGGCGGCGGGCACGGCGGACGCCGAGCCGGCACCGGCCAGAGCGGGCTGGGACGGCGCGAAGTACTGGTACCGGGACGCCACCGGCTGGTGGCGCTGGACCAGCCAGTACGCCACGTACCGGCGGCACGCGGGCGGAGCGGGCGGTGGCAGGACCGGCGCGTCCGCCGGGCCCTCCTCCGCCGGCCAGGCCACGCGCGGCCACAACCCCGCCCCCACCTTCCGGGGCAGGTCCGGCTGGGACGCCACGGACCGGGTGTACTGGTACCGGCAGGGCGGCAGCTGGTGGTGGACCAGCCGCCGGGACCGCTACGAGGCCCGTACCGGCATGTCGGGAGGAACGGGCGGCGGCACACCCGGGCGTATCGGTTCCGCTGCCGGTTCGGCGGGCGGCGGGAGCGGCACGGGCACCCCCCTCCGCTACGGCACCGAGGCCGCCGTCCAGTGGGCGATGGCCCAGCTCGGCAAGCCCTACGCGTGGGGCGGCAACGGCCCGTACGCCTTCGACTGCTCGGGGCTGGTCCAGCAGGCGTACCAGCGCGCCGGCATCTCGCTGCCGCGCGTCGCCGGCGCCCAGTACCGGGCCGCGACGCCGGTCACCCGCTCCCAGCTGCGCCGCGGCGACCTGGTCTTCTGGTCGTCCAACGGCGCCTCCTCCGGCATCCACCACGTGGCGATCTACCTCGGCGGCGGCCGTTACCTGGAGGCGCCGCGGTCCGGCCGGGCGGTCCGGGTCTCGTCGTTCGCCGCCTACCGCCCCACCTTGTACGCGCGCGTCGGCTGACCCGGACGGCTTCCCGCGGCCGCCCCCCGAACCGGCTCCCCCCACGGAAAGGTTGCTCGTCATGCAGTCGTCAGGTCAGCGCACCCCCGGGCTGCGGCTGACGGCCACGACCGGAGCGGAGATATCCGCCGACACCACTCTGGCCGCCGTACCCGAACCGGCGCACGACCCGAGGGCCCACGGCTTCCTGCCCGAGCGGCCACCCGTGCGGACCATGGCCGGCACCTGGTCCCGGCTGACCGTGCTGGCCGGCGCGGCCGTCGCCGCGCCCGACCGGGAGACCGCCTGCGACCTGGTCGCCCGCGCGGCGCGGGACGGCGTGCTGGCGGCGCTGCGGCAGCGGGTCTCGCGGCTGTCGCCGCGCAACGCCGACGCGGCGGCGATGCGGGTGGCGGTGACCGTCGCGGCCTGCGGCTGGACCGGTATCGACCCGGTTGCGCCCGCCGCCCGGCGCACCGCCGACGCGGCCTTCCTCGACCTGTGGTCGGCGATCGCGCACCGCGTCGACCGCCAGGAGGTCGTCGGACTGTCCACCCTGGCCCTGCTGAACTGGGCCCCCGAACGCAAGCCGCGCCGCCACCTGCCGATAGACCAGCTCGCCCGTACGGAGGCGCTCGTGCCCGTCGTGCGGTGGTCGCCGCAGGGGCAGCCGCTCGGCCGGCTGGACCGGCTGATGCTGGCCACCACCCGGTTGGAGGCACACGGCGTCTGGCTGTTCCGGCTGGCCGGGACGCTCGCCGGGTGCGATCCCGCCGACGCGTCCACCGGAACGGCGCTGCGCCGCCTGACCCGTGTCCTGCACGCGCTGCGCGCCCAGCTCCAGTCCGAGGCGGCGGTGCTGCGGGCCGCGCCCGCACCGGCGCGGGAGTGCGCGGTGCTCGCCGCGCTCGCCGCGCAGGGAGTGCTGGAACCGCCGGTGCTCCAGGCCGCGACCGCGGTGCTCATGGGCGCGCGCCGGTCAGGGGACGGCAGACCGCGGCAGTCGCTCCGCCATCTGCCGGCCCGGGACCGCGCCTGGCTGTGCGTGATGGACCGGCAGTGCGCGCCCGTACGCACCCTCGCGCACCGCGGCGGCCCGGATGCCGCCGCCTACCGCGAGGCGCTGGAAACGCTGATCGCGCTGCGGCGCGCGTACACGGGCCTGGTGTGCTGCGCGCGCGCCCGGACGGGGGACCGCTGACCGTCGCGGCGTGATCGGGGGACGAATTCCGGGCCGGGGCGGTCCGCCGGTCCGTGGCGTGAAAGAGCCGCGCGACCGGGGGGTTGTCGGCTGGTTTACGTGCAGGTCATGGCGTGAAAGGGCGGTAAGCGGAGGGGACTTGCCGGCCGGCTGTTGCGCGGGCGGTACGGCACCGGCAACCGGCTGTCCCCCTGTTATTGGTCTGGACATGCTCATGCACCGTCACTAGTCTGCCGTTTGGTCTAGACCGCACAGCACGCAAGTCAGCAGCTCACGGAACACCCCCTCGTTCTTCAGGAGCAAAGCATGCGCAAAAAGCTCAGCGCTGCCGTGGTCGGTCTCGGCATCGCCGGAGTGTCCTTGTTCGCCACCGGCAGCGCCTCCAGCCATGGCTACAGCGACGCACCCCCCAGTCGCCAGGCCCTCTGCGCCAAGGGCACCGTCAAGAACTGCGGCGCGATCCAGTACGAGCCGCAGAGCGTCGAGGGCCCCAAGGGCTTCCCGGCCGCCGGCCCCGCCGACGGCAAGATATGTTCCGGCGGCAACAGCGGGTTCAAGGAGCTGGACGACCCGCGCGGCGGCCAGTGGCCCGCCACCAACCTCAAGGGCGGCCAGGGCTACACCTTCCAGTGGCGGCTGACCGCACGCCACGCCACCACGGACTTCCGCTACTACATCACCAAGGACAGCTACAACCCGAGCAAGCCGCTGACCAGGGCGGACCTCGAACCTGAGCCGTTCGTCACGGTGCCGATGGGCGGCCGCCAGCCGGCCGCGACCGTGCAGCACCAGGGCACCGTGCCCACCCAGAAGACCGGTCACCACATCATCCTGGGCGTCTGGAACATCGCCGACACCGGCAACGCGTTCTACGCCTGCTCCGACGTCAACCTCTCGTAACCCGGCGCCGGAGCCACCGGGCCTCCCCGCCCCTTCCTCCGGGGAGGCCCCCTCCGCCCCGATCCCACGCGCCACCCCTAGGCAGCCCGAACCGGCGGGAATATTCTGCTGGTTGGTCTGGACCGCAGTGCACTCGGCTCGCAGGAAACCCCCTCATCCTTCGGGAGCGAAGCATGCGTAAACGGATCAGCGCGGCCGTCATCGGCCTGGGGATCGTCGGCGCGACCGTCCTGTCGACGAGCAGCGCCGGCAGCCACGGCTACACGGACACCCCCATCAGCAGACAGAAGCTGTGCGCCAACGGCACGGTGAAGAACTGCGGCGCCATCCAGTGGGAGCCGCAGAGCGTCGAGGGCCCCAAGGGCTTCCCCGCCCGCGGCCCCGCCGACGGAAAGATCTGCTCCGGCGGCAACAGCCGCTTCGCGGAGCTGGACGACCCGCGCGGCGGCCAGTGGCCGGCGACCAAGGTGAGCGCGGGGTCGTACACGTTCGGCTGGCGGTTCACCGCCTCGCACGCCACCACGGACTTCCGCTACTACATCACCAAGGACGGATGGGACCCCAGCCGCCCGCTGACCAGGGCGGACCTGGAGCCGGCGCCGTTCCTCACGGTCCCGTACAACGGGCAGCGGCCGCCGTACACGTACACCCACCAGGGCACGCTGCCCAGCGGGAAGACCGGCCGGCACCTGATCGTCGCCGTGTGGACGATCGCCGACACCGGTAACGCCTTCTACGCCTGCTCGGACGTCCAGTTCTGACCGGACGGGCACGGAAAACACGAGTGGGCCTCTCGGAGCTGTGCTCCGAGAGGCCCACACTCAGGTGCGCCGCCCGGGCCGCGAACCCCCGCCCCCCGGATTTAGAGTCACCGGGTCTGAACAACAC